>JBBAPL010000036.1:0-40971 GCA_040400895.1 Aquabacterium sp.
TCTCCAGCATCTCTTCGAAGCTGATGGTCTTCATGCGCCGGGCCTCGGGCACCACGCGCGGGTCGGTGGTGTAGACGCCGTCGACGTCGGTGTAGATCAGGCACTCGTGGGCCTGCATGGCGGCGGCCACGGCCACCGCCGAGGTGTCGCTGCCGCCACGGCCCAGCGTGGTGACGTTGCCAGCCGCGTCCACGCCCTGGAAGCCGGTGATGATCACCACCTTGCCAGCGGCCAGATCGGCACGCACCTTGGCATCGTCGATGGCCTCGATGCGGGCCTTGGTGTAGGTGCTGTCGGTCTGGATCGGCACCTGCCAGCCGCCGTAGCTGACCGCCGGCTGGCCTTCGGCCTGCAGCGCCAGGGCCAGCAGGCCCACGCTGACCTGCTCGCCCGTGGCGGCGATCGCGTCGAGCTCACGCATGGCGGCGGCGTCCAACTGGGCGGGCTGCAGTTCCTTGGCCAGGCCCAGCAGGCGGTTGGTCTCGCCGCTCATCGCGGAAGGAACGACCACCATCTGGTGGCCGGCACGGGCCCATTTGGCCACGCGCTTGGCAACGTTGCGGATGCGCTCGGGCGAGCCCATCGACGTGCCGCCGTACTTGTGAACGATCAATGCCATGGTTATCGGGGGGTTGCGGGACTTTTGGCGGGGCTCCATCGGTGCCTGGCTGGCCGCGAAGGTTGTCTCGGCGGAGCGTCAGGCGTGGCGCGGCCCTGGTGCGCAGCCCATGATTTTAGCCCGCGGGCCCGGCGGGGCCCACCACGCGCAACCAGCCGCCGGCCATGGCGCACTGCCAACCGCCGCCGGCCGGCCACCGCGCCACGCCCTTGGGTCGCACTTCGCTGAGCAAACGCGTCACCAACGCCTGCGGCGCGCTGTGACCGGACTGCGCAGCCCACCACGCGCGCACCGCATTGGCCTGGCGGGCGGGCGACAAACTGCGCCACCCGGCCACCGCCAGCCGGCCATCGACACCCACCAACGGCGCCAGGTCCAAGGCCGCGAGTTCGTCCAGCGCGGCGCGGGCCTCCTGCGCGCGCTGGGCAGCGGCGGCCAGGCTGGTCTCGGCATGGCCGAAGGCCGCCTCCAGCGCCGGCCACACCTGCAGCCGCAGGCGGTTGCGGGCCAGCCGGGCGTCAGCATTCGAAGGGTCGTCCACCGGCTGCAACCGGTGGCGGCGCACGTAGGCGTCGATGGCGCTGCGCGGCTGGTCCAGCCAGGGCCGGGCCCAGACCAATCCGGCGCGGGTGATCTGGCGTGGCATGGCCGACAGCCCGGCCGGCGCGCCGCCGCGCAGGGCCTGCAGGATGAAGGTCTCGGCCTGGTCGCGCCGGTGGTGGGCCAACAGCAGCAGGCCGGCGCCGGCCTGCTGCGCCATCTGTGCCAGCGCGGCGTGGCGGCCGGCGCGGGCCCAGGCCTCCAGGCTGTCACCGGGTGCGGGCTGGCCGCTCAGGCGGGCCCAGTGCAGCGTGACGGGCCAGCCCTGCCGCCGCCAGCGGGCACACAGGCGCTGCGCCCGCCGCAGCCAGGCATCCGCCTCAGGCAGCAGACCGTGGTGGACATGCAGTGCGGCCACTGGCAGCCCAAGCGGTTGCGCCGCGCGGCAGGTGGCATGCAGCAGGGCCAGCGAATCACGCCCGCCGCTGAAGGCCACCGCCACGGTGGCACCAACGGCTGGTGGGGGGTCAGCGGTCCTTGGTGTCGGCAAAACGGCCGTAGGCCTGCAGCCGGTCGTAACGGCGGTTCAGCAGGTCCTTGGGCTTCAGGTCGCTGACCTGGCGCAGCGCGTCGACCAGCGCGCGCTTGAGCTGCGACGCCATCTGGCGCGTGTCACGGTGGGCGCCGCCCACCGGCTCGGACACCACTTTGTCGATCAGGCCCAGGGCCTTCAGCCGGTGGGCGGTGATGCCCAGGGCCTCGGCGGCGTCGCTGGCGCGCTCGCTGGTCTTCCACAGGATGGACGCACAGCCCTCGGGGGAGATGACCGAATAGACGCTGAACTGCAGCATCAGCACCTGGTCGCCCACGCTGATGGCCAGCGCGCCACCCGAGCCGCCCTCACCGATGATGGTGACGATGATCGGCACTTCCAGCTGCGCCATCTCGAAGATGTTGCGGCCGATGGCTTCGGACTGGCCGCGCTCCTCGGCGCCGATGCCGGGATAGGCGCCGGGCGTGTCGACGAAGGTGAACACCGGCAAGCCGAACTTCTCGGCCAGCTTCATCAGCCGCAGGGCCTTGCGGTAGCCCTCGGGTCGGCTCATGCCGAAGTTGCGCAGGCCACGTTCCTTGGTGTCGCGCCCCTTCTGGTGGCCGATCACCATGCAGGCTTGGCCGTTGAACCGGGCCAGGCCTGCGACGATGGAGTTGTCGTCTGCAAAGGCGCGGTCACCGTGCAGCTCTTGCCAGTCGGTGAAGATCTCGTTGACGTAGTCCAGCGTGTACGGCCGCTGTGGGTGGCGGGCGATCTGCGTCACCTGCCAGGGCGACAGGTTGCTGTAGATGTCCTTGGCCAGCTGCTGGCTCTTCTTGTCGAGCCGACCGATCTCCTCGGAGATGTCGACGGCCGATTCGCTTTGCACGAAGCGCAGCTCTTCGATCTTGGTCTCGAGTTCGGCGATCGGCTGCTCGAAATCGAGGAAGTGTCGTTTGCTCATGCGCGCAGTGTGCTGTCTGGACGGTCAATAGTCTACTGGCAGCGGATCCAGGCTCCGCCAGATGTACCAGGTGGCCACCGACCGGTACGGCGCCCAGGCCTCGCCCACCTCACGTGCCTCGGCCCGGCTGACCGGCTCGCCACTGAAGTAGCCCTGGCTGATGCCCTTGATCAGGCCCAGGTCGTCCAGCGGCATCACGTTGGGGCGCATCAGGTGGAAGATCAGGAACATCTCGGCCGTCCAGCGGCCGATGCCGCGGATGGCGACCAACTCGTCGATGATGGCTTCGTCGTCCATCTGCTGCCATTGCGGCACATGCACCGCGCCCGACTCAAAATGCCGGGCCAGGTCGCCCAGGTATTCAGCCTTGCGCGTCGACAGGCCGGCGCCACGCAACGTGGGCGTGTCCAGTGACAGCACCGCCGCGGGCATGAGCCGGCTGGACGGCCCACCGACCGCGCTGGCAAACCGGTCCCAGACCGACTGCGCCGCCTTCACACTGATCTGCTGGCCGACGATCGACCGGGCCAGCGTGGTGAAGGCGTCGCCCCGGCTTTGCAACCGCGCCTCGCCGAACTTCGGGATCAGCTTCTTCATCACCCGGTCGCGCTTGGACAGGTGGCGGCAGGCGTCGTCCCAGTAGGTGGGCGTGATGGTGACCACGGCAGGCTCGGCAGCTTGCACCGCCGGTTCCGGCACCGGTGCAGCGGGTTCGCCCGATGCAACGAGCGCCTCGACAGGGGGCAAGTGCTGGGGCATGGTCAGGATCGCACCCAGGTGGTGCCGACTGCAGAATCCTTCAGCTCGACGCCCTGGGCCGCCAGGTGCTGGCGGATGCGGTCGGCCTCGGCGAAGTTCTTGGCGGCCTTGGCGGCAGCGCGTGCTTCGATGTGCTGCGCGATGGTGCCTTCATCCAGCCCGCTGCCACCCAGCGCAGCCTGCAAGAACGTGCGCGGTGCCTGCTGCAGCACGCCCAGCGTGCCGGCCAGCGCGCGCAGCAGCGAAGCGGTGGCCACGGCGCGGCCGCGGTTCAGATCGTTGGCCAGTTCGAACAGCACCGCCAGCGCACCGGGCGTGTTGAAGTCATCGTCCATCGCCACCCTGAACGCCGCTGCCTGCGGCTGCGCCCAGTCGATGGCGGCGTTGTCGGTGGGCAGGCTGATGCCATCCAGGGCGGTGTACAGCCGGCGCAGCGCGGTGCGCGCGTCGTCCAGACCCTGGTCGCTGAAGTTGAACGGGCTGCGGTAGTGGGTGCGCAGGAAGAAGAACCGCAGCGTCTCGCCGTCGAACCTCTTGAGCACGTCGCGGATGGTGAAGAAGTTGCCCAGGCTCTTGGACATCTTCTCGTTGTCGACGTTCAGGAACCCGTTGTGCAGCCAGACGTTGACGTGCTGGTGACCGAATGCGCCCTCGCTCTGGGCGATCTCGTTCTCGTGGTGCGGGAACTGCAGGTCCTGCCCACCGCCGTGGATGTCGAAGCGCTCGCCCAGCAGCGCGCACCCCATGGCCGAGCATTCGATGTGCCAGCCGGGGCGGCCGGGGCCGTAGTCACCGCCATACTTCGCGTCCTCCGGCTCGTCGGGCTTGGCAGCCTTCCAGAGCACGAAGTCCAGCGGATCGCGCTTGTCATCGCCCACGGCCACGCGCTCACCGGCGCGCAGGTCTTCGATGCTCTTGCCTGACAGCTTGCCGTAGCCGGGGAACCTGCGCACCGCGAAGTTGACGTCGCCACCGTCGGCCCGGTAGGCCAGGCCCTTGTCCTCCAGCACGCGGATCATCGCCAGCATCTGCGGCACGTAGTCGGTGGCGCGCGGCTCGTGGGTGGGCGGCAGGGTGCCGATGGCAGCCAGGTCCTCGCGCATGGCGGCGATCATCTCGTCGGTGAGGGCGCGGATGGTGATGCCGCGCTCGAGCGCGCGCCTGATGATCTTGTCCTCGATGTCGGTGATGTTGCGCACATAGGTCACCGCATACCCGCTGACATCGAGCCAGCGCGCCACCACGTCGAAGGCCATCATCATGCGCGCATGGCCCATGTGGCACAGGTCGTAGATCGTCATGCCGCACACATACATGCGCACCTGGCCAGGCACCAATGGCGTGAAGGGCTCGAGGCGGCGGGTCAGCGTGTTGAACAGGCGCAGGGTCATCGGCCGAGGCGGAAAACGGCCGCCTCGCGGCGGCCGGAAAACTGGGAGATGCAGGGTGGTGACAGGTGGCCCGAGGGGGCGGTCGAGGCAGCCTGGCCGGCCGTCCAACGTACCAGCATGTCGTCGATACAATCAGTTCAGTATAGCGGCGGGCAGGAGGCTGCCGCCCCACCCGCAGCCCCTGCCAGCACACCGCACCGGTCCATCCTTGGCACCCCGCCAACACCCCATCCATCCAGCCAATCCAGGCACGGCCAAGCATCTGCTGCAGGGCTGCCTGGCTGTGTTCTTCAGCATGGTTCTGGCCGTCTGGCCGGCGGCGGCCGACGTGCAGGTGACGGCTGCAGAGATCGAGCGTCAGTACCGCAGCGGCGAGACCCGGCTGGCGATGCAGCGGCTGGATCAGGCCCTGGCCCAGCGCCCGGGTGATGCGCCCATGCGCTTCCTGCAGGCCGTGCTGGCGTCCGAGACCGGCCAGACGGCCCAGGCCAACCGGCTGCTGGAGCGCATGACCGAAGAATTCCCCGACCTGCCCGAACCCTACAACAACCTGGCGGTGCTGCAGGCAGCAGCTGGCCAGCTGGACCGAGCGCGCAGCCTGCTGGAGTCCGCGCTGCGGCTCGACCCGGGCTACCGCACGGCGCATGAGAACCTGGGCGATGTGCTGGTGCGTCTGGCGCAGCGCGCCTATGAGTCGGCCAGCGGCCCGCGCAGCGAGCCGGCGCTGCAGACCAAGCTGCGCCTGGTGCGCGAGCTGGTCACCCTGCGCTGACCCAGCGGCCCGCCCGATTGCCCCCACCCCACCCCTCCCGGAGCCCCGCATGAAACACCTTGCCCTGGCCGTTGTTCTGGCCGGCAGCCTGGCCACCCCGCTGGCCGCCATCGCGCAGAAGGTCAAGCTCAGCACCTCGGTTGGCGACATCGTCGTTGAACTGGACGCCGCCAAGGCCCCCAAGAGCGTGGCCAACTTCGTGCAGTACGTGAAGGCTGGCCACTACACCAACACCGTGTTCCACCGGGTGATCGACAGCTTCATGGTCCAGGGTGGCGGCATGACGGCCGACCTGGCCGAGAAGCCCACCCGCGCACCCATCGCGCTGGAAGCCGGCAACGGGCTGTCGAACCTGCGCGGCACACTGGCCATGGCCCGCACCGGCGTGCCAGATTCGGCCACGGCGCAGTTCTTCATCAACGTGGTCGACAACCCGCGGCTCGACAGCGCCGGCGGCGGCTATGCCGTCTTCGGCAAGGTGGTCGAGGGCATGGATGTCGTCGACAAGATCCGCATGGTGCCCGTGGGCAACAAGGGCCCGTACCAGAACGTTCCGGTCACGCCAGTCGTGATCAAGCAAGCCACCCTCCAGGAGAAATGACATGAGCAAATTCGTCGAGATGACCACCAGCGCGGGCACCCTGCGCATCGAACTGGACGACGCCAGGGCGCCGGCCACCGTCGCCAATTTCCTGTCCTATGTGGCCAAGGGCCACTACGACGGCACGATCTTCCACCGCGTGATCAAGGGCTTCATGGTCCAAGGCGGCGGCTTCGAGCCCGGCATGAAGCAAAAGCCCACTGGCGCCGAGATCCAGAACGAGGCCAACAACGGCCTGAAGAACAACAAGTACACCCTGGCCATGGCCCGCACCAGCGCGCCCCACTCGGCCACGGCGCAGTTCTTCATCAATGGCACCGACAACGACTTCCTCAACTTCCGCAGCGAGAGCGCACAGGGCTGGGGCTATGCGGTGTTCGGCAAGGTGGTGGGCGGCACCGAGGTGGTGGACGCGATCGAACGCATGGCCACCGGCCGCAAGGGCGGCCACGACGACGTGCCGACCGAGGACGTGGTGATCCTCAAGGCCGTCGAAGTCGCCTGACCCCGCTGTGACCGCCGGCCTGCCGGCTTGGGGCGTGCTGCAGGCCGACCCGGCCTGGCGCTGCATCGACCTGCTGTCGGACGTGCACCTGCACGCCGACATGCCCCGCACCTTTGCCGCCTGGCGCCAGCACCTGCTGACCACGCTGGCCGATGCGGTGCTGATCCTCGGCGACCTGTTCGAGGTGTGGGTGGGCGATGACGCGGCCGGCAACGGTTTCGCCGCCGACTGCGTGGGCGTGCTGCATGACGCCAGCGCACACCGGGCGCTGTACTTCCTGCCGGGCAACCGCGACTTCCTGGTCGGTGACGCCCTGCTGGCCGCCACCGGCATGCAGCGGCTGGCCGACCCCACAGTGCTGCAGGCCTTCGGCCAACGCTGGCTGCTGACCCACGGCGACGCGCTGTGCCTGGCCGACACCGCCTACCAGCAGTTCCGCCTGCAGGTGCGCGGCCCGGCTTGGCAGCAGGCGTTTCTGGCACAGCCGCTGGCCGTGCGCGAGCACCAAGCCAGGGCGATGCGCGACGCCAGCGCCGCCCACCAGGCCGACCTGGGCGCCGACCGCTGGAGCGACGTGGACGATGCCGCGGCCACCCAGTGGCTGGCCGCCGCCGACTGCCGCGCCATGGTCCACGGCCACACCCACCGGCCTGGCAGCCATCCCCTGCCCGGCGGCCACGCGCGCCACGTGCTGGGCGACTGGGACTTCGACCAGGGCGCCCCACGGGCCCGCGCATTGCGCCTCACCGCCAGTGGCCTGCAGGTGCTGGACCTGGCCACGTGAAGGCCCTGCTGCAGCGCTGGCAGGCCAGCCGAGAAGCCCGCGTGCTGGCGCGCCGCGCCATTCCCGATGCGCTGTGGCAGTTGACCCTGGCCCGCCTGCCCTTCCTGGCTTGGCGCAGCGGTGCCGACCTGGCCGAACTGCGGCGCCTGTCCAGCCTGTTCCTCGACCAGAAGGAATTCACTGGCGCCAACGGCCTGGCGGTGGATGACGCGATGGCGGTGTGCATCGCCGCCCAGGCGGTGCTGCCGGTGCTCAGGGTCGGCCTGGTGCCCTACAGCAACTTCGTCGGCATCGTGGTGCACCCCGACGAGGTGGTGGCCCAGCGCGAGGTGATGGACGACGACGGCGTGGTGCATGCCTACGACGAGGTGCTGGCAGGCGAGGCGATGGAAGGCGGGCCGGTGATGCTGAGCTGGCGCGATGTGGAGGACGCTGGCGAGTCGGCCGACTGGGGCTACAACGTGGTCATCCATGAATTCGCCCATGTGCTGGACATGGGCGACGGCGCTGCCGACGGCGTGCCGCCGCTGGCCAACGCGGCTGAGCGCGACGCCTGGATCGCCGTGATCGACCCTGCCTTCGAGCGGTTCTGCCAAGCCGTGGATGCGGGCACAGACACCTTGCTCGACCCCTACGGTGCCAGCGGCGTCGAAGAGTTCTTTGCCGTGGCCAGCGAGACCTTCTTCGTCAGCCCCAAACAGCTACGCGCCGAGCACCCCGACCTGTACGGGTTGCTGGCGCGCTATTTTCAGCAGGACCCGGCAGCGTTCACCGGGGGCTGAACGGGGTCAGGTGGGTCTCAGGCGGGGGCTGGCTCGGCCTTGGCCTTGTCGCTCTTCTTGGGCGGCTGGATGTCGAGCTGGACCTGGCCTTCGGCATCCACGTCCACCGTCAGGCGGCCACCGTCGACCAGGCGGCCAAACAGCAGTTCGTCGGCCAGGGCGCGGCGGATGGTGTCCTGGATCAGGCGCTGCATCGGACGTGCGCCCATCAGCGGGTCGAAGCCCTTCTTGGCCAGGTGCTGGCGCAGCGCGTCGGTGAAGGTGACGTCCACCTTCTTCTCGCCCAGCTGGCTTTCCAGCTGCAGCAGGAACTTGTCGACCACCCGCAGGATGATGGACTCGTCCAGCGCCCGGAAGCTGACCGTGGCATCGAGCCGGTTGCGGAACTCGGGCGTGAACATGCGCTTGATGTCGGCCATCTCGTCGCCCTGCTCGCGCGCCGTGGTGAAGCCGATCGTCGACTTGTTCATCGTCTCGGCGCCCGCATTGGTCGTCATGATGATGATGACGTTGCGGAAGTCAGCCTTGCGCCCGTTGTTGTCGGTCAGGCTGCCATGGTCCATCACCTGCAGCAGCACGTTGTAGACGTCGGGGTGGGCCTTCTCGATCTCGTCGAGCAGCAGCACGCAGTGGGGCTTCTTGGTGACAGCCTCGGTCAGCAGACCGCCCTGGTCGAACCCGACATAGCCCGGGGGCGCGCCGATCAGCCGGCTGACCGCGTGGCGCTCCATGTACTCCGACATGTCGAAGCGGATCAGCTCGATGCCCAGGATGAAGGCCAGCTGCTTGGCCACCTCGGTCTTGCCGACGCCGGTGGGGCCACTGAACAGGAAGCTGCCGATCGGCTTGTCGGGCTTGCCCAGGCCACTGCGCGCCATCTTGATGGCGGCCGCCAGGGCGTCGATGGCAGGCTCCTGGCCGAACACCACGCTTTTCAGATCCCGGTCCAGGCTCTTCAGCTTGCCGCGGTCGTCGTTGCTGACCGAGGCAGGCGGGATGCGCGCGATCTTGGCGACGATCTCTTCCACCTCATTGCGGGTGATGGTCTTCTTCTGCTTGCTCTTGGGCAGGATGCGCTGCGCGGCACCGGCCTCGTCGATCACATCGATCGCCTTGTCGGGCAGGTGGCGGTCGTTGATGAACTTGGCCGACAGTTCGGCTGCGGCCTGCAGCGCGCCCAGCGCGTACTTCACGTTGTGGTGGTCCTCGAAGCGGCTCTTGAGCCCCTTCAGGATCTCGACCGTCTGCTCGACGGACGGCTCGACCACGTCCACCTTCTGGAAGCGGCGTGACAGGGCCGCGTCCTTCTCGAAGATGCCGCGGTATTCGGTGAAGGTGGTGGCGCCAATGCACTTCATCGAGCCATTGCTCAACGCTGGCTTCAGCAGGTTGGACGCATCCAGCGTGCCGCCCGACGCCGCACCAGCACCGATCAGGGTGTGGATCTCGTCGATGAACAGCACCGCGCTGGGCTGGTCCTTCAGCTGCTTGAGCACGCCCTTCAGGCGTTGCTCGAAGTCGCCGCGGTACTTGGTTCCCGCCAGCAGTGCACCCATGTCCAGGGAATAGACGATCGACGAGGCCAGCACCTCGGGCACATCGCCCTGGGTGATGCGCCAGGCCAGACCTTCGGCGATGGCAGTCTTGCCCACGCCGGCCTCACCGACCAGCAACGGGTTGTTCTTGCGGCGGCGGCACAGGATCTGGATGACGCGTTCGACCTCATGGTCACGGCCGATCAGCGGGTCGATCTTGCCGTCCTTGGCCAGCTGGTTCAGGTTCTGGGTGAACTGGTCCAGCGGTGAGCCCTTGCTGTCGCCACCGGCTTCTTCCTTCTCGCTGCCTTCGCTGCTGCCGGGCTCGTTGCTGCCCTTGGGCGCCTCGGGCGGCTCGCTCTTCTTGATGCCGTGGGCGATGAAGTTCACCACGTCCAGGCGGGTGACGCCCTGCTGGTGCAGGTAATAGACCGCGTGCGAATCCTTCTCGCCGAAGATCGCCACCAGCACGTTGGCGCCGGTCACTTCCTTCTTGCCGCTGCCGGTGCTCTGCACATGCATGATGGCGCGCTGGATCACCCGCTGAAAGCCGAGCGTGGGCTGGGTGTCCACCTCCTCGGTGCCGCCGACGGTGGGCGTGTTTTCCTTGATGAAGGTGGTGAGGCTCTTGCGCAGGTCGTCGATGTTGGCGGCGCAGGCCTTCAACACCTCGGCCGCGGAAGGGTTGTCCAGCAACGCGAGCAGCAGATGCTCGACGGTGATGAACTCATGGCGCTGCTGGCGCGCCTCGACGAACGCCATGTGCAGGCTGACTTCCAGTTCTTGCGCAATCATGCGGCCTCCATAATGCACTGCAGCGGATGCCCGGCCCGGCGGGCCGCGGCGAGTACGAGTTCGACCTTGGTGGCCGCCACGTCCTTGGTGTAGACACCGCAGACGCCACGTCCTTCGTGGTGGATTTTCAACATGATCAGCGTGGCCGATTCCAGGTCACACCGGAAATACTGCTGCAACACCATCACCACGAACTCCATCGGGGTGTAGTCGTCGTTGAGCAGCACCACCTGGTAAAGCTGTGGCGGTTTGGTGCGCGCCGTCTTGCGTTCGGCCACCACCGCACCGCTGTCGCCGCGGCGCGGCTGGGCCGGTGGTTTTGGTGGTGGTGATGGCGGCTCTTCGGATGGCATGGTTCATTCTATGCATTGCGGCAGTTCGCCAAGGTGCTGGGTGGGATATTGCGTTCTTTGCGTCGGATGCAAGACATGAAAAGCACCCTGTGCAGCGCTTTGATGCCGGGCTGCCGTGTGCGAGGCCGT
This sequence comes from Aquabacterium sp., assembly GCA_040400895.1. Taxonomy (GTDB): domain Bacteria; phylum Pseudomonadota; class Gammaproteobacteria; order Burkholderiales; family Burkholderiaceae_C; genus Pseudaquabacterium. The sequence goes on from JBBAPL010000036.1 coordinate 11,065, forward strand.
GGTGGAGCGGTGGCCACCCATGGCCGGCCACCAACCCTGTAGGGGAAACACGACTCAGCTTGGTCCAGTTCTCCGCCTTGACGCTGCTTTCGCGCCGTTCGCAGAATCCGATCACTCCCCGCTCCATGGGGAGGTGCTGGAGTAAATGATGTTTGTTGGCACAGTCAAATGGTTCAATGACGCCAAGGGTTTCGGGTTCATCGAACCCGAAGAAGGCGGCCCGGATGTGTTTGCGCACTTTTCAGCGGTCGAGATGGAAGGCTTTCGCACGCTCAAGCAGGGCAGCAAGGTCAGCTTTGAGCTGGTGCAGGGGCCCAAGGGCAACCTGGCCCAGAACATCAAGCCGCTGGTCACGCAAGAGGCCTGACGCCGCCCTGTCCATCTGGCAAGGCGCTGGTTGACATTGTCAGCCAGCGCCTTGCTGCTTCTGCAGCGCGCTGGTCAAGCCTCGCTGAGTGTCATCAGCATGTTGGCGTACCAGGCGCAATTCAGGCCCAGCGATTCATCCTGCACCAGGTCGCGGCCGGCCATGTCGAGCCGGGCGGAGTGCACGCCCATCAGCTTCCAGGGCAAGCGGGCGTCTGGCGCGGCGTGCAGGTCGCGGCGGACCACCGGCGCACCGCTGGTGCCGCGGTGGGTTCGGGCGTCGGTGAGGAAGTAGCCCAGGCCCTGGAAGCGCAGGCCGAAGGCCGACGCGATGACCGACTGCCGCACCACGGGCAGGTGGTGCAGCGTGTCGTGGAAGCCGAGCGGAAAGCCCACGATCAGGGCGGAACTGCCCACCTCCACCGGGTCGTCCAGGTGTTGCAAGTGCTCGGGCGTGAAGGCGTACAGCAGGGCCGTGGGTGGCAGCGCCTGGCGGTCCAGTTCGATCATCGCCACGTCGATCTCGCCGCTGGCGTCGGTGCCCTGATGCCACTGGCTCCGGCCGTCCTGGTACAGCAGCATCGAGATGCGGGCGGACTTCGCCAGATCGTCAGCGTTGGTGTGCACCTCGATCTCGATGCGGTTGGGGAAGTGCTTGGTCGGCTTGTCGATCAGCACATGCCGACTCGTGACGAGGTAGAGCCTGTCTTCCCGCTCGAAGAAGAACCCGCTGGCATTGGTGAGCCCGCGCTGGTGCTCGAAGGTGGCGATCCGGGTGGCCGCCAGCAACAACGAGTCGATCGGCGGGCGGGCGGGGAGCGCCATCGCTGCTTGAGGGCTGGCGGCAACGGGGGCTTCGCGCATCGCGCCATCTCCAAGTGTTGCATCGCACCATACCACCGCAGCCTCTGACACGCGGGTGTCAGCATGCCGCCGCCAGGCCGCACCAGAATTGCCACTCGCCACCCATGGAGAGACACCCCGATGCCGACCCGACTGCCCCTGCTGACCAACGCCCAAGTGGCGCCCCCCGACCTGGTGGCCGCCATCCGCCAGCGGCGTGGTGGCGAGCTGATCGACCTGGACCGCCTGCTGCTGCACAGCCCGGCCTTTGCGCTGGGCTGGAACGAGTTCATGGGCCGGGTGCGCACCGCACTGTCATTGCCGCCGCTGCTGAAGGAGTTGGCCATGTGCGGCGTGGCCGCGCTCAACGGCGCAGACTTCGAGATGCACCACCATGCACCGCTGTACCTGGCTGCCGGGGCCACCGACGCCCAGCTGGCGGCGCTGCACCGGCTGGGCAGTGCGCCCGGTGTGGCCGACGACCCGGTCTTCGACCCCACGCAGCAGGCGGTGCTGGCGCTGGTGGTGGAGATGACCCGCAACGTGCGGGTGGACGACGCCACCTTCGCCCGCGCGCGCGCCACGATGGGCAGTGACCAGGCGATGTTCGAGCTGGTGGGCGTGATCGCGGCCTACAACATGGTCTCGCGCATTCTGGTGGCGACGAACCTGCACCCCTGACGCGCCGGGTGCGCTTCTTGCTCGACCGGCGAACCCAGGCACGCGGGTAAAGTCCCGCGGCCGCCTCACCGTCGCTCGCGCGGCCTGAGCCCCCGACCCTCCACTGGTTGCCGCATGCCCACCACAGCACAGAGTTCGCCAGTTTTGACAGGCGCTTTCATAGAGGCCGACGGCCAAACTTGGTACCGCATCGACCACCCCGACAGCGCACCGCCGTTCTTCATGACGCTGGCCGGAGACAGCGACCTGTGGGCATTCCTGTCGAGCAACGGCTCGCTCACCGCGGGCAGGCACGATGCTGCGGGCGCCTTCCTTCCCTACGAGACAGTCGACCGCATCCACCTGCGCTGGGAGCACACCGGCCCGCGCACCTGGATTCGCATCGGCGATGGCGACGAGGCCACGCTGTGGCAGCCGTTTGCCCCGCGGCTGGCCGGCGGCGGCGGCACCCGGTCGGTGTGGAAGAACTTGTCGGGCTCCCGGATCCGCCTGCGCGAGGTGCATGCAGACGGGCAGTGGGCGTTCGAGCAGGAATGGGCCGGCGCGGCCGGTCTGGGCCTGGTGCGCACCGCGCGCCTGCAGCGGCTGGGCGATTCCGGCACGCACGCGCCGCGCCTGCAGGTGCTGGACGGGCTGCTCAACCTGATGCCACCTGGGGTGAGCGTGCTGCACGCCGCCACCATGAGCAGCCTGACCGATGCCTACAAGTGGAACGAAACGGCTGCAGGTGGCCGCCTGGGTCTGTTCACCCTGTATGCCCAGATCTGGGACCGTGCCGAGCCCAAGGAGAGCTTCCACGCCCTGGCCGCCTGGCACAGCGGCCTGCCGGCGGGGGCGCGCAGCCTGCTGTCGGCCCACCAGGTGGAGGCGTTCTGCCTGACCGGCACGGTGCAGGCCGAGACGCTCACACGCGGCCGGCGCGGCGCCTGGCTGGTTTGCTTCGATGTCGACGCTGTCAGCGCCCCACTGCAATGGCACCAGGTGCTGGACGGCCCGAAGAGCCAGACCGAGTCCTTCGCGCTGGCGCATTGGCTGGAAGGCGGCGGCGGTACAAGCGCCGACATCGCCCAGGCGCTGGCCGCCAACGATGCCGGGCTGGACGAACTGCTGGCCCGGGCCGACGGCCTGCAGACCTCGGCCGATGCCATGGCCGCCGCGCACCATCGGGCCAATGTGCTGTTCAACATCATGCGCGGCGGCGTGTTCGTCGACGGCACGCGCTTCGACCGCGACGACCTGCTGGCCTTCCTGCAGCAGCGCAACCGGGCCGTGGCGGCTTTGCTGCAGCCAGAACTGGAGGCCGGGCCGGCGACGCTGGAGCGCAGTGCCGCGCTGGCCATCGCCCGCGCGGCCGGCCCGCAGGCCGAGCGCCTGGTGCTGGGCTACTTGCCGCTGACCTTCAGCCGCCGGCATGGCGACCCCAGCCGGCCATGGAACAAGTTCGCCATCCGCGTGCGCGATGCGGCAGGCAGGCGGGTGGTCAGCTATGAAGGCAACTGGCGCGACATCTTCCAGAACTGGGAGGCACTGCTGCCCAGTTGCCCGGCCTATGCCGGGTCGATGATCGCCACCTTCCTGTCGGCGATGACGCCCGACGGCTACAACCCCTACCGCATCAACCGCGCCGGCATCGACTGGGAACGGCCGGAGGCCGACAACCCCTGGAGCCACATCGGCTACTGGGGCGACCACCAGGTGGTGTACTTGCTGCGCCTGCTGGAAGCCGCGCAGGCGCAGGACCCGGCCCTGCTGGCGCAATTGTGGAACCAGGCGCTGTTCAGCTTTGCCGACGTGCCATACCGGCTGAAGCCGCACGACGCGCAGACGGCGCAGCCCAAGCACACGATCACCTTCGACACGGCGGCCGACCAGCGGGCCCACGCCCGGGCCGCGCAACTGGGCAGCGACGGGCTGCTGGTCTGTGATGACCAGGGCCAGCCGGTGCTGGCCACGCTGGCCGAGAAGCTGGCCATCATCGTGCTGGCCAAGGCGGGCAGCCTGGTGCCGGGCGGCGGGCTGTGGCTGCACACCCAGCGGCCGGAATGGAACGATGCCAACAATGCGCTGGTGGGCAACGGCTTGTCGGTGGTGACGCTGGCGCACCTGCGGCGGCTGCTGTGCTTCCTGCTGGCGCTGCCGGCGGCAGGCGATGGCTTTGCGTTGTCGCCCCCCACGCTGCAGGCGGTGCAAGGGATGCTGGGCCTGCTTCGGCTGACGCCGGTGTCGGCCACCGACGATGCGCAGGCCCGCCGCCAGTTCCTGGACAGCGCCGGCCGCCTGCTCGACCCCTGGCGCGCCAGCGGCTACGCCGGCTCCGACGGCCGCTACCCGGGTGGCCAGCGCGTCATGGCGCCCGCGGGTCTGCTGACCGACCTGGCCCGGGCCCTGCTGCCGCTGGTGGACGCCACGCTGCAGCGTGCCCGCCGGCCCGACGGTCTGTTCCACAGCTACAACCTGGTCGACCTGCGCGGCGGCCGGGCCGAGGTCTCCACGCTGTACCCGATGCTCGAAGGCCAGGTGGCACTGCTGTCGTCGGGCCTGCTGGCCCCAGCCGAGGCGGTGGCGCTGCTGGATGCGCTGTTCGCCAGCCCGCTGCACTGCCCGCGGCGGCACAGCTTCATGCTCTACCCAGACCGCCCGCTGGCCGGCTTCCTGCAGCGCAACCGGCTCGACGCCGAGGCCCTGGCGCTGCCGCTGGTGCAGCAGTTGCTGGCCGACGGCCGCACCGACCTGCTGCAGACCCAGAGCGACGGCACGGTGCGCTTTGCGCCGCGGCTGGCCAACCGCGACGATCTGGAGGCCGCCGGCGCCGACCTGGGCCAGGCGCTGGCCCCGCTGGCCGATGCCTACGAGCGGGTGCTGCAGCACCACCAGTTCACCGGCCGCTCCGGCACGATGTTCGGCTACGAAGGCCTGGGCTGCATCTACTGGCACATGGTGGCCAAGCTGCTGCTGGCGGTGCAGGAGCAGGTGTTTGCCGCCGCCGATGCGCAGCACCCTGCCCTGCCCGCGCTGCAGGCGCACTACCGCCGGGTGCGCGACGGCCTGGGCTACCGCAAGACGGCGGCGGCCTATGGCGCCTTCCCGGCCGACCCGTACAGCCACACCCCGGGCGAAGGTGGTGCCCAGCAGCCGGGCATGACCGGCCAGGTAAAGGAAGAGGTGCTCACCCGCTGGGGCGAACTGGGCCTGCGCATGCAGGCCGGCAGGCTGCGCCTGCAGCCGGTGCTGCTGGACGCCACCGAGCTGCCGCCGGCCACGCCGCTGCAGTTCACCTGGCGCCGCATCCCGGTGCGCTACCTGGCCGGCCAGGCGACGCGGCTGCGCGTGCAGACGGCCGCTGGCTGGCTGCCCTGCCCCGATCTGACCTGCAACCTGGACGGCGTGCTGGCCATCGAGGCCGACATCGCGCTGCCGTCCGCCTGACGGCCACCGTCGGACGGGCGGATCCCCGAAACGGCAACGCCGCCTGCAGCACACAGGCTGCAGGCGGCGCCGGACCTCACCGGGGCGGCTGCCCCGCCGGGGCTTCAGTCGATCGTGATGCCGCCCTGCAGCACCACCGTGGTCGGGTAGACCCCGCTACCGTTGGCCACGCTGCGGTTGGCGCCACTGGTACGGGTTCCATCCGACAGCGCGTTACCACCGCCCACGCCCTGGAAGGCGATCTGCGAGATCGGTGACGCAGCCAGGGCCTGGGCCACGGTGGTGGCCGCGCCGGCGCAATCCTGCACCAGCACAAACGAGCTCAGCGGGATGGCGTAGTCGGTGGCCGCTGCGGCGGTGGGCGTGACCACACGGCGCAGTTGCAGCCGGCAAGCCGGGTTGCCGCCGGCGGTGAAACGCTTGCCCAGGTCCACGACGATCATGAAGTTGTTGGTGGCACTGCCGAACCACTCGGCGTTCTGGCCCAGCTTGAAGCGCAGCGTGGTCTGCGTACCCACCTGCACCCCTGCCGTGTCGGCCCCAGCGCTGAAGCCGCCCACCACACCGGGCGCCTGCACAAAGATGCCCATGTACATGTCGGTGGCGGGCGTCGGCGTCTGGTAGTAGTAGAAGAAGAGACTGGCCGCCGCCGTCTGCGCGGGCGAGAACTCGCCCCCCGACCCGCAGCTGCTCGGTGCGCCGCTGCAATTGAAGCCGTCAAGATTGCTGCCGCTGGATCCGCCGAACTCGCCGCCTTCAATCGTGCGGTTGCCCGTGCCAAAGCCAGTAGAGAAGGTCAGCGGTCCGCTGCCGCCACCGCTACTGGCAGCGCCGAGCAGGGTGATGGTGTCGAAGTAGTACGCCTGCCCCGGAGCCGGATCCACCGTGCCCAACCGCGGCAGCAGCACGATCTTGTTGTACGTGAGGGCCGGGTTGGCGCCCGAGAAGGTCCAGGTCAGCGTCTGCCAGCCGACAGCCACCGTTTCATTGGCGGCAATCTCGGCCGTGGCGGCGCCAGCAGGGCCTTCGAGCTTCAACACCATCGGAATGCCGGCGATCGGCGAGTACACCTGCGCCGATAGCGTGCGCCGGCTGGCTGTGATGGGCACCGTGGTCTCGACCACGCCCAACGCATACAGCTGGCCACCCGAACGCAGCACCTTGAAGCTGCGGCCCGAGCCGCCGCCGGACGGGCCGGTCTCGATGGCGCTGCCTTCGGCGCCCTCGTAGCCGGCCACTGTCGGGGTCAGGTCATCGAAGTTGGCCAGCACCGTGCCGATGGCCGCCGGCGGGGCGGCCTCGCTCAGGGTGAGGCCGTCGAAGTAGTAGGCCTGGCCGGGCGCCGGGTCCACCGTGCCCAGGCGCGGCAGCAGCACGATCTTGTTGAAGGTGAGCGCCGGATTGGCGCCAGAGAAGGTCCAGGTCAGCGTCTGCCAGCCGACAGCCACCGTTTCATTGGCAGCGATCTCGCCCGTTGCTGCGCCAGCAGGGCCTTCGAGCTTCACCACCATCGGGATGCCGGCCAGCGGCGAATACACCTGGGCCGTCAGCGTGCGCCGGGTGGCGGTGATCGGGACGGTGGTCTCGATGATGCCCAGCGCATACGGCTGGCCGCCAGAGCGCAAGACCTTGAAGCTGCGGCCCGAACCACCGCCCGCAGGCCCGGTCTCGATGGCGCTGCCTTCGGCACCCTCGAACCCGGCCACCACGGTGGGCGTCACGGTGTCGAAATTGGCCAGCACCACCGGGCCGGTGGCTGGTGGCAGCATTACCGTATTGAAGGCCTTGCTGGCGGTGGCTGCCGTGCTGGCGGTGCCCACGGCATCAACCGCCGCACCGGCGGCCACGCTGACCGTCACCGTGCCGGTGCTGCCAGTCGCGGGCACCACCTCCAGCGTGGCGCTGGTGGTGCCGGTGCGACTGAAGGCGCCTTTGGCGCCACCAGTGACGCCGATGTCGTCGGCCGTGAACGAGGTGCCCACGTCGCGGTTGAACGAGAAGGTGAAGGTGATCGCGCCGGTGGCCGTCTCGCCGGCCACGTTGTTGGTGATCGTCACCACCGGCACGGCGGGGTTGACGACGCTGCCAGCCGGCTGCGGCGGCGGCTCGCCGTTGCCGCCGCCGCAGCCGGCCAGCGTGAGGGCGAGCATCGCTGCGGCCGCGGCGGCCAGGGTGTGGCGGAAGTGTCGGGTGGTCATGGCGGGCTGTCCTGTGGTGGCGGAGCGGTCAGGCTCCGTGGCAAACGAGCGTGAAAACTGTGAAAGCGCTTTCAGGAGTATCGTGACGATGCGGCATGCTTGACAAGGGCATCGACGTTCTCGCTTTCCCGTAGGCGGGCGTGCACCGGGCGCATCGGGCGGTCAGGGCGCGCCAGAGCGCCCCAGTTGACCCGGCGGCACCGTGAGGCGCTGGCCGTCGCTGAAGCGCACCTCCAGCGGCGTGGCGCGGGCGTTGAAGGCCAGGTAGGTGCGCTTTCCATCGGCCCGCTTGAACACCGCATGCAGTGGCGTGTCGGCGGTGATGCTGAAGTCGGGCGTGCCCATGGCCTCCAGGCTGAGCATGAAATTCAGCGCGTCGCTGCGTGAATGCCCGGCCTCCACCGAGCCCCAGCGGTCCCAGGTCTTCAGGGCCTCGGCGGGGTCGGCCAGGGCCAGGTACTTGGCGAAGATGTCCTGCCAGATGTCCTTGGGCGGCGGCGGGCTGGGCTTCTTGGCGATGCGGTTCCACAGTTCGGTCTCGGCCGGCAGGGTGGCCAGGCTGCGCTTGACGAAAGCCGGGTCGCGCCCCAAGTAGGTGTGGGCCGAGGTCGGCGGCAGCAGGTTGATGCCCTTGATCTGCCGCGGGTCGTCGATCCACCAGGTGTCATGCCGGTACATGCCGCCAAACACCAGGCTGACCTCGGCGTTCTTGTACTCCGGCGCGAACACCAGGCCGTGGATGTCGAACCAGTAGTGGTTGATCGACTCGATCTCGTTGGTGTAGAGATAGATGCCCAGGTCGCGCAGCGCCTTGTTGCCGGTGACTTCGCCCCACAGGATCAGCCCCGCCCAGGCGTTGATCGACTCCGACGACGACTCGTTGTTGTTGCCGAACTCGCCCACGCCGATGCCATTGGCCCAGGTGTGGCCCTCGTAGGGGTCCCAGTTGCGCAGGAAGGGCGCATCGGCGCGGCCACGCTCGGTGGTGGCGATGTCGGCGATCAGCAGTTCGACCATGCCGCCCCAGCGGTCCTTGGCGATCCAGGCCGGGTCGCGCAGCGCCACCTCGGCTGCCGTGCGGATGAAGTAGCCGTACCAGAAGTGGTGGTCGTTGATCTCGCCGACGGCAAAGAATTCGTCGGGGTAGATCGAGACCACGCCCATGGCCTTGTCGACCTGCACGTAACCGCGGTCGCTGTTGCCGCCCAGCCACTCTTCAGCACGCTTCTTCAGCAGGTCGAGCAGGCGGTCTCGCTTGGCGGTATCGCCCTGCTGCTCGAACAGTTCGGCCAGCTTCATCGTGCGCTGCAGGCCTTTGCCGGCCCAGTAGGCGCTCTTGCCGATGCGCTGCAACTCGCGCGCCGCGGTGGGGAAGTCGCGGTCCATCAGTTCCTTCAGTTCCGACTGGCGCGCCGAGGCCGTCACCGCCGGCCAGTGCGGCACGAACCCGTTGTAGCGCAGCGTGGTCTTGAACTGCGGCGCCGCCAGCAGGCGCAGCTGGCCGCGCACCGTGTCGAATGCCGGGCCCAGTTTGCCGTCGACCGACGCATTGCGGAACCACTGGTGCGGATACAGGCCCAGCAGCGGGCCGTTGTCGGGGCCCTCCATCACTTGGGTGGTGGCCTTGAAGGTGGTCTCGACCTGGCTGGCAGCCTCGTCGTAGCGCCATTCCACCCGTGTCTGCGTGATGAAGACATAGGCATGGCGGGTGAACAGTGCCAGCGTCTCGGCCTTGTCGTCGGGCAGCGCAGCCACCGACAGGTACCCGGCATTGGCCGGCAGCCGTGCCACCCACTCGGTGGGCGACACCGGGTCCCACTTCACGCCGTTGGGGCCGAACAGCGCATAGGTCTTGGCGCCTACCTTCAACGCCAGCGCGCGCGGGTCGGCCTCGGCATGCAGGCGCTGGCCAGGGGCCGGCAGGCGCACCCGCAGGTCGCCCCGGTTGACGCGGATCGACGCATAGGGATGGCCGCGCGCCACCGTGGTGCGCATGTCGTCGGCGCCGCGCACCATCGAGATGTCGATCGACCAGTCGTCGGCATGGGCCAGCTTGGCCGTGCCGGGCTCGAAGGCCATCGGCGTGATCAGCAGCGGGTCGCGGTGCGGATAGCGGATCTCCACATCCTGACGCACGCTGGTCACCGCCTCTTTTGACGGCAGCGCGAATTCCAGGCCTGCGGGCGTGGCCTTCACGGTGATCGGCTGCACGAAGATGGCTTCGGGCTTGGGGCTGAAGGCCAGCGTTGAATACCACTGGTTGGTGGGCGCCGCGCGCTGCAGCATGGCGTCGGTGCGGAATGGAGCGCGCGGGATCGACTTGTCAGCGCCTTTCGGCGCCAGGAAGTAGGTGCCCTCGCCCAGCTTGACGGGCTGCGCAGCCACCGGCTGCACGGTGCACAGCAGGGCCGAGGCCGCCGCCAAGGCCCAGCCCGCCCAGAGGGCCCGCCGACGGGTGTTGGTGGTTGTCATCGCATTCCTCTCGTTGCTGATGCGCTGCTTGGAGATCGATTGTTCTTGAAAGCGCTTTCAGAATGCTTCCGCGTTTACCCGGATCAACGCGGTGCCACCCCTCAATCCAGGTCGATCCGGCTGGAAACTGGCACCCTCTTCGGCAGCCGCAAGGGTAAACACGCAGCGTGGACGCGTTGACGCGGCAGCATCACCAACCGTATCCTATGAAAGCGCTTTCAACGCTATCCATCCAGCCCCAGAGGGCCCGACCTATGCAGCCAGCAATCCTTCGTCCACAGGGCACCCCGGCGCGCCAGCCCGGCCTGCCCATTCGCATGGCCCACCGCGCACTGCCGGCGGCGCTGTGTGTGCTGGGCCTCGGCACCACCACCACCGCCGCCCAGGCCTTCGAGCTCGGCCCGTTCAGCCTGACGGGCTTTGCCAAGGTCAGCGTCAGCCACGTCAACAACGGCTGCGAGGACTGCCAGCGCGAGCCTGAGGCCGGCCGCCACTTCGTCTGGGCCGATGACCTGGCCTTTGGCAAGAAGTTCGGTGGCCTGACCACGCACAGCGTGCAGATCCAGCCCACCCTGGGCCTGAAGTTCGACCTGCCCCAGGGCTTCAAGCTGTCGGGCGCGCTGTCGCAACGCTACCGCGATGGCGAGCCTGATCTGCCAGGCGTGATGTACGAGCGCAGCCTCACCCTGGCGCATGAGTACTACGGCACCGTGCAGCTGGGCAACTTCCTGTCGCGGAGCTGGAACCGGGCCGACTATCCGTATGCGTCCGACCTCGGTCTGACGGCGTTCAGCGACTCGGGCGCCGCCTACGGCATCCTCACCAAGGCGATCCGATACACCTCACGCGAGCTGTTCGTGGCCGATGGCAACCTGGTGCTGGAAGCCACCTACGACATGGGCGACACCGGCTTCAAACGCAACAAGCCGGAGCTGTTCGAGGTGTGGGCGCTGTGGGGCCGCGGCCCGCTGCTGATCGAGGCAGTGGCACAGTCGTCGCGCAACGGTGCCGCCACGGCATTCGCCAAGGCCGGCTTCACCGGCCTGACGCCCTTCCCCGACCGCGATGACGGCAAGCTCAACGGCAACCACCAAGGCATGTTCATGCTGCTGGGCAAGTACCAGATCGGCACGGCCTACGAGGTGTCGGCCGGCCTGCGCGTCAACCGCTGGAGCGGCGCCTACGCGGTGCCGCTGACCACCGGCGCACAGGCGCAGTGGAACAACCCGTTCAACGTCGACTGGAACGGCGTCGATGCCAATGGCGTGACCAACCCGGGCTATGCCGCACGCTCCACCGACATGATGGTCGGCCTGCGCAAGTACATCAGCCCCAAGCTGGTGGGCTATGCCGGCCTGGCCCACCTGGGCAAGGCCAGCACCGACAACCCCAGTGAGCGTGGCCAGAGCAATTCGGCGCTGTTCGCCAGCCTGGGCGCACGCTACGACGTGGGCCAGGGCCTCAGCGTGTCCGGCTCGGTCAACGCCGTCTCGTACTGCCACAAGGGCCTGGCGCCGCTGAGCATGCCGGCCCACAACGCCTTCTCGAACGTCGACTCCCGCATTGCCAAGCGTGGCAACTGGCTGTCGGTCGAGGCGAACTACAAGTTCTGAGTCCGAGGTCTCCCCATGATGCCCAACAGGTTCCGCGCGCTGCCCCGCGCCCCGCAGCGATCCATCCTCTCGGCCGTGGTGGTGGCACTCACGGCCACCCTCGCCGCCTGTGGCGGCGGCGACAGCGGCGGCTACACGCCACTGGCCGTGTCACAGACGGCCGAGCGCCGTGAACTGCCCCAGGCGCTGATGACCCGCGCCTCCATCAACTACTCGCCCTACCGCACCGCCGCCAGCGTGAACGACCTGGCCGGCGAGGTGATCACCCCGGCGAATGTGCTGCAGGACCTGCGGCTGGTGCAGTCGGCCGGTTTCGGCACCGTCCGGCTGTTCACCAGCAGCATCTTCTCCGAGACGGTGCTGAAGGTCATCCGCGACAACAACCTCGACCTGAAGGTCTACCTCGGCGCCTATCCCAACCCGGTGAACAGCCCGGCCGACGAGACCGCCAACCAGGTGGAACTGGACGCCGCCATCCGGCTGGCCAAAGCTTTCCCCGACACGGTGCTGGCGGTGAGCGTGGGCAACGAGACCATGGTCGAGTGGTCCACCCACAAGATCCCGCCGGAGACGATCGCCACCTACCTGCGCAAGGTGCGTGCGGCCATCACCCAGCCTGTCACCACCAACGACAACTGGCTGTTCTGGGCCTCGGTGCCCAAGGTGGTGGCCGAGACGGTGGACTTTGCCGCGGTGCATGTCTACCCGTTCCTGGACACCCACTACAACCCCACCAAATACGACTGGCGCCAGAAGCAGGCGGCCGAAGCGCAGCGCGCCCAGGCCATGATTGACGCCACCCTGGCCGAGGCCAAGCTGCAGTTTGGCGACGCGCGCAAGGGCCTGCAGAAGCTGAACCTGGGCAGCCTGCCCATGCTGATCGGCGAAACGGGCTGGGCCGCAACGGACACGGCCGGCGGGCCCACGCTGTCATTCCGCGCGCACCCGGTGAACCAGAAGCTGTACTTCGACGCGCTGCAGACCTGGGTGGCCGAGGGCCGCCGCGACACCCAGGGCCCGAAGGCGATCTTCTACTTCCAGGCCTTCGACGAACCCTGGAAGCAGGGCGACGACGGCTGGGGCCTGTTCAATGCCCGGCGCCAGGCCCGCTACACCGTGCAGGGCCTGGGCACCTGCGGCACCACCTGGGCCTGCGAGGCCGGCAGCTACACCAGCGCCGACGCGGTGAAGTGGGTGGCGCCCATGCTGAACGCCGCCGTCACCGCCAGCCGCTACGCGCTGTTCGCCAACACCGCCACCGCCGGCGAGCAAGTGGCCACCGGCCTGCGCTGGGATCCGTTTGCCCTCACCGGCTATGCCGACAGCACGGCCGGCGTGGCCAGCAGCGACGGCGGCAGCCACCTGCTGGTGACGCCCAACCCGTCCGACTTCGGATGGGGCCTGTTCCTGTATTCGGGCACCGGCGTCACGGCCAACCTGGCGAACTTCGCCAGCGGCCGGCTGAACTTCAGCGTGCGCAGCGACGGCTACCCCGGCAAGATCGAGGTCGCCATCAGCACCGACAACGAAGACCGCGAAGTGCAGGAAGCCTTCCTGCAGATCGCGCCGGGCGAGTTGGGCTACTGCAACACCAACGCCTGGTGCGACGTGTCGGTCCCGATCGCGTACTTCCTGGCCGCCAACCCCAAGCTGGACCTGCGCTACGTGAACTTCCGCTTCACCATCGCCGACCGCTACAACTTCACCGGCAAGCCGTTGAACCTGACGGGGCTGCCGCAGCTGCGCATCGACAACATCCACTGGACGCGATGACGCCAGGCGCCCGGCCACTGCGCTGATGGCTGACGGCACGCGACGGTGGCGCACCTCTGAAGGAGCAGGTGCCACCGGTGCCGGCCAGCCATGCAGGCGCCGCCCGCCTGCGTGTGGACACGAGCCGCCGCTTCCAGACACTGGAAGGCACCGGCTGTCTGCGGCGCAGCAGCGGGCCCTCCTACATGACTGCTTCGACCCGCAGCATGGCCACGGCCACATGCTGTGTCGGGTGCACGTCAACAGCTGCGATTTCTCCTTGGGCCACTACGCGCATGCCGACCAGCCGGGTGACATCGCGCTGCAGCACTTCAGGATCGCGGGCGCCCGCCAGCACCATCTTGGGCGACCCGGCGGGGGCGCGCTACGTGTGGGGCACCGGCTCCCACTGGTTCCTGGAAGACCACCTCGACCATGTGCAGCTGGAGCACGATGCCTGGCCCGACAAGGGCCTGCGGTTCACCGAAGGCTGCCAGGAAGGCGGCCCGCACCACGGCAGCTGGGCGCTGGGCGAGCGCTCTGCCAGCTCGATGGTCAACGACCTGAACCGCTGGACCGCCGGCTGGATCGACTGGAACCTGCCGCTCGACGCGCACGGCGGGCCCAACCACATGGGCAACTTCTGCAGTGCTCCGGTGCTGGCCGAGCCGGCGGCCGACGTGCTGCACCGGCAGAGCTCGTTCTGGTACATCGGCCACTTTGCCCGCTTCATCGAACCCGGCGCCCAACGTGTGTCGTGCGCGGCCACGCATGAGGCGCTGGAGTGCACCGCCTTCGTCAACCCCGATGGCCGTTGCGCCGTGGTGGCGATGAACCGGGGCGAGGACGCGCTGCCCTTCACGTTGGTCATCGACGGCGAGCGGCACGCCATGGAGCTGCCGCCACGGTCGATCGCCACCGTCGTGCGCCCGGCGGCCTGAACAGCCCGGGCCACCCGCCCACGGCGCCCAGCATCAGCTGCGGTACTTGGGCCGTTCGTCCTTGTCCCACAGACCCCACTGCGTGCCCACCTCGCCCTCCTGCTTCTGCTTCCAGGGCTCGTCGAACGACGAGAACCAGAACAGCTTGACGCCTTCACGCCGGCCCCACTGCTGGGCTTCGATGAAGTAGCGCATCGCATGATCGGGCGCAGGCACGGCCGCGCCCACGGCCTGACCCTGGCCGGGCCAGCCGGTCTCGGTGATGATCACCAGCTTGTCCTCGCCGGCGGCCGCCTTCACCAGGCCGTGCATGCGGCGCAGGTACTGGGCGGCATGGTCGATGTGGGCACCCTCCCAGAACGGATAGCAGTTGGGCAGCAGCACGTCGCAGGCGGCCACCAGGGCCGGGCGTTCCAGGAACTGGAAGTAGGCATCGACGCAGCCCACCTGCACCGTTTCCGGTACGGCGGCGCGCACGCGGGCCAGGCAATCCAGCAGGTCCTGCTCAGGCAGTTCGCCACGCAGCAGCACCTCGTTGCCCACCACGGCGATGTCGACCATGCCGTCCTGGGCGAGCTGGATCAGCGCGGCGATCTCGCGTTCGTTGCGGGCGCGGTCGTGGCTGATCCAGGCGCCGACCATGGTCTTCAGGCCCTTGGTGCGCGCCAGACGCGGAATGGCTTCATGCCCTTCGGTGCACGAGAACGAGCGCAGCCACCGGGTGTGCGGCGCGGTCAGGTCGATGCGGCGGCCGATGTCGGCGGAAAGCAACTGGTCGCCGGCGCGCTGGCCCTCGGGGTAGGCGCTGTAGCACAGGCCGTACAGGCCGGCCTGGAACTGATCGGCATACAGCGCCTGGATGTCAGCCGACGGCTTGCCTGCCAGGGGTGATGCATCGGCACCCGGCAGCAGCAGGCCGTGCTCGGCCAGCCAGGGCCGGGCGCCCGAGCCTTGGGGCGATACCGCAGCGCGCTGCTTGCGCCGCGCCAGTTCGGCATTCACTTCGGTGGCGCGCCGCTCGTCCAGGTCGTAGTTGCGCATGATCCACATCGCCAGCAGCGTGCCGACGATGGGCACGCCGGAATAGAACAGCCGCAGGCCGTCCACCGCGCCCGCCGGCTGCGCGGCAGCGCCTGGGGTGAAGGCGACGAAGGCCATGATCGCGCCGCTGAGCAGGCCGGCCACCGCAAAGCCCAGCTTCACCATCCACCAGTAGATGGCACCGAAGATGCCCTCGCGCCGCTTGCCGGTGGCCAGCTCGTCCAGGTCGCAGACATCGGCCGTCATCGACATCATCAGCGTGAACAGCCCGCCGATGCCAAAGCTGAAGAACGGCAGGGCGAAGATGAACATCCAGGGCTTGCCCGGCACCATCAGGAACCACAGCAGCACATAGCCCAGCACCGAGATGCCCTGCGACAGCATGAAGGCCTTCTTCTTGCCGACCTTGCTGGACATCCAGGCCACGGTGGGGATGACGGCGAAGGTGGTCATCAGCGCGCCGATGCTGCCGAACAGCGTGGGCCAGATGCCGGCCGACGCGGTGTTGCCGGCAAACAGGTGGTAGACGACGATGAAGAACGAGAACGCCGCCACCGTGTTGAAGGCGTTGAAGATCAGGAAGGTGGCAAAGCACAGCTTGCGGAACGGCACGCAGGCGAAGGCCTCCTTGAAGCCGTCCATCAGCTCCTTGAAGCCGTGGCCGACGTTGGCCACGGTCAGCGGCACCAGGTGGGTGTCGTTCAGCGTCGACCGGCTGGGCAGGAACACCGCCGGCACCATGGCCAGCAGCATGCAGGCCACACCCACCCACACCGACAGCGTGCGCGTGGCCGTGTCGGCATTGGGGAACCAGCTCGGGTCGTACATCACCACCCAGAACCACGGCGCGATCACCCAGGCCCACTGGCCGATCCACTGCGCCACGGCCATGATGCTGGTGCGCTCATGAAAGTCGTCGCTCATCTCGTAGCCCATGGCCACGTAGGGGATGCTGAAGACGGTGAGCCCGGTGAAGAACACCAGCGACCAGAACAGGAAGTACAGGAAGTTGTGGGTCAGGCCGTCGTCGCGGTGCAGCTGCCACATCGCCACGAAGCCCACGCCCAGCATGATGGCGCCGATGAACACGTACTGCCGCCGCCGGCCCCACTTGGAGCGGGTGTTGTCGGAGATGAAGCCCATGATCGGGTCGAGCACCGCGTCATAGGCCCGCGGCAGGAAGAACAGGATGCCCCACATCCAGGTGGGGAAGCCCATGTCCTGCACCAGCACCACCATGAAGATGCCCAGCGCCGCCGGGAACATCTGGTTGGCCAGCATGCCCAGGCCGAAGGCAACCTTCTGACCGAACGGAACCTTGTGGCTGGTGGAGGCGGGTGCGGTCATGCAGTGCTTTCTGTGACCAGATCGGGGTATAGCGGCTGCATCACCAGCTTGGGCCGGCGGTCGGACGTGAACAGGCCCCAGTGCTTCTCGGGTTCCAGCGGGTCGGGTGAGCCCTTCCACTGTTCGTCGAAGGCCTCGAACACGAAGCACAGCAGGCCTTCGGCCCGGGTCCAGGCCATCAGGTCGGCGTAGTAGATGGCCTGCAGTTCCTGCACCGCATGGTCGGCATGCATGCCGCGGCCGTTGCTGTTGGTACACCAGCCGGCCTCAGTGATGACGATGGGCTTGCCCGGGTACAGCCGGGCCACGCTGGCCAGGTTGTCCCTGGTGTAGTCCAGCGCCTCGTGGATGTGCTTGTATTCCCAGACCGGGTAGGTGTGCACCGAGATGAAGTCCAGCTCGGCCACCAGGTCGCGCAGCTTGTGCTGCCAGGGCACGTAGTTCTCGCAGAAGGTGACGGGCTGGCGCACCGCCGCCTTCACCCGGCGCACATGGTCGATCATGCTGTGCACCGGCACGAAGTGGTCGGTCCAGTCCACCGTGGCTTCATTGCCCACGGCCACCGAGAACACGATGCCGGGGTAGCGGTTGGCCAGGGCGATCAGCCGGTCGATCTCGGCCAGGTTCTCGGCGCGGCTGGCGTCCAGCGCCTCTTCGGTGTAAGTGCCGCCCCAAGGGCAGCCGAAGTTGTTCATCTCGGCGCCCAGGTAGGCGCCCAGCATCACCTGGAACGGCAGGCCGTCCTGCGCGATGACCTGCAGCACCCGCTCGGCATGCGGGCTGCAGTCATACAGGCGCAGCAGGGTCCAGTGCCGGCGCAGGATGGCCAGGTCTTCGCGGATTTCGCCGAGCGACGGGTAGGTCTTGTCGCCGGGGCTCTGGCCATCGCGGTAGCCCGAGTAGCAGATGGCGTTGCCGGCCGGCAGGGCCAGCGGTGGCGTCGGGGGCATGGGCAGCATGCTCATCCGAACTTGAGGACGCCGTCCTTGTTCCACAGCCCCCAGCACGCGCCCACGTCGCCCTCGAGGCCAACCTTCCAGGCCTCATCGAAGGCGGCGAAGTAGAAGAACTCGATGCCGTCTTCCTCGGCCCAGCGGCAGGTGTCGACGAAGTACTGCATCGCGCCCTCACGCGAGGGCACCGACGCGTGGAAGGCGCTGCCCTGGTCGGGCCAGCCGGTCTCGCTGATCAGCACCCGCTTGCCCGGCGCGGCCGCGCGGGTGCGCGCCACCATGGTCTGCATGTAGGCCAGCGCCTGCTCGCGCGGGCAGCCTTCCCAGAAGGGGTAGCAGTTGGTCATCACCACGTCGCAGGCGGCGGTGATGCGCGGATGCTTCTCGAACAGGTAGTAGGCATCGACATAGCCGACCGGCACGCCGGGCAGCGCATCCTTCACCCGCTGGATGCAGGCCAGCAGCGCGTCTTCGGTCATGTCCTCGCGCAACAGCACCTCGTTGCCGACAGCCACGATGTCGGCATGGCCGGCGCGGGCGACGTCGATCACGCCCTGCAGTTCGCGCTCATTGATCGCTGCGTCGGTGCCCAGCCAGGCGCCGACCAGCGTCTTCAGGCCCAGCTCATGCGCGATGCGCGGCGTCTGCTCATGGCCATCGGTGCACGAGAAGCTGCGGATCCAGCGCGCATGCGGTCGCATGATCTGCAGCCGTGCGCGGATCTGCGCCTCGCCGATCTGGTCGCCCGGCTGCTGGCCTTCCAGGTAGGGGCTGAAGCACAGGCCATGGGCACCGCGCTGCAGCGTGGCGGAGAACGCGCTGCCCAGCGCATCACGGCTGTCGGCCGTCCAAGCCGTGGTGGTGGTGGTGGCCCAGCGGCCAGTCAATGGCGCGCCGGCGGTCGGCTGCGCGCCGGAATGCGTGGCCTGCAGCGGGTGCTCGCCCTGCGCATGGGCCTGCACTGCGACGTGCGCCGCGCCGCTGGTCGGGAAGGATGCGGGTCGGGACATGGTGGCCTTTCTCAGCGCGCCTTGGCGCGGGGCTTGGCGGGGGTCTTGCGGGCCGGCTTTGGCGCGGCCGGTGGCGTCTGCTGCCACGGGAACAACCCGGCGCCGATGGGCTTGGCCAGGCCGTACCCACCGACCTTCTCGTACACACGCACGTAGTCCACCACCAACTCGGCCGGGAAGCGGGTGTCGTCGTTCGGCACGCCAGGAAAGTTGCCGCCCACGGCCACGTTCATCACCAGGTAGAACGGCTGGTCGAACGGCGCAGGCCAGGGGTTCAGGTCGGCAGCGTTCGCAGGCTCGACACCGGCGCCGTTCTCACGCTTGCTGCAGCTCCACCAGTGGTCGTAGGTGCAGGTCTGCACGCCGTCGACGTAGAAACGGATCTCGCCCGGCTCCCATTCGACGGTGTAGGTGTGCCAGTCGGACACCAGGGTGCCGCCAGGCAGCGGGTGCACCGTGGTGATGAGCGACCGCTTGGGAAAGGTGCTGCCGAAGTGGATGCTGTTGAGCACCTCGTGCGGCTTGTCGCCGACGATCTCCATCAGGTCGATCTCGCCGCTGGCGGCCCAGCCGCCGTAGGCATCGTCGACCGGCAGCATCCACAACGCGGGCCACAGGCCCTTGCCCCAGGGCACCTGGGCGCGGAACTCCACGCGCCCGTGGCGGGTGGCAAACAGCACCGTGCCGTCGCGCTTGCGCGTCTTCAGCCGGGCCGATGTGTAGCCGCAGCCGTGCAGCGGCGCCTTCACGGCACGGATGCGCAGGCAACTGCCCTGCACCACCACGTTCTCGGGCTCGTGGGTGTAGTACTGCAATTCCGCATTGCCCCAGCCCGGCACCCAGGCGTGGTTCTTGTAGTCGTAGAAGCCGTTGCCGATGTCGAAGTCCCACTTGGCAGGGTCGACGCGGTCACCGTCGAACTCGTCACTCCAGACGAGCTTCCAGCCGGGGATCTTCTGCGCGGTTGTCTTGGCCATGGCGGCGCGTGGTGGGGTGGGTCAGACGCCGTGGGTGGCCAGCACTGGCCCACCCTGCTGCGACCGCTGGCGCTGCAGGAAGCGGCGGTACCAGAACGCGCTGTCCTTGGCGGTGCGGCGCTGGGTGGCGTAGTCGACATGCACGATGCCGAAGCGCTTGGCATAACCCGATGCCCACTCGAAGTTGTCCAGCAGGCTCCACACCATGTAGCCGGCCATCGGCACGCCCTGGCTCAGCGCCGCGCCCACGGCGGCGATGTGGCTGGCGATGTAGTCGGCACGGTCGCGGTCATGCACCCGGCCGGCGGCCAGGGTGTCGGCAAACGCGCCGCCGTTCTCGGTCACGTAGATCGGCGGCACGGGGTAGTCGCGGTGCACCCGCAGCAGCAGGTCGGTCAGGCCCTCGGGGTAGACCTCCCAGCCCATGTCGGTGAGCGGCAGGCCACTGCGGCTGACATCGAACGGCGCATCGGCGCTGACCACCGCGCGTGAGTAGTAGTTGATGCCGAGGAAGTCCATCGGCGTGGCGATGGCCGCCAGGTCACCAGGCAGCACCTGCGGTGCGTCGGCACCCAGGTGGCCCAGCACATCGCGCGGATAGGCGCCGTTGAACAGCGGATCCATGTACCAGCGCAGCAGCAGGCCGTCTTCCAGATGGGCGCGGGCCAGGTCGGCCGCACTGGCGGTGGCCGCCTGCACCGGTGACAGGTTCAGCACGATGCCCAGCTTGGCCGTGCAGCCATCGGCGCGCAGCGCCTGCAGCGCCAGGCCGTGGCTGAGCAGCAGGTGGTGCGCCACCTGCATGGCAGTGGCGCGGTCGCGCAGGCCGGGGGCGAAGATGCCGTCCTCATGACCCAGCTTGGCCACCACCCAGGGCTCGTTGTGGGTGGTGATGGCGGCCGCGCGGCTGCCCAGCCGGCGGTGCATGCCCCGCGCGTAGTCGACGAAATGCTGCACCGTGGCACGGTTGGCCCAACCGCCCTGGTCTTGCAGGGCCTGCGGCAGGTCCCAGTGGTTCAGTGTCAGGCAGGGCTGCACGCCGCGCGCCACCAGACCGTCGACCAGGCGTTCATAGAAGGCCAGGCCGGCCTCGTTCCAGGCGCCCTGCCCCAGCGGCTGCACACGCGGCCATGACACGCTGAACCGGTAGGCATCCACGCCCAGGCCGGCGATCAGGTCCAGGTCCTCGTCGAGCCGGCGCACATGGTCGCAGGCGGTGCCGCCGTTGCTGCCGTCGGCAATCGCCCCCGGCTGGCGGCAGAAGCGGTCCCAGATCGATTCACCCTTGCCATCGGCCGTGGCCGCACCCTCGATCTGGAACGCGCTGGTGGCCACGCCCCACACGAATCCGGGCGGAAAGCAGTGGCCGGGCTCGGCGGGCTGGTACAGATCGTGGATCGGCAGAGAGAAGGGCATGGGGCAGACCGCGCGGCAGCGCAGGGACGCGACCGGCACGTTGGAATCCGTTTGAAAGCGCTTTCAAACTATAGGTGCCAGCGTCTCGCCGTGTCAATCGAGGGTAAGCGCGGGGGATGCCCTCAGCGGTCGTGCTGGGCACCCACGGCCTCGCAGAGCTCGGCCGCTTCGCCAAGCACAAAGCCTCCTCAGGAGGCCTTGTGTCTGGGCTGTGCTGCGCACCCACGGCCTCGCAGAGCTCGGCCGCTTCGCCAAGCACAAGGCCTCCTCAGGAGGCCTTGTGTCTGGGCTCAGCCCGGCAGGCGGCGGCTGGATTCGCGGGCGATCAGGCGCGGTGCGGGCACCGACACCGTGGGCGTGCTGCCGCCCAGCAACTGCAGCATCGCGGTGGCGGCCAACCGGCCCAGTTCATAGGCCGGCTGATGCACCGTGCTCAGCGGCGGCAGGGCATACAACGACGTGGGCAGGTCATCGAAGCCGACCAGCGACACATCCTCGGGCACCCGCAGCGACCTGCGGTGCAAGCCCAGCGCCGCGCCACAGGCCATCTGGTCGTTGGCTGCAAAGATGGCCGTGAAGCGCTGGCGGCTTTCCAGCAACCGGTCGACGGCCAGCACGCCGCTCACCTCGTGGTACTCGCCGGGCACCACCAGCGCTGGGTCGTAGGCGATGCCGGCCTCCTGCAGAGCCTGGCGGTAGCCGCGGTGGCGGTCGTTCGCATCGGGGTGGTCGTCGGTGCCGGCGATGAAGGCGATGCGCTGGTGGCCCAGGTCAAGCAGGTGCCGCGTCGCGAGGCGGCCGCCTTCCAGGTTGTCGAAGGCCAGCGAGAACAGCCCGGGCGCCTTCAGCGTGCGGCCGGTGGCCACCACCGGCAGCTCACGCGCCGTGGCCTTCAGCGCGGCGTCGGTCAGGCGGCCGGTCAGCACGATGATGCCGTCGACCCGGCGCGAGCGCAGCACCTCGATGCAGCGCGCTTCGGCTGCCGCATTCCAGTGGCCGCTGACGAACAGCGGGCTGTAGCCGGCCGGGTCCAGTTCGTCCTCGATGCCGCGCAGTGCCGCGCCGTAGAACGGGCTGTCGATGGCCTGGGTGACCACGCCCACGCTGAAGGTGCGCCCGCCCGCCAGGCCCCGGGCCATCGGGTTCGGCACAAAGCCCAGGCGGGCGATGGCATCGTCCACCGCCTGCTTCTTCAGCGCGCTGACCACCGCCGTGCCGTTGAGGATGCGCGAGACGGTGCTGGGCGACACCCCCGCCGCCTGGGCCACCATCTCCAACGTGATCGGCCCTGCGGCCTGGCTGGCGGGCCCCTTGCTCACCCGGGTGGGTTTGGACCTGGAATTCATCGCGGTGTGACCTCGTCTTCCGGCGGGCAGTGTAGCGGCCACACCTCGACGCAACCGACACGGGCACCGATGCGATGATCCGTCGCTGCGCCACTGCTTGCCACCCATGTCCGCCGGTTCCCGCCTCAGTCCAAGCCACCGCGTTTACGCTGCCTTTTTCCTCTACGCCATGGCCCTCGGCGGCATCTTCCCGCGGCTGGGCGATCTGCAGCAGGCCCTGGGGCTGACCGAGCGCGCGCTGGGCCTGGCGCTGATCGGCACCGCCAGCGGCACCATGGTGTCGCTGACCCTGGCGGGGCGCCTGGTGGAGCCCCTGGGTCACCGCCTGGTGCTGCTGGCCGGCATCCCGCTCATCGCAGTGGCCTACGCGGTGGCCAGCAGCGCGGGCGGGCCGCTGGCGCTGTACCTGCTGCTGGTGCCGGCGGGGCTGTGCATCGGCGCGGTGGAGATCGTCGTCAATCTGGAGGCCGACCGGCTGGAGCACCAGATGGGCCAGCGCATCATGAGCCGCGCCCATGCGTTCTGGAGCATCGGCTTCTTCAGTGCCGGGCTGCTGGGTGCCGGGATGGCGCAACTGGGCGTGTCGGTGCAGGCGCACCTGTGGGGCATGGTGGTGGGGATCGGCGCGGCCAGCATCTGGCTGCTGCGCGGCTTCGAGGCCGCAGGCCACCGTCCCGACAGCCACACCGGCAACGCTGCGCGCTGGGCCCGGCCCACCCGCGTCACGCTGGTGCTGGTGGCCGCCACGCTGGCGGCCATGGTGCTGGAAGGTGCAGGCGCCGAATGGTCGGCGATCTACATGCGCGATGTGTTCGCCGCCACGCCGTTCCTGGCCGGCATGGCAGTGGCCGTGGGTGCCGGTGCACAAGCGGCGGCGCGTTGGGTGGCCGACGGGTTTGTCGAACGGCATGGGCCGCTGCGGGTGGCGCGCACGCTGCAGGCGCTGCTGGGCGCCGGCGCCGCGCTGGTGCTGCTGGCCCCGCACCCGGCGCTGGCGCTGCTGGGATTCGGCCTGATCGGCGTGGGCACCAGCGCGATGTTTCCGCTGGCGATGTCGGCCGCCGCCCAGGCCACCGACCGGCCCGCCGCGCAGAACGTGGCGGCCTTGGCGCAGACATCCTTCATCGCCTTTCTGGTGGGCCCGCCGTTGCTGGGCTGGGTGGCCACCAGCCTGGGCATCCGCTGGTCGTTCGGCATCACGCTGCCGCTGGTGGTGCTGGCCTGGTGGGCCTGCACCGCGCTGGTGCCCCAGCGCGCGCGCTGAAGCTCAGCCCGCGTGCCAGGCACGCAAGCGGGCCAGGTCCACCGCGTCCAGGTCGGGCAGATCGGCCCGCAGCAACCGGCTGGCAGGCAGGCTGTCGTCCAGCGTGTAGCGGCTGCGGGTCACCACCGTGGGCAGCCCGGCGGCCACGGCGGCCGCACTGCCAGGGGCTGAATCCTCCAGCGCGAGGCAATCGGTCGCGGCCAAGCCCAGCCGCTGCAGCACCCAGTGGTAGATGTCAGGCGCCGGCTTCTTCGCCGGGACGACATCGCCTGCGCCGACGCAGGCAAACCAGCCCGGGCTGTCGGGCCCCAGGGTGGCCTGCAGCAGGGCCTGCACGTTGTCGGGCGAGGTGGTGGTGGCGATGGCCAGCGTCAGGCCGTCGGCGCGGGCGGCCTGCAGCAGGCGCGCCACGCCCGGGCGCAACTGCACTGCACCACGCGCCACCAGGTCGCCGTAGAGGGCCGTCTTGCGCGCGTGCAGGCGGGCGATGCGCCCCGCAGCGTCGGGTGACGCGGCGCCGGCCGGATCCCGCCGCTGCCACCAGGCACGCATGCGTTCCTTGCCGCCGGTGGTGGCCAGCAGGTCGCGGTACAGCGCTTCATCCCAGTGCCAGTCCAGGCCGGCTTCGGCAAAGGCCTGGTTGAAGGCGACGCGGTGGCCGTGGTGCTCGGTGTCGGCCAGCGTGCCGTCCACATCCCAGACCAGCGCCCGCAGCATGGCTCAGCCAACCTGGCGGTCGGACGCGCCGGCGAGGGCGCCGGCCTTCAGCGCGGCGATGGTGGCCGCCCAATCCGGGCTGCCGAACACGGCCGAGCCGGCCACGAAGGTGTCGGCCCCGGCGCGGGCGATCTCGGCGATGTTGTCGGGCTTCACGCCGCCGTCCACCTCCAGCCGGATGGCGCGGCCGCTGCTGGCCGCGTAGGCATCCAGCCGCTGGCGCACCTGCGCCAGCTTGGGCAAGGTGCTGGCGATGAAGCTCTGCCCACCGAAGCCCGGGTTCACGCTCATCAGCATCACCAGGTCGATCTTGTCCATGACATGGTCCAGCCAGCCCAGCGGCGTGGCGGGGTTGAACACCAGCCCGGCCTGGCAGCCGTGGTCGCGGATCAGCGCCAGCGTGCGGTCCACATGGCGGCTGGCCTCGGGGTGGAAGCTGATCAGCCCGGCGCCGGCCTTGGCGAACATCGGCACCAGCGCGTCCACCGGCTCCACCATCAGGTGCACGTCCATCATCGCCCGGCCGGCATGCGGCTTCAGCGCCTCGCAGACCATCGGCCCGAAGGTGAGGTTGGGCACGTAGTGGTTGTCCATCACGTCGAAGTGGATCCAGTCGGCGCCGGCCTCCACCACGCGTGCCACGTCATCGCCCAGGCGGGCGAAGTTGGCCGACAGGATGCTGGGTGCAATCAGGGGGGCGGCATGCATGCTCGGTCCGTTTCAGGAGATGGGATCAGCCGATGGCCCGGTGGGTGGCCGCCAGCGGGTTGAACTGGTCGAAGTGGTCGATGAAGGCATCGGGCGCGTCGTCGCCGGTCAGGCTGCCCTGCGGGTAGCCATGGCGCACCAGGTGCACTGCCACGCCGGCGGCTCGGGCGGTGCGCACGTCGGTGGTGCTGTCGCCCACCAGCAGCGCCTCGTCGGGCCGGGCGTGCAGCGCCGCCAGCGCATGCTGCACCACGCCAGGGTGCGGCTTCTTCACCGGCAGGGTGTCGCCAGCCACGATCAGGTCGAAATCAGGCAGCAATTGGTGGCGCACCAGCAGGCGCTGGGCGAAGGCGGATTCCTTGTTGGTCAGCAGCACCTGCTGCAAGCCCTGGTTGCGCAGCCGCTGCAGCATCGCGCGCACACCGTCGTGCACCAGGCTGTTGGTGCCGCAGCGCTCGGCATAGTCGTTGGAGAACCCGGGCCAGGCCGCATCGACCGCGCTGTCGGGCTCACCCGCATGGGCCAGCGCCTTGCCCAGCAACGCCCGCGCGCCGTCACCGATCCAGCTGCGCACCAGCGCGGCCGGGGCCAGCGCATGGCCGCGGCGGCGCAAGGTGTCGTTGACCGCATCGGCGATCTCGGGCGCGGTCTCCATCAGGGTGCCGTCCAGGTCGTACAGGATCACACGCAGCATGGCTGGGCCTCGGTTGGCGGGCGGTGGGTGGTCAGTGGCGGTGGTTCAGTGCCGGGTGGCGGCCGGCGCGGCAGCAGCAGCCACCCGGTCGCGCACCGCGGCCATCACCGCGTCTGCGGTGAAGCCGAAGTGCTTCATCAGCGCCGGCCCTGGGGCCGATTCACCAAAGCGGGCGATGCCGATGACCGCTCCGCTGCGGCCGGTATAGCGGCGCCAGCCGTCAGGGTGGCCGGCTTCCACCGCCACGGTGGGCAGGTGGGGCGGCAACACGGCATCGCGCCAGTCCTCGGGCTGGGCATCGAAGCGCTGGGTGCAGGGCATCGACACCACGCGGGTGGCGATGCCTTCTTCCTGCAGCAGGCGCGCGCGCGCCTCGATGGCCAGGCCCACCTCGGACCCGGTGGCGATGATGACTGCCTGCGCCGGCTGGCCGGCCGGGGCGTCGGCCAGCACATAGCCGCCGCGCGCCACATCGGCCCGCTGGCCGGCGCGCGCCACGATCGGCAATGCCTGGCGCGACAGCACCAGCGCGCTGGGGCCGTCGCCGCGCTGCAGGGCCTGCACCCAGGCCACGGCTGTCTCCAGCGCATCGGCCGGGCGCCACAGATCCAGGCCCGGGATCAGCCGCAGCGCGGCCACATGCTCGACGGGCTGGTGGGTGGGCCCGTCTTCACCGAGGCCGATGGAATCGTGGGTGAACACATGCACCACCCGCTGCTGCATCAGCGCGGCCATGCGGATGGCGTTGCGGCTGTAGTCGCTGAAGGTGAGGAAGGTGCCACCAAACGGCAGCAGGCCGCCGTGCAGCGCCACGCCGTTCATCACCGCGGCCATGCCGAACTCACGCACCCCGTAGCTCAGGTAGTTGCCGGACTGCGTGGGCGTGACGGTGCGGCAGCCGCTGAAGTTGGTGAGGTTGCTGCCGGTCAGGTCGGCCGAGCCGCCGAACAGTTCAGGCAGCAGCGGCGCCAGTGCGTCCAGCGCCAGCTGCGATGCACGCCGGGTGGCCACCGGCTTGGTGGCGGCCTCGGCCAGCGCCTGCACCACCAGGTCGACCTGCTCGACCCAGGCCGTCGGCAGGCTGCCACGCTGGCGGCGCAGGAACTCACCCGCCAGCGCCGGGTGGGCAGCGGCATAGTCGGCGAACAGCGTGTCCCAGCTGGCCTGCCGCGCGGCGCCGGCGTCGCGCCCGTCCCAGGCGGTGCGCAGGTCATCCGGCACCTCGAACGGTGCCGCCGTCCAGCCCAGGTGCTGGCGCAGGGCGGCCACGCCCGCTGCACCCAGCGGCGCGCCGTGCACGTCGGCCGTGCCCTCCTGGCCGATGGCGCCCTTGCCGATGGTGGTGCGGCAGACGATCAGCGTGGGCTGGTCCTGCGCCGCGGTGGCCTGGGACATGGCGGTGTCCAGCGCGGCCAGGTCGTGCCCGTCGACCGGTCCGATCACCTGCCAGCCGCAGGCACGGAAGCGGGCCGGCGTGTCGTCACCGAACCAGCCGGCCACGTCACCGTCGATGCTGATGCCGTTGTCGTCGTACAGCGCCACCAGCTTGCCCAGCTTCAGCGTGCCCGCCAGCGAGATCGCCTCCTGGCTGATGCCATCCATCAGGCAGCCGTCACCCAAGAACACCCAGGTGCGGTGGTCGACGATGGGCAGGCCTTCGCGATTGAACTCGGCGGCCAGCAGCTTCTCGGCCAGCGCCATGCCCACCGCATTGGCCATGCCCTGACCCAGCGGGCCGGTGGTGGTTTCCACACCCGGGGTGATGTGCACCTCGGGGTGGCCAGGCGTCTTGCTGCCCAGTTGGCGAAAGCGCCGGAGCTCGTCCATGGGCAAGTCGTACCCGGTGAGATGCAGCAGCGCGTACAGCAGCATCGACGCATGGCCGTTGCTCAGCACGAAGCGGTCGCGGTCGGCCCACTGCGGATTGCCGGGGCGGTGCTTCAGGTGGCGTGTCCACAACACCGTGGCCATCTCGGCCATGCCCATCGGCGCACCGGGGTGGCCGCTGTTGGCCTGCTGCACGGCATCGACCGCCAGCATGCGGATGCAGTCGGCCATGCGATCGATGGGCAGATTGGAGGGCATGGTGTCTCCGGATTCATGGGCGCCGCGCGCAGCGCGCGACAGTTCAAGCGGACGCCGTGGATCCGGCGCTGCCGGGCCACTGAGGTCGCCCCCTGGGGGGGACGCCGCAGGCGCTTCGGGGGGGCGGTCAGCCCGCGCGACGCTTCAGGTCGAGCAGGCGCAGGATCATGGGCGTGAGGATCAACTGCATCGCCAGGCCCATCTTTCCGCCGGGGATGACGATGGTGTTGGGCCGGGTCATCATCGAGCCGTGCAGCATCGACATCAGGTACGGAAAGTCGATGCCGCGCGGCTTGGCGAAGCGGATCACCACCATGCTCTCGTCGGCGCTGGGGATGTCCTTGGCGATGAACGGGTTGCTGGTGTCCACCGTGGGCACCCGCTGAAAGTTGACATGCGTGCGGCTGAACTGCGGGCAGATGTGGTTCACGTAGTCGGGCATGCGGCGCAGGATGGTCTCGACCACTGCCTCCTGGCTGTAGCCGCGCAGGTTCTGGTCGCGGTGCAGCTTCTGGATCCATTCCAGGTTGATGATCGGCACCACGCCCACCAGCAGGTCGACATGGCGCGCCACGTCCACGCCGGGACCGACAAAGCCGCCGTGCAGGCCCTCATAGAACAGCACATCGCTGTCGGCCATCGGCTGCCAGTCGGTGAACGTGCCGGGGTCGCCGCCCAGTTCCTTGGCCTCACTGGCATCGTGGATGTAGCGGCGCACCTGGCCGCCGCCGCTCTTGGCATAGGCGGCAAAGGTGGTGTCCAGTTCGGCCAGCAGGTTGCTCTCGGGGCCGAAGTGGCTGATCTGCGGGCCTTCACCGTGGTCGGCAGCGCGCACCTTGGCGCGCATCTCCACCCGGTTGTAGCGGTGGAAGGAATCGCCCTCGATCACTTGGGCGCGGATGTTCTCGCGCCGGAAGATGTGAGCAAAACTCTTCATCACCGTGGTGGTGCCGGCGCCGGACGAGCCGGTGACGGCGATGATGGGATGCCGCTGCGACATGACTGCTCCTGATCAGATGAATTCACGCGCGCGAAACAGCGAGCGCTCGTTGAACAGCGGCGACTCATACGGCTGGTCTTCACCGCGTGCATGTTCGGCGTGGTACCGCTCGATGCGCAGCACCTCGTTGCGGCTGCCCAGGATCACCGGCACGCGCTGGTGCAACTGGTCCGGCGCCAGCTCCATCAGCCGGCCGCGGCCGGTGCTGCTGGCGCCGCCGGCCTGCTCGATCAGCATGCTGATCGGGTTGGCCTCGTACATCAGGCGCAGGCGGCCGGGCTTGGTCGGATCTTTCGTGTCCTTGGGGTACATGAACACGCCGCCGCGCATCAGGATGCGGTGCACCTCGGCCACCATGCTGGCGATCCAGCGCATGTTGAAGTCACGCCCGCGCTCGCCCGCCTTGCCGGCCTGGCATTCGGTGACGTAGCGGTGCACCGGCGGCTCCCAGAAGCGGGCGTTGCTGGTGTTGATGGCGAACTCGCTGGTGTCTTCGGGGATGGCCAGGTCGCGGTGGGTGAGGATGAAGTTGCCCACCTCGCGGTCGAGCGTGAAGCCGTGCGTGCCCTTGCCCACGGTGAGCACCAGCATGGTCGCCGGGCCGTAGATGGCATAGCCGGCGGCCACCTGACGGGTGCCGGGCTGCAGGTAGTCGGCCAGGGCCGGCTGGGCGCTGCTGTCATGCCGCAGCACCGAGAAGATGGTGCCCACCGACACATTGACATCGGTGTTCGACGAGCCGTCCAGCGGGTCGAAGATCAGCAGGTAGGGCCCGCGGGCGAAGTTCTCGGGAATGACATAGGGGTCGTCCAGCTCTTCGCTGGCGAGGCCGGCCACCAGGCCGCCCCATTCCGTGGCGGAGACCATGGCGTTGTTGGCCAGCACGTCCAACTTCTTCTGCTGCTCGCCCTGCACGTTGGTGGTGTCCATCGCCCCCAGGTAGCCGCCCAGCGCGCCCTTGGCCGTCATGGCCGAGATGGCCTTGACGGCCGCAGCCACGTCCACCAGCAGCGCCGCCAGCTTGCCGTGGTCCTCCACGTCCTGCAGTTGCTGGATC
>JBBAPL010000037.1:0-39282 GCA_040400895.1 Aquabacterium sp.
CCGCCCGCACCGCCGCCCGACGCCCAGCCCGCCAATGCCGAAGCCAGCTGGGACGACCTGCTGCCGGTCGACACCCTGGGCCTGGAGGTGGGCTACCGCCTGATCGCACTGGTCGACAAGACCCGCCAGGGCGACCTGCTCAGCCGCATCAAGGGCGTGCGCAAGAAGTTTGCCGGCGAGGTGGGCTTCCTGCCGCCGGCGGTGCACATCCGCGACAACCTGGAACTCAAGCCCAGCGCCTACCGCGTGCTGCTGCGCGGCGCGGTGGTGGGCGAGGGCGAGGCCTTCCCCGGCATGCTGCTGGCCATCAACCCCGGCGGCGCCACCGTCAAGCTGCCCGGCACGCCCACCACCGACCCGGCCTTCGGCCTGCCCGCCACCTGGATTGAGGAACGGCAGCGGGAAATGGCGCAAATGAACGGGTTCACGGTGGTTGATTGCGCGACCGTCGTCGCGACCCATCTTTCACACTTGATGCAAGTGAACGCAGCACGTCTGCTGGGCCGGGTGGAAACCCAGCAGCTCGTGGAGCACGTCACCAAGCAGGCCCCCAAGCTCATCGAGGATGTGATTCCCAAAATGGTCGGCATCGCCACATTGCAGAAGGTGCTGCAGCTGCTGCTGGACGAAGGCGTGCACATCCGTGACATGCGCTCCATCGTCGAATGCATCGCCGAGCATGCCGCCCAGGTGACCGACCCGGGTGAGCTGGCCCGCCGCGTTCGGGTGCACCTGGCGCCGGTGATCGTGCAGCAGATCTACGGCCCCACCAAGGAGCTGGACGTGATCGCGCTGGAGCCCGACCTGGAGCGCCTGGTCACCCAGGCCCTGACCAGCCCGCACGGCGCCGCGCTCGATCCCGGTGTGGCCGACACCCTGACCCGCGAGGCCGCCAGCACCGCCAAGCGCCAGGAAGACCTGGGCCAGCCGGCCTGTCTGCTGGTGCCTGACGCCATCCGCGTGCCGATGTCGCGCCTGCTCAAGCGCGCTGCGCCCCGCCTCAAGGTGCTGGGCCACAGCGAGATTCCTGAGACCCATTCCATCCGCATCGGAAACATCATCGGGAGTGCTGCATGAACGTGAAGCGATTCACTGCAAGGACGGCACGCGAGGCCCTGGCGCAGGTGCGCGAGGCGCTGGGCGACGACGCGGTCGTGCTGTCGACCAAGCCGTCGGCCGAAGGGGTGGAAGTGCTGGCCCTGGCGCCCGACGGCCTGGCCCGCCTGGAACAGGCCGCCGCCCAGGCGCTTGCGCCCCGCACCCAGCCCTTGCCGCCGTCGCTGCCCGCGCCAACGCCAGCCGCGCCGCGGTCGCCGACGCTGGCCGAGCGCATCAGCGCCCGCGGTGAGCGGCAGGACGCCCGCAGCGAGCCCCGCAGCCCTGACCGCCGCGGCGAGCGCATCGAGCCCGGCCTGTTCACCGACAGCCCCGGCGCGCAGCGCTTCGACCCCAGCCGCAGCGCGGCCATGCCCGAGCCGGGCGGCGACAACAGCGTGGCGCGCGATGTCGAGACCCTGGGCATGAGCACGCTGACCTTCCAGGACTATGTGCGCGAGCGCATGCTCAAGCGCCGCCAGTCCGAACTGGCCCAGCAGCCGGCCACGCTGCAGCAGCGCCTGGCTGCGCAGGCGCCTGCCCAGCAGCCGCCCACAGATCCGGCACCACCCGCCGCGCCACCGCCGCTGCGGGTGGTGCCGCGCGCCGACCGCCGTGCCGAGCCCGGCCCTGCCGACCGCCACCCCGGGCTGCGTGACCGCATCCAGCCCGCCAGCGGACCGCGCCGCGAGCCGCCGGTGCTGCGCGACGAGATCCGAATGGGTGGGACAGGCCGCCACGATCTGCTGGGCGCCGCTGGCAAGCAGCACATCCAGAACCCGCTGGACAGCGTGTCTGAAAGCCTGGGCCGCGGCGCCAGTGACGAAGCCCTGGGTGGCCTGCGCGATGAACTGCAGTCGGTGCGGGCGCTGATCGATGAGCGCTTCGGCATGCTGGCCTTCATGGAGCGACTGCAGCGTGACCCGCGCCAGGCCACGTTGTCGCAGCAGCTGTTCGACGCCGGCCTGTCGCCCGCCCTGGTGCGCAAGCTGGTGCAGGGTCTGCCGGCGGTGTCAGCCGACCCCCTGGCCTGGGCCACCGGCGTGCTGGAGCACAACCTGCACACCGACGAGCACGACGCCCCGCTGGAAGACCATGACGGCGTCATCGCCCTGATCGGCCCCACCGGGGTGGGCAAGACCACCAGCACCGCGAAGCTGGCCGCCGCATTCGCCAGCAAGCACGGCGCCGCCAACCTGGGCCTGATCACGCTGGACGCCTACCGGGTGGCCGCCCATGAGCAGCTGCGCACCTATGGCCGCATCCTGGGCGTGCCGGTGCACACCGCCCATGACCGCGCCTCGCTGGAAGACCTGCTGGAGCTGCTGTCGGGCAAGAAGCTGGTGCTGATCGACACCGCCGGCATGGCCCAGCGCGATGCCCGCACCCGCGAGATGCTGGACATGCTGCAGCACCCGGCCATCCAGAAACTGCTGGTCATCAATGCCGCCGCGCAGGGCGAGACGGTGGAAGACGTGATGGTGGCCTACGGCGTGTCCAAGTGCCTGGGCGTGGTTGTCAGCAAGCTCGACGAGGCGGTCAAGCTGGGCCCGGCGCTGGACGCACTGATTCGCCACCGTGCCCGCGTGGTGGGCGTGGCCAACGGCCAGCGCGTGCCCGAGGACTGGCACCGACTGTCGGCCCAGGCCCTGGTGCAGCGCGCGCTGCGCGGCGGCGGCAACGCTGCCTGGAAGCTCGACGCCACCGACGTCAACCTCGTGTTTGCAGCCATCCACGGCGCCGGTTACCCGGCTGCCGCGGCGGCGGGGCAGGGCGCCCCGTTGCCGGCCTGACCACCCACCGCCAGACAAACACCCCACAACCTGCCGCCATCCATGCCCGCCCAGCCCCAACGCCGCACTGCCCCCCCGCGCGACCAGGCCCATGGCCTGCGCCAGCTGTTTGCCGGTCAGGACCTGTGCTTCCTGCCCCTGGTGCACAACCCGCATGTGCCGGGTACCGGTGCGGTGATGGAGCGCCTGTGTGCCGCACTGGGTGAACGGGGCCTGCGCACCCTGGTGGTGGACGCGGCTGATTCGGCGTCGCCGGCCCACCAGTTGGCCATGGTCGACCTGGCGGCCTGTGTCGAACGGCTGTCACCGCAGGTGGCCTACCTGGCCGCCGGCAGCCTGCCGATGCACTACCTCGACAGCCGCGCCACGCTGGTCGGCTTCATCGAGGCGATGCGCGGCGCCGCGGCCGCGGTGCAGGCTGACGTGGTGCTGCTGCATGCCGGTGCGCTGGACCTGCGCCGCATGTTCGCCGGCACCGCACCGCGCCCGCTGCTGCTGGCTGGCAACCGGCCTGACAGCCTGACCCATGCCTACACGTCGATGAAGCTGCTGTCGCAGCGCCTGGGCGCGCTGGCCTACGACCTGGTGGTGGCCGGTGACGTCAGCCTGCGCCGCGCCCGCCGCATGGGCGACCGCCTGGCCGACTGTGCCGACCACTTCCTGGGCGCGGCGCTGCGCCAGTTGGCGGTCATCGACCCGCTGCTGCCAGCGCAAGCCCCGTTGACGGCCGACCTGCGCGCGCTGGTGGCCGACCGCATGGCCCCGATCGCCAGCGGCCCGGCGGCCAACCCGTTGGCGGCTGTGCCTGTTTCTCCACCTGTGCGGTCCCCCGCACGCCGGCCCGCGCCCGCCGGCCACTTGAACTGAAAAGTCCGGAGCATGATGACCATGTACACCGCCAAGGGCCGCCTCGACGCCAATGCGTTGCTCAAGCAATACAGCCCGCTGGTGCGACGGCTGGCCCACCAGATGATCGCCAAGCTGCCGGCCAATGTGGAGCTGGACGACCTGATCCAGGTCGGCATGATCGGCCTGTCCGATGCGCTGACGCGATTCGACTCTGCACACGGCGTGCAGTTCGAGACCTTCGCCACCCAGCGCATCCGAGGCGCCATGCTCGACGAACTGCGTGGCAACGACTGGATGAGCCGGGGCGACCGGCGTCAGCAGCGCAGCATCGAAAGCGCGGTGCACAAGCTGGAGCAGAAGCTGGGCCGAGCGCCGCAGGAGAGCGAGATTGCCGCCGAGATGGGCTTGGGCCTGGTCGAGTACCAGGACCTGCTCGGCAAGGTGCGCGGCACCCAGCTGGTCTACCTGGAGGACATGACCGGCGACGAGGGCGACGACGACTACCTCGACCGGCATGTGATCGACGACGACGTCAACCCGCTGGCCATGCTGCAGGACCGCCGCATGCGCGAGGCGCTGGTCGAGGCGATCAAGAATCTGCCCGAGCGCGAGCAGTACGTGATGAGCATGTACTACGAGCACGACATGAATCTCAAGGAGATCGCCGCCGTGCTGAAGGTGACCGAGAGCCGGGTGTGCCAGCTGCACAGCCAGAGCATCGCCCGCCTGCGCAGCAAGCTGCGCGCCTGGTGAACACGGGGAGACCGCCATGCAGCAGATCGTCGACCACTACCAGGTCAAAGCTCCGATCCAGTCATCGACCCTCGTGCCGATGGGCGGCTCTGCCTCGCCCAAGCGCATGGTGTTCCACATGTTGCCCGACAACACGGCGCCAGTCAGCGTGCTCGACATCGGCTTTGGCACCGGCAGCCTGGGCGAGCTGATCAAGGGCAACCCCGAGACGCGGCATTGGTCGGTCGACGGCATCGACGGCTTTGTCGTCAACTGCCACAACGCCGAGCTGCTGGAACACAAGTACTACCGCAACATCTGGCACGGGCTGGCGCAGGAACTGCCGTCGGACCTGATCGCGCGCTACGACATCATCTGCCTGCTCGACGTGATCGAGCACCTCACGGCCGACACCGCACGCTGGCTGCTGCGCACGCTGCTGACCGCCATGGGGCCGCAGGCCCGGCTGTTCATCAGCACGCCGCTGTGGTTCATGCCGCAGGACCCCAGCCAGGAGGGTGATCTGGAAGCGCACCAGATCGGCATCCCGGTCAGCT
Source organism: Aquabacterium sp. (assembly GCA_040400895.1). Lineage (GTDB taxonomy): Bacteria > Pseudomonadota > Gammaproteobacteria > Burkholderiales > Burkholderiaceae_C > Pseudaquabacterium. The sequence goes on from JBBAPL010000037.1 coordinate 5,027, forward strand.
CGATGATGGCGCTGGTGCCCAAGATGTATGCGGTCACCGCATCGTCGTTCGTCGCCGGCTTTGTCTACGAGAAGAACAGCCTGAACTTCGTCGAGTTCTTCCAGCCCACGGCCGACCGCAGCTTCGACCGTGCCCGCGGCGAGGAGATGGCGCGGGCGATCGGCTTCCGCCACGACCCTGGCGTGCTCTACCGGGTCAGCTGACAGCGGCGGCCGGCCCGCGCCGGCGCGCGCGCAGCCGCACTCCTTTGCGCAACCCCTGCAGCGGCCTTTTGCCGCTGCAGTCGTTTGCGCGCTCCATGGGCCGACCACTGCGCCCCCCCGTGGCCGGCCTGTGACAGTCGGCCAGTCGCCGCCGGCAGGCCCGCTTGCACCAGTGCCGACGCGTCGTTGCGTGAAGGCCCGTGCCTGGCAGCAACCGTGGTGATGACGGATCACACCGGATTGAGCGAAGCCGGCCAGTTGAGCGAAGACGCGCTGCGCAACGCGGGCTGGCGCCTCGGCGCAGGCACGGAACTGCGCGAGCAAACCTGTCGCCGCGGCCATGGCCGCGTGCACCCAGCCGGCGCCCATGGCCTGGTGCGTCGACATCGGGGCCTCAAGTTCGACGCCCAGGCGCCGATGAACGGTTGAACTGCCCGATCGCGGCCCGTGCGCTCGCCCGGTCGAGCCCCGCACGCTACCTGGTCCACCTGATGCCGACCCTTCCAGATCCGCTGGTGTCACCCCCAGCGCCTTTGCGCCGCTGGCAGCGCCTGCACTGACGTCCATGTGCTGCCATGGCTGAACCCGACTCCGAAACCCGGTCTGGCTGGGCACTCGCACCGCTGGCTGCCACTGCCGTGCCGGGGCTGCTGGAATCACTGCGCCGTTGCGCCCTGTGTCAGCACCCGGTGGTGCTGACCGGCCAGCCTGACGCCCGCTGCCCGGCCTGCCACAGCCCGCTGGGTGCGCTGCCCGGGCATGACGCCGCTGACGCGCACGACATGGTGGGTCGCCGCGGCGCGGTGCGGCGCGACCAGAGCCATGTCGCCTTGATCCATGTGGGCTGGCCGTCAGCGCCGGTGGCGGTGCGCTGGCGCGACCTGTCGCTGACCGGTCTGAGCCTGTATGTGCCCCTGCCGGTGCCCCCCGGCGGGCGCCTGCGCCTGATCGACAGTGCCATCGACGGCGTGGCCGAGGTGGTGCGCTGCCGCCCGCAGGGGCGCGTGCATGTGCTGCATGCCCGGCTGCTGACGGCGCAACTGCTGCAGGCCACCGGGGTGTTCATCTCCACCACCGCCTAGGCCCGTGGTGGTGGTGGTGTGGCATCATCCGCGCCCCTGCCCAGACGGCCGCTTGCGCGGCCAGAGTGACCCCCGATGGACCTGAAACTGCCGATCACGATCCACGACGAACTGAGCGACGAGGTGATTGAATCCACCGGCGTGCTGGACTTGGCCAGCGGCGAGATCCGCGATGTCAAGTACGTTGACTTCGACATGGAAGCCGAAGGCTTCCCTGCCGAGAGCGAAGACTACGACTTCACCTGCGGCACCCTCAGCAACGGCAGCAAGGATGTCGAATTCCGCATCGAGGTGGACGTGGTGGGCCGCAAGTACAGCATCACGCCCAGTGAACTGCTGGAACTGAAGGGCCGTGCGGCCAAGCTGTTCTCGGCCCCGCCCGGCGGCCACCCGCCGCCCGAGCCGCTGCGTCGCGGCCGCCGTTGAGCGGAGCCACGTTGTCATGGCGCTGTCGTCAAGTGTTCATAAACTTTGTGACATGACTTCAGCGCCAGCCCAGCCGGGCGTTTCAACGGTCGTCCTGCCGGCCCTGCTCAACCGCGAACGGGCCATCCTGGAGTTCAACCGGCGGGTGCTGGCCCAGGCCAGGCGCACCGATCTGCCGCTGCTGGAGCGGTTGCGTTACATCACCATCGTCTCGTCCAACATGGACGAATTCTTCGAGGTGCGGTTTGCCGACGCCATCGGCGCCATGCGCGCCGCGATGAAGAGCCCCGGCGCCCAGGCCGACCCGCAGCGCGATGACCTGCGCGCGGTGGCCCATGAGGCCCACACGCTGATCGACCAGAAATACAGCGTCTTCAACGACGAGCTGACGCCCGCGCTGCAGCAGCACGGCATCTTCATCTTCAACCACGCCGAGCGCAGCCCTGCGCAGCGTGCCTGGGTGGCGCGGTTCTTCCAGCGCGAGGTGCAGCCACTGCTGCTGCCGGTGGGCCTGGATCCGGCGCACCCGTTCCCGCTGGTGGCCAACAAGAGCCTGAACTTCATCGTCAAGCTCGGCGGGCAGGACGCCTTCGGCCGCGAGAACTCGATCGCCATCGTCAAGGTGCCGCGCGCGCTGCCGCGTGTCATCAAGCTGCCGGCCGAGGTCTGCGCCTCGGGCACGCAGGGCTTTGTGCTGCTGACCAGCGTCATCCGCGCGCACCTGCAAGACCTGTTCGGCGGCCGGCCGGTGGAAAGCTTCTCGCAATTCCGCGTCACCCGCGATTCCGACCTGGAAGTCGATGAGGAAGACGTGGCCAACCTGCGCCAGGCCCTGCGCAGCGGGCTGACGACGCGCCACTTCGGTGAGGCCATCCGGCTGGAGGTGGTGTCCAGCTGCCCCGAGCCGCTGTGGCGCTTCCTGTTGCAGCAGTTCGACCTGCCCGAGGCCGCGCTGTACCTGGTCAACGGCCCGGTCAACCTGGTGCGGCTGAACCAGCTCATCGACCAGACTGATGCCCCGGCGCTGCGCTTCGTGCCGCTGGCGCCCAGCTGGCCCTCTGCCGACCTGCCGCGTGGCGGGGACGTGTTCGCCCGGCTGCAGCAGGGCGACATGCTGCTGCACCACCCGTTCCAGAGCTTCGACGTGGTGGTCGAATTCCTGCGCCAGGCGGTGCACGACCCGTCGGTGCTGGCCATCAAGCAGACGATCTACCGCACCGGCAGCCGGTCGGTCCTGATGGAACTGCTGATCGAGGCGGCCCGCCGCGGCAAGGACGTGTGCGTGGTGGTCGAGCTGAAGGCCCGCTTCGACGAGGAGGCCAACATCAATTGGGCCGAGCGGCTGGAGGCGGTGGGTGCCCAGGTGGTTTACGGCATCGTCGGGTTCAAGACCCATGCCAAGCTGCTGCTGGTGACCCGGCGCGAGCCTGGCGCCCGCGGCCAGGGCCTGCTGCGCCGCTACGCGCACTTGTCGACCGGCAACTACAACCCCAGCACCGCCCGCCTGTACACCGACGTGGGCATGCTCACCGCCGACCCTCAGCTGACGGCCGACGCCGATGCGGTGTTCCACCAACTGGCCAGCCTGACCAAGGTGCGCAACCCGCGCCACCTGCTGACCGCGCCATTCGCCTTGCACCGCCGCCTGGTGGCCCACATCGACCAGGTGGCCGACGCCGCCCGGGCCGGCCGGCCGGCGCGCATCGTGGCCAAGTTCAATTCGCTGACCGAGCCGTCGATGATCGAGGCGCTGGTGCGTGCTGGCCAAGCCGGCGCCGAGATCGACCTGGTGATCCGTGGTGCCTGCATGCTGCCGCCTGGCATCCCGGGCGTGACCGACCGCATCCGGGTGCGGTCGGTGGTGGGGCGCTTCCTCGAGCACACGCGGGTGATGTACTTCCGCTGGGGTGCTGGCGAGGAGGACGAAGCGTTGTACCTGTCGTCGGCCGACTGGATGGGCCGCAACATGTTCCGCCGCATCGAGGTGGCCTGGCCTGTGCGCGACCCGGTCCTGCGCCAGCGGCTGATCGACGAATGCCTCGTGCCCTATCTGCATGACCGCTGTGACGCCTGGCTGCAGGCCAGCGACGGCAGCTACACCCGCCCCGCCGTGGATGGGCCCAGCGCCCAGGGTGCCCTGGCAGCCCGCTACATGGCGCCGGCCCCTTGATGGCGAAGGCGGTGGTGATGGACCTGATCCTGTGGCGACATGCCGAGGCGCGGGAACTGCCCGAAGACGTGCCGTTCGACCCCGTGGCCGATCTGGCCCGCCCGCTGACCCCGCGCGGTGACAAGCAGGCCCAGCGCATGGCCGAGTGGCTGAACCGCTTTTTGCCTGAAACCACCCGTGTGCTGGTCAGCCCGGCGCTGCGCACCCGTCAGACCGCCGAAGCGCTGGGCCGCAAGATGCGCACGGTGGACTCGCTGGCGCCAGGCGCCACCCACACCCAGGCCCTGGCGGCCGCGCGCTGGCCCGACAGCCGCGAGCCGGTGCTGCTGGTCGGCCACCAGCCCATGCTGGGCCAGTTGGCGGCCTACCTGATGGGCGGCCCGGCCACGTTGGACGGACCGCCCTGGGCGGTGCGCAAGGGTGCCGTCTGGTGGCTGCGCCACCGCCACCGTGAGGGCGTGGACGAGGTGGTTCTGGTGTCGGTGCGCACGCCCGACAAGCTGTAGGGCGGCGCAGCGCGGCTCAGCTGGCTTCCAGCGCCAGGCGCGGTTGCTCCTGCCGGGCCCAGGCTTCGGCCTCTTCACGCAGCAGGTGCAGGGTGCGGGGGTGCCGGTCGGCCCAGATCTGGCGGAAGCCCAGCCGCGCCAGCTTGCCGTCGTGCCGCAGGCGCAATGCCTTGGTGTCGACCAGACCGCGCGCATGGCACTTGATGACCGCCAGCCGCAACGCCAGTACCTGCCAGGCGAAACGTTCGCTGCACAGTTGCGCCTCGATCTTGCGCAGGCCACCACGCTGGCCCAGCACCAGGTCTGCCATGCGCCGCTGCTGGCTTTGCGAGAAGCCCGGCGCGTCCACATGGCCCAGCAGGTAGGCGCTGTGGCGGTGGTGGTCGTGGTGCGACACCATCAGGCCGATCTCATGCAGATCGCAGGCCCAGCCCAGTTCACGCAGTGATTCGCCATCGTCGGCATCGCCCAGCGCCGACTGCGCACTGCGCAGCAGCGACAGGGCCACGCTGCGCACCCGGCCGGCCTGCTCGGCGTCGACCCCGAAGCGTGCCTGCAGTGCCGCCACGGATTGGTCACGCACATCACCGCCATGGGCCTGGCGCCGTGCCGCATGGCGTTCATGCAGGTCAATCACCACGCCCTGGCGCAGCGCGCCCTTGGCGGGCTTCAGCGCGGTGATGCCGAAGTGCGTGGCCAGGGTGTACAGCAACGCCAGGCCGCCGCCGATGATGGCCTTGCGGTCCTCGCGCAGCGACGGCAGGCTGAGCTTGTCGGCACTGCCGGCCGCCAGGCACTGGCCGATGCACCAGCGCAAGCCCTCGGGCGTGATGGTGCCGTCGGTCAGGCCAGCCGCCTGCAGGATTTGCGACACCGCGCCCGCAGTGCCTGACGAGCCCAGCGCCTCTTGCCACAGATGGGGTGCGAACAACGTCAGCGCCTCTTCCAGTTCGGCGCCGGCGGCCACCTGCGCGTCACGGAACCGCTGCTCGCTGAACACGCCGTCCGGAAACCAGCGCATCGACAGGCTGACGCTGCCGACCTTGAAGGACTCGACGACCCTTGCGGCGCGGCCCTGGCCCAGGATCATCTCGGTGCTGCGCCCGCCGATGTCGACCACCAGCCGCTCGGTCTGGCCGGGCTGCAGGAACGAGACACCGGCGTAGATCAGCCGGGCTTCTTCCCGCCCGGAAACCACCTCCACCGGATGACCCAGCGCGGCCTCTGCGCGCACCAGGAAGGCATTGCGGTTGCGTGCTTCGCGCAGCGTCTGGGTGGCGACCGCGCGCACCTGCGACGGCTCGAAGCCCTGCAGCCGCGTCGCAAACTGCCGCAGGCAGTCCAGCCCGCGCTGGGCGGCGGCTTCGGTCAGGTAGCCGTTGGCATCGAGGCCGCCGCCCAGGCGCACCGTCTCCTTCAGGTAGGCGATGCGGCGGTAGCGGCCCTGCTGCAGGTGGGCCAGTTCCAGCCGGAAGCTGTTGGAGCCGATGTCGATGGCCGCCAGGGGGGCGGCGGCGCTGGGGGTGCCGCTGGGAAGGCGCTGGGGCATGATGGCAGGCATGCTACCGGGGTTTGTCCGCATGGCTCTGTGCGCAAGCGTGCAGGCGCCAGAATCGGTGGGCCGACGGTGGCGCCCCAACCCATGGAGACCAGACCCATGTTGCACCAAGAACTCGACAGCCTTGCCCCCAGCCGCGACTTCAGCCGGCGGGATTTCGTGCGCGTATCAGTGGGCACGGGCTTCGCCGCGGCCGTGCTGCCGGTCACTGCACAGACGGTGATCAAGACCGACACGCCGGGCCTGGTGGCCGGTGAGGTCACCATCCCGGTGGGTGACTTCAAGCTGCCGGCCTACCGCGCTGCGCCGGCGGGCGCCACCAACGCCCCGGTCGTGCTGGTGGTCAGCGAGATCTTCGGTGTGCATGAGCACATTGCCGATGTGGCCAGGCGCTTTGCCAAGGCCGGCTACTTCGCCATCGCCCCGGAGATGTTCGTGCGCCAGGGCGATGCCGGCAGCTATGGCGAGATTGCCAAGCTGGTTGCAGAGGTGATCTCGAAGGTGCCTGATGCCCAGGTGATGGCCGACCTGGATGCTTGCCTGGCCTGGGCCAAGGGGCAGGGCGCCGACACTGGCCGCACCGCCGTCACGGGGTTCTGCTGGGGTGGGCGCATCACCTGGCTGTACAGCGCCCACAACCCGGGGGTGAAGGCCGGCGTGGCCTGGTATGGCCGCCTGGTGGGGGCAGCGTCTGCGCTGACGCCGGCACACCCGGTCGACCTGGCCGGCAAGCTCAACGGCCCGGTGCTGGGCCTGTATGGCGGCCAGGACACCGGCATCCCGCTGGACACGGTCGAGAAGATGAAGGTCGCGCTGGCGGCCGGGTCAGCCGCGGCGAAGAGGTCAGAATTCGTCGTCTACCCCGATGCGCCCCATGCCTTCCATGCCGACTACCGGCCCAGCTACCGCAAGGACGCAGCCGACGACGGCTGGAAGCGCTGCCTGGCGTGGTTCAAGGCCCAGGGCGTCTGACGCAACTTTGCGTGCGAATCACTTGACCACCAGCACCGGCAGCGGGCTGTGGGTCAACACCCGGCTGGTTTCGCTGCCGATCAGCAACGCGGCCATGCCGCGCCGGCCGTGGGAGGCCATCACGATCAGGTCGCAGGCCTGTTGCTTGGCCAGGTCGAGGATTGCCTCCCAGGGGTGCAGGGCCTCCACGGTCGACCCGGTGCAGGCCACCCCTGCCGCGTTGGCCGCCGCCATCACAGACTGCACACGTTCAGCAGCGATGCGCTCCTGCGCGTCATAGAACTCCTGCGGCGGCACCGGTTGCATTTCGGAGATGGCGCTGTATGGGAAGGGCTCCTTCACGCACAGGGTCGTCAGGCTGGCGCCCGACAGCTTCGCCAGGGCAACCGCCGTGTCAACGGCCTTGGCGGTGATGTCTGAGCCATCGGTGGGAACAAGAATGCGCGTGTACATGCTGGGCTCCTGGTGGGTGATGACCAACCGCAACGGCTGGCGCCACGGGCAGTGTGACGCCGAGCCGCGCCCTGCGTCTTGTCTTGGGTCAAGCCTGCGTTTGGTGGCCGTGGTTGCGTCGCGCGCTCGCGCGGCGCGCTGATTGGCCGGGGCACGCAATGCGCTGCGCAACTGGCGATTCCATGGCGACCTGCCTGGCTTGCGGGCACTAGAAATCCTATGCTATAGTGCTAGCTTCACTACCAGGGAGTGGTAGTTCAGTTGGTTAGAATACCGGCCTGTCACGCCGGGGGTCGCGGGTTCGAGTCCCGTCCACTCCGCCAAACACGAAGCCCCAAGTGGTTGATCCACTTGGGGTTTTTCGCTTTCAGGCCGACCCTTGGGTCGGCCTCTCCACTGGCTCTCGCGTCAACAGGCTTTCCGGCCAACCCGTTCGGCTTTCCCGAGCCTCGGTCTGGGTCACTGGCGCGATCTGTGGCTGACGCACACGTCTCTTGTCAGCCGCGCTGGCGCCATCCAGGCGCACCACCACCACCGCCAAGCTGCAGCAGTCCACACCAGCGGTAGCCGGGCCGATCAGTTGTGCGCGCCGATCAAAATCAGAGGCGCCGCCAGCCACATCGGTCCTCCTGGCCAACTCACGCAGCGGCGAACTCATTCGCCCGATTGAGCCACCCAGCGAGGAAGACGCGCTGGCTCTCATCTCCGGCAACGATCTGCCGGTAGAGATGGACACGGCGGGCGACCAATGCATTGATCAGTGCCTTGCCCATCGCGGTGCTTGCGCCTTTCGCGCAGCGCAGTGTCTCGTCGCCGATGCCGCCATCGATGTCGCAGGGCTGCCCGCTGTCGTTCAGCACCTGCTGCAACAACTTGATTGCGGATGCGGGCCCGTGGTTGATGCTCATGTCGAACATGAGGGGCTGAATCGCAGTCGGCAGCTTGTCGAGCTTCGGGCCGGAAAAGTAGTTGCTGCGGTAGATCTCTCGCGCTTCGTCGATCTTCAGGTTGCGAACATGCGACAAATCGACCGGCGCCGGGCTGCGCCAGGACGCGAGAGTGCGCATGGTGATGCCGAAGTTGGTGGGGCCGCCACGGTCGCTCAGATGGTTGACGAAGCCGCCCTCGCGCCGAAGGATGTCGTCGATCATCTGTTCGACGTTGCTGTCATCGGGCAACTCGCCCACCAAGGCCGGCACCGCCGCGCCAGCCTTCTGCTTGACGGGGGGCATGATCGGCAGGTCCGGGCTTGGGAAACTCGCCTTGTTCGTGAGCGGCGAGCCTGGTAGTGGGCTCGCGGGCTCGCCGGACAACAGGGCGTTGACGCTCTGTGCAATCGGCGTGAGATCGTTGAGAGCCGCGTTGATGTGGCCGAGAAATGCCGACGCTGGATCAGGCGTCACGCCGGCAATGATGGCCGTTAGCCTGGCGACCGCATCGGCGATGCTGCGCGACGCAAGAACGAACGCGGCCTCGCTCTCGGCAAGCTGGGCTTCGTCCAACGCCCTCAGTGCCGCCTTGGCCTTGATCCATTCGGGGCTGTTGGGCTCGGCCGCCATCATGGCGTCGCTCAAGTTGTTCATGGCATCGGTGAAGTCGATCATGCGGGGTCTCCTTGGTCAGTCAGCGTGGGTCAGCGCGCGGCAGGTGCGGGCGTCGGGTTGCGATAGGTGGCGACCGCGTCACGAAGCTCAAAGCCCACGCCAAGCAGGCGGGTCATTTCAGAGCGCATATCGACTGGCGCTGTCAGGTTCGCAGCAAGGGTGTCGAAGCCAGCTTGCATCGCCTGGAGCGCGGCGACGTACTTGACCAGCACTTCGTAGTAGGCGTTCTGCGCCGCGACATGTTCAGCGTAGCGCTGTGCGTGGATGCGCATCGCCTGCACGAAGATCTCGGCCTGTGTCGCGACCGCCGCATCGGCTGGCGTCCGGCCCGGTGCGAAGGGGAACGGGACCTTCACCGCCGCGGTCGTGCGGGTCTGCTTGGCAACTTCAGCGGCCTGGACCTGAAGCGCGGCCAGCTTCGTCGCGACGGCGGCTTCAACGGGTGGCGCATGCAAACCGCACAGGCTGGCAAGCGGGAATGCCGCGGCCTGTATCGCCAGCCGCATCTCCAATAACTTCTGGTTGGTCTCGCCCACGGCCATGTCGTACATGCCTTTGGTTTCTGCCTCCAGGCCATGAAGAATCTGCCGCAGCGGCCCCCGGCTCTCGGCAACAAGCTGGAGCAGTTCCTCCCGGTTTGCGGCCGCATCTGCCAGCTTGATGAGTTTTCCCGCCAGGGCCAAGGCACCATCAATGCCGGGAATGACAGCGCCACCGATCTGGGCGAGCGTCTTCAGAGCGGTGCCGAAGGAGCCGGTCTGCCGCTGCACATCCGCTTCGCTGCGGCCTTCGGCCAGCGCCACAAGCAGTGCGTCGTAGTCGTGAATGACGACCAGCGCCTGTCGCGTTTCGGCGATGGCCCGTTGGTTTGCGGTCAGCTCGGGACGGGCGGAAACAGCGGCAGGATCGAACTTGTGCGGATATTCCTCTGCAGGCTTCACGGCCACCGGCTGCTGGCTCGCAGCGCGGGCTCGCGAACGATTCGCGTAGTCGGTCAGCAAGTTGCCGGCAGTGAGCTGGACCTGCTCGCTGGCGCTGACATACGCCGTGAGCGACTGCCGCGCCTGAGGCGACACCGCGCAGCCGGTGAGCCACAACAATGTGCTGGCCATCAGCAGTGCACTGGCGCACGGCGCCCAGCGCAAGGCTGTTGAGTGAGCGGCATGGCCCGAAGGGCGTGGAATATGGCTGAACCTCATCATGGAACCTCCTTCAGGACATTGAGCGTGGCATCAACGAAGGGCTGCGGCATCCCGCACCTTGTTGAGCATGCGTGCGGCACGCCGAGGGCGGATCCCCGCTTGATGCGGCATTGCTTGGGCTGGGCGGTGCTTCGGCAAACCAACTGCCTCCAAGCTGCCCATGGCGCGCTGCCACTCTCAGCCGCCTTCTGCCGGGGCCGGAGGCGGGACCGGATCGGTGTCCTCCGATGTGATGGCCGGCTTCTTGGGATCCGCGGTCGCTGCCTTCGCGGTTGTTGACCGTGCGGCAGGTTTGGTCGCCGGCTGGGCCGCCTTCTTCTTCGGCGCGCCGGGCTTGCCGCCGACCAGCGACGACAGCAGGCCACCAGCGGCCTCGGCGTCACCGGCACCGAGGATGCCCCCAAGCAAGCTGGTGCCGCCGCCAGATGCGGCGTTGAGCTTGCCGGCCAGCAGGCTGGCGCCGCCGGTCTCCGGTGCCGCCAGGGCGGCCAATACCGTCGGTGCAATCTCCTTGGTGAAATCGAGCCCCGCCTTGAAGTTCTCGGACGCCAGGCGACCGGCATCGGCCGCACCGCCAGCCGCAGCTTTTGTCGTGGCCTCGGCCAGTGTTTGCAGCATCGTCTGGCCGCTCATGTCACGGAAGAGCTGGGCCTTCAACGATTCGGACAGTGCCTGAAAGCCCGCTGGCGCCGGCAGATTGGGCAAGGCGGACAGCCTCGCGGACGATTCGTCCAACTTGCCCGGCTCGGCGCTGAGGTTCTGGACGCTGGGCGTTGCTGCGCTCAGGGCGTTGATGCCCGTGGGCAGGATCGGGATCATCGAATCCTGCCAGTTCCAGAAACGCGACAGGTCGATCTTCTCCGCCGAGACGGCCTGACCCAGCACGGCTTCGCCGAACACGCCCCCCGTCGGCGAGGCGATGGTGGTGGTGACGGTGGTCAGTTCGCGGTCGGGGTCGTCGAGATAGAGTTGCTTGAAGGCGAGCGTCCTGGCGGCATCGTCGAAGTGCCAGCGGTAGGCCACGCAGTTGCCGCTGACGGCCACGGGCTCGGGGTCGAGATGCTCGGCCAGTGCCTCTCCCTGGAACCGGCCGCGGCGGCGTGCCAGACCCAGAACCTCGCCGGGCGACAGGCTGATCCAGACGGCTTGGTTGAAGTACAGGCGGTTGTCGTCCAGGGCGCTGGCGATCCCGGTCCGGCCCCCGGCTTCCAACGTTCGACGGGCCTCGTTGAGTTGGCGCGATTGCGCCATCAACGCGTGAATCTGTTTGCCGCTGGTCGCCAGATCTGACTGGGCGTCGGCCAGCGCACGGTCTTCGGCAGCTGCCGTGACATCGAGCTGCGCGCGCAGCGCCATCACTTGCCGGTCGAGTGCCTGAAGCTGAGGTTGTACTGCCACGGCTGCGATGCTGCCCAGGGCGTCGGGCACGTCCTTGAAGGCTGCCAACGCCAGCGCTCTCTGGCTGTTCAGGTCGGCAATGCTGACCTGCAGGTCAGCACGTCGCTTGGCAAATGGCTTCGCCGCGTCGTTCAGTGCGGCCCGCAATTGCGTCTGCCGGTCGCGGGCACGTTCGATCGCGCCGCTGCCGGAGTCGCCGGCGACCATCGGGCCGTCCAGTCGCGAGATGTTCGCCTGCAGCGCCCGAAGTGACTCTGGCGACTCGGTGTGGTGCCGGATGGCCTCGGCCAGATCGGGCTTGCCGGCCGCGTTGGCGGCGTCGATCAGCACCGCTCGGTAGCGCGGAATCAGTTCCCGAACGTCGCGCACCTTGAACGGCAGAAAGACCACGCGCTCGGCATCCACCACCCGAGTTTTCAGATCGAAGACTTCGATCACCTCGAAGTACATGATGGAGAGCGCGTGCATGTGGTTGTAATTGGCCAGCACGCGGGTGGTCAGCTGCTGGTCTTCACTCTGGGTCACCTCGCGGACGACAGTGGCGCGCCGGGTGCGGGCGGCCTCGGCATGGCGCTGGGTGACGGCCGCGATGCGCTGGTTTGCATCCATGGACAGGTCCTTCGAGCCATCGCTGTGGCTCACGGCGGTCGTCAGGTTGGCCGCCGTGGCCGCGCTGGCGGACCCGAAGAAGCTGGAGATGCCAGCCTGCGCCGAACTGGCCGCCGATGCCGCGATGGACCCGCCGGAGGCGTGTTCGCTGGCGGCGGCACGCTGGATCTCGGACACGGCACGGTCTTGCGTATCAGACTCGGCCGCGCTGTCTTCTTGCGTGACTGTCTCGCTGTCAGTGGCACGCGTGGTGTGGTTCCAGTGCGTCATCGCGATCTGGGTCACCTCGCCCGGCGCCAGCGCCACCGAGTGCAGCAGGTTGCCCAGCGCCATGCCGCGCGCGAACCAGCCCTGCTCATGGTGCAACAGCACGCCCTCGGCCGGGGTGTCCACCGCATCGGCGCTGGCCTGCAAAGGGTCCAGCACATCGTCGGGAGCCAGTCCGATGAACTGGTTGAGCACCTCCTCCATCGTGGCTTGCGTTGCGCCGGGGTCCAGGTCGATGGCCTTCAGGCGATGCCGGGTCAGGCGCTCGGCCATGTCTGCCACCGATGCCGGGGGCGGCACGAAAAACAATTGGTGAACGGCGGTGGCGTCCATGGCTTGTGGCGCAGCGGCGCCCAAGGCCAGCCGCTCGCCTTCAAGCACGATCCTGCTGCCGGCCACGCCACCCAGTGAAAATTCGACGCTCAGCTTCTTGGCGACCCCTGGTGCAGGGTCGCCGAAACTCACGGATGTGGCCACGAGCTCCAGCGTGCTCTGCTGGACGACCAACTGGGCCACCTGGCGAGTGACATCGACGGTGCGCAGCGGCAGAAATTCACCGTAGTGCGCAGACACCAAGGTCATCGGGCCTGGCAAGGCCACGGCCGCGCCTTCAGGAAAGGTCTGCCTGTGCGTCACGCCGTCGATGCTGTAGTCGACCCGCAAGAACAAGGGCCGGCCTGATCCGAAGTTGGTGCCGAAGCTGCTGTTCTCGGCCAGCACCGAGAGGCGGTTGGCGCTCGCAATGGAATTCAGGTGATCGGTGACTTCGGCTGTGTCGCCACCGGGATCGCGCTGATCCTCACCCCAGTGGGCCTCGACAATCCTGAATGTGCCGGGGACGATCAGATGGCCGTTGTCTGCCACCCGCTTGGTCAACGAACTGCCGTCAAGAAGACGGTAGACGACCTCCAGCACCTTGGCGCGGCCAGGTGCCGGATCGCCGAGGGTCTGGGGGTCGACAGCGATGTTCAAGCCGCCGTCCACGATGAACGGCAGGACCCTGAGACGGACGTCGACTGGCGATGTTGATGGCAGCTCACCCAGCTCCGGCGCAAAGTCGCCGTAGACGGCCCGGTGGATGAGCAGCTTGGGTGCATCTTGGGCGCTGCGCCGCGCCAGTGCTTGCAGCAGTGGGGTGCGCACCCTGGGCCACAGCCTCGCCGTGAGATCAGCGTCACCGAGGCGGGTCATCACGACGGTGCGGAAGTGTGCCGTTGACGATACCGGTAACTCGCCCATTTTGGGAATGAGGTACGAAGGCGTTGGTGCACTGGGCCAACCATCGGCACCGCGCTCTGTCGTGGTGGACACCGAGGTGGCGGTGGCGGTCGGCTTGGCGGGATTGCTGAGCTCGGCGCTGGTGATTGCCATCGGATCTCCTCGGGGATGTTCGTGTGGCGGCCTGTCGTGCAGGCACTTGTGAAGGCTCGCCCGCCCGCGTCAGATGGGCATGTGCGCCAGCTCGACGGGTTGCACGTCTGCGCCTGGCGCCCGCAGCGCGGTGCACTGCAGCCTTCTGTCCCCTGGACCGTCAGCAATTGGTCACGCAAGCTGACTTGATCGACCCACCTTCGCCGACTGAGCGTAGGCAAGCCGCTGTGGTGCGTCAACCGGGTTGACCGCCGCCAAGGTAGGGGGGCGCATGGACAGGTGCGGGGCCACACAGGGCATGACTCAGGTCGGCCTGCCGAGGCGCAGTCACTTGGCACACACCTGCGGTCTGCTCAGCCTGCCGGACCACCAGGCCCATCGGCGCATGGCGGGGTTTGCAACGTGGTCGCTGCAGGAATTTCACGTGGTCGCGATGCACCACCGCAAGACCCCGGTGTCCCTGTTCGGGCGAAGCGATCGCGCAATGGGACAGCGGCCTGCGCTCCAGCGCGCACAGTGACGGAGGCACCCTGGTGGCAACCGACATGCAGACGGTGCTGGGCGGTGAGGCGAGTGCCATTGCCTCTGGACTGGCTCCTGCATGCAGGGCTGGCGCCGATCGTCAAGGTCACTGTGCGGGGCTCGAACGCCGGCGTGTGTGACCCGTTGCCGAAACGCTCCTGTGTGTCGCCGTGCGGACCAGCCGGATGGTCAGGTCCGCCCTGGGCATCGCCGCATCGGTCGCCTGGACTTGCGCAGGTCTGGCGGAAGCGGTGAGATTCGAACTCACGGACGGTTTCCCGTCGCCGGTTTTCAAGACCGGTGCAATCGACCACTCTGCCACGCTTCCGACGTCGATCCATTCTAGGCGTTGAACACCGCATGCCAGCCGCGCCGTGCCGCGCGTGCCACACTGCGTGCCGACATGAGCACCACCGAGCTTTTCCTGGTCGCGATGGCGGTCATTTTCAGCCTGCCTTACCTGGTGTGGCGACTCGGGCGCACCGACGACTGGGCGCCGCTGGTGGTGGTGCAGATCCTCACCGGCATCGTGCTGGGTCCCGGGGTGCTGGGCGCGGTGTTTCCCGAGGCATATCGCTTCGTGTTCACGCCGGCCGTGGTGCAGTCGCTCAGCGGCGTGGCCTGGTGGGCGGTGATGTTGTTCGTCTTCATCGCCGGGATCGAGCTGGACCTGCGCCAGTCCTGGCAGCACCGTCGCGAAAGTGGCATCACGGCCGGCCTGGCACTGGGCCTGCCGATGCTCACCGGCGCGGGTGCCGGCCTGGCCATGCTGGCTGTGTCCGGCGGCTGGATCGGGCCCGCTGGCAAGCCCTGGCAGTTCGTGCTGGGCATCGGCATGGCCTGCGCTGTCACAGCGCTGCCGATCCTGGTCCTGTTTCTGGAACGCCTGCAGCTGTTGCGCCAGCCGCTCGGCCAGCGCGTGCTGCGCTATGCCAGCCTGGACGATCTGGCGGTCTGGGGGGTGCTGGCGTTGATCCTGCTCGACTGGACCCGGGTGGGCCGGCAACTGGCCTTCCTGCTGGTCTTCGCCGTGGCCAGCCTGGCCTTGCGCCGACTGATGCAGCGTGTGCCTGAACGCGACCGCTGGCCGCTGGGCCTGATCTGGCTGGCGCTGTGCGCGCTGTTCGCCGACTGGTCGGGGCTGCATTACACCGTGGGCGCTTTCCTGGCCGGCGCCGTGGTCGATGCGCACTGGTTCGACCGGCGTCAGCTCGACCAACTGCGCCACCATGTGCTGCTGGTGGTGATGCCGGTGTTCTTTCTGTCGACCGGCCTGCGCACGCAATGGGGCGTGGGCGGCGCGCTGGTGTTCGGTGCCGCGGCCCTGCTGCTGGTGGCGTCGGTGGGCGGCAAGCTGCTGGGGGTGCGGCTGGCCGGACGCATCCTGGGCTGGGCGCCTGGCGAGGCTGCGCTGATCGGCTGGCTGCTCCAGACCAAGGCGCTGATCATGATCATCTTCGCCAACGTGCTGCTCGACCGGCAGGTGATCAGCACCGACACCTTCACAGCCCTGCTGCTGATGGCCGTGGCCAGCACCATGCTGACGATCCCGCGGGTGACGCCAATGCTGGCGCAACGTCCGCAGGGGCGCCACGCGGACTGATCAGATCGGCGTGCGGCCCTCGGGGCAGTGCACCTGGGTCACCTCGCGCCGGCCGCCGTCCACCCGCACGGCGGTGAGCGCGCCGCCCCAGACGCAGCCGGTGTCTAGCGACAGCAGATCGGGCCGGTTGCGCAGCCCCAGGGTCGACCAGTGGCCAAAGGCGACTGGCGTGCCAAGGGTGCGGCGATCGGGCACGTCAAACCAGGCCAGGTGGCCGGCGGGCGCTACGCCGCTGCCGTCCTTGATGTCGAATTCCAGCGTGCCGTCGGGCGTGCAGTAGCGGATGCGGGTCAGCGCGTTGAGCACCATGCGCCAGCGGTCGTCGCCTGCCAGGCTGTCGTGCCAGCGCGCTGGCTGGTTGCCATACATCACCCGCATGAAGTCGGCCAGGTCGGGGCCGGTCAGCACGGCCTGCACCTCGGCGGCCAGGGCCAGGGTCTGCGCCGCTGTCCACTGCGGCACCACACCGGCATGCACCAGCAGCCAGCCTTGGGCCATGTCGGCCAGCTTGCCGTGGCGCAGCCAGTCCAGCAGGGCGGGGCGGTCAGGGCTGGCCAGGATGTCGTCCAGGGTGTCGTTCCGGTGCGGCCGCTGGCCGCCGGTGGCCACCGCCAGCAGATGCAGGTCGTGGTTGCCCAGCAGGCAGGTGGCTGCGCTGCCCAGCCCGCGCAGGCGCTGCAGCGTGGCCAACGACGCTGGGCCGCGGTTGACCAGATCGCCCAACACATGCAGATGGTCGCGGCTGGGCGAGAAGCCGATCTTGGCCAGCAGGTGGTCCAGCGCGTCGCAGCAGCCCTGCAAGTCGCCGATGAAATAGTGCATGGGGCGATTCTGCTACGCTCCTCGGCCTGTTGAACTGACGGGGCATCCCAGGACGGTGCCGCTGCATGGACGTTGCCCTTCTGGTCTGCCTGATCCTGTTGAACGCCTTGTTCGCCATGTCTGAAATGGCGCTCACCGCGTCGCGAAAGGCGCGGCTCGCGGTGATGGTGGAAGCCGGTGACCCAGGCGCCCCTGCCGCGCAGGAACTGCACGAAGACCCCACCAAGTTCCTGTCGACGGTGCAGATCGGCATCACCTCCATCGGCGTGCTCAACGGCATCGTCGGTGAGGCTGCGTTCTCCAAGCCGCTGGCCACCTGGCTGTCCGGCGTGTTTCCGATGTTCAGCGCCAGGGCGGCCGACATCACCGGCACGGCGCTGGTGGTGTTGATCATCACCTTCCTGACCATCATCTTCGGCGAACTGGTGCCCAAGCGCCTGGGGCAGATGTACCCCGAGCGGGTGGCGGTGCTGGTGGCGCGGCCGATGAACTGGCTGTCCACCGCCACCCGGCCCTTCGTCTGGCTGTTGTCCGCCGCGACCGAGGCCACGCTCAAGCTGCTGGGCATCCGCCACGCGCCCAACCGCAGCGTGACGGAAGAGGAGATCGCCGCCAGCCTGGAGGAAGGCCTGGACGCGGGCGTGATCGAGGCGCAGGAGCACCAGATGGTGCGCAACGTGTTCCGGCTCGATGACCGCCAGATCGGCTCGATGATGATCCCGCGCGCCGAGATCACCTGGCTCGACCAGCATGCACCGCTGCCCGAACTGCTGTCGCAGATGACCGAGAACGGCCACAGCCGCTACCCGGTGTGCCGCAACGGCCTGGACGATGTGGTGGGTGTGATCCAGGCGCAGGACCTGCTGGTGCCGCTGTCGCGCGGCGAGATGCCCGACCTGGGCGCGCTGATGCAGGCGCCGGTGTTCGTGCCCGAGACGCTGTCGGGCATGGAACTGCTGGACCACTTCCGCGCCACCAGTGCCGAACTGGTCTTCGTGGTCGATGAATACGGCGCGGTGCAGGGCGTGATCACGGTGCGTGATGTGCTGGAGGCCATCACCGGCGAGTTCTCCACCCCCAGCGCCGACGATGCCTGGGCGGTGCGCCGGGCCGACGGCAGCTGGTTGATGGACGGCTTGATCCCGGTGCCGGAGATGAAAGACCGGCTGGAAATCCGCGAGCTTCCCGAAGAGGACCGCGGCCGCTACAACACGCTGGCCGGCATGGTGATGCTGCTGCTGGGCCGGCTGCCGCGCACCACCGATGTGGTGGAATGGGATGGATGGCGCTTCGAGGTGGTGGACCTCGACGGCAAGCGAGTCGACAAGGTGCTGGTCAGCACCGTCGCCAGCACCCTTCAAGACAACACGACCAAGGATTGACCTTTCCATGATCAACGAAAACCTGCACAAGAAAGTCGTCGCGCTGGACCGCGTGAAGCACCGCGACCTGAAGCTCGACCTGACCGCGCGCGACCTGTCGACGGTCAATGCCCTGAATGCCTTCTTCGTGGCCGGCACCGAATTCTCCGACGCCTGCAAGGAGTTCCCTGTGGTGTGGGTGGCCGCAGGCACCGACGCCGAAGGCAAGCCCCAGGTGGCGCCGATCGCGGTGTTCGGCCTGCAGCAGGGCATCAACCTGTGCATCGACGCCAATGGCTGGCGCACGCGCTATGTGCCTGCGGTGTTGCGCCTGTACCCCTTTGCCCTGGCGCGGGTGGCCCCGACCGAGATGGTGGTGTGCGTCGACGAATCGTGGCCGGGTTTCGGCACCCAGGGCCAGGCCCTCTTCAACGACAACGGTGAGCCCAGCGAGTTCACCCTGAACGTGCAGAAGCAGTTGGAAGCGTTCGAGCAGGAAGTGGAGCGCACTCGCCTGGCCGGCGCCGTGCTGGTTGAGAAGGGCCTGCTGCGCGACATGCGTTTCGACGCCACCCTGCCAGACGGCAAGAAGCTCACCGTCGACGGCTTTCTCACCATCGACGAAGACAAGCTGGGCAAGCTCAGTGATGCCGAACTGGTGGCGCTGAACCGCAATGGCCTGATGGGTCTGATCCACGCGCACCAGATCTCGCTGGGCAACATGGCGCGCCTGGTGGAATGGCATGTCGAGCGCCTGGCTGCGACGCAACCCGCCGCCTGAAGTTCGGCGATGAGTGCCGAGCGCCCGGACGACCTGGACCGCGGCGCCGCCAACCGGCGCGCCATGTTGGGCGACGCCTGGGTCGAGCGCTCGCTGGGCCAGGCCAACAGCCTCAATGCCGAGTTCCAGAGCCAGGTGACGCGCCATGCCTGGCACGACATCTGGGGCCGGCCGGGGCTGGACAGCCAGACGCGCCGCCTGCTGGTGCTGGGCATGACCATGGGCCTGGCGCGCTGGGAAGAATTCGAACTGCACTGCCGCGCGGCCATCCGCGGTGGCGTGCCGCTGGCGGTGATCAAGGAGGCGCTGATGCAGGGCGCCATCTACTGCGGTGTGCCCGCGGCCAACACCGCCTTCAAGATCACCGTGGGCATCTGCCAGGCCGAAGGCATCGCGCTCGACCCCGCGCCGCTGTTGCCCGGTCACCGGGTGGAGACCCACCACACCTTCAGCCTGCCGCAGTTGCGGGTGTCGCTGCAGGGCCAGCCCGGCGGCGTGCCGGTGGTGCTCAGCCATGCGCTGGGCATGCGGCTGGAGATGTGGGACAGCCTGGCTGCCGCGCTGGCGCCGCAGCACCCGGTGCTGCGCTACGACCACCGGGGCCAGGGTGGGTCGGCGGCAGTGCGCGCGCCGTACAGCGTCGACGACCTGGTCGACGACGCGGCCCGTGTCATCGCCGAATGGGGCCGCGGGCCGGTGGTGTTCGTCGGGCTGTCGATGGGCGGGCTGGTCGGCCAGGGCCTGGGCATCCGATATCCGCATCTGGTGCGCGGCCTGCTGCTGGCCAACACTGCAGCCGTCTACCCGGAGTCCGGCCGGGCCGGGCTGGCACAGCGTGCTGCCGCGGTGCGGTCGGGCGGCATGGCAGCGGTGGCGGATGGCGTGCTGGAGCGATTCCTGTCCGACGCCACCCGCGCCAGCCAGCCCGCGCTGGCCGCAGCCGTGCGGGCCGACCTGCTGCGCGCGGACGCTGAGGGCTATGCCCTGGCGGCGCTGGCCATCCAGCAGGCCAATTGGCTGGGCGGGCTGGGCCAGATCCGTTGCCCGGTGCAGGTGTTGGCCGGTGCGCTGGATGCCGGGTCCACCGTGGCCATGGCGCAAGCGATCGCCAGCGGTGCCCCCGACGGCCAGCTCAGCGTGCTGGACGCGGCGCATCTGTCGGTTCTGGAGCAGCCAAACGGCTTCTTTGCGGCGCTGCAGTCGCTGCTGGCCCGCGTGGCCTGACGGGGCCAGTCGGAACTGGTGAAAACCCTCGGTTGAGGACTGCTTGGTTGCTCGCAGAATTCAGGTTGTATACAACGCCTGGATTCAATGCCGCCATGGCCCACTTTCCGTTGAATGCCTGGTACGCCGCTGTTTACGACGTCGAACTGAAGCGGGCCCTGCTGCCGCGCACCATCTGCAACCGCAAGATGGTGTTCTACCGGCTAGAAGATGGCAGCCCTGCGGCGCTGGAAGACGCCTGCTGGCACCGGCTGCTGCCGCTGTCCATGGGCCGGCTGGACGGCGACGAGGTGGTCTGCGGCTACCACGGCCTTGTATTCAATGCCGAAGGCCGCTGCACACACATGCCGTCGCAGGAGACGCTGAACCCGTCAGCCTGCGTGCGCAGCTATCCGGTGGTGGAACGCCACCGCTTCATCTGGGTGTGGCCTGGTGATGCCGCGTTGGCCGACCCGGCGTTGATCCCTGACCTGCATTGGAACGACAGCCCTGGGTACACCGGCGATGGCCATCGCATCGCCGTGCAATGCGACTACCGCCTGGTGATCGACAACCTGATGGACCTGACGCACGAGACCTTCGTGCATGGCGGCAGCATCGGCAACCGCGCCGTGGCCGAGGCGCCATTCGTCGCCACCCATGGCGACCGCTTCGCCACCGTCACGCGCTGGATGGACAACATCAACCCGCCGCCGTTCTGGGCCGGGCAGATCCGCCATGCACGCCGCTACACCGGCCCGGTCGACCGTTGGCAGATCATCCGCTTCGAGGCACCGTGCACCGTGGTCATCGACGTGGGTGTGGCGGTGGCCGGCACCGGCGCCCGGCCAACCGATGGAAACCCGGGCGACCGCAGCCAGGGCGTCAACGGCTTTGTGTTGAACACCATCACCCCCGAGACCGACGGCACCTGCCACTATTTCTGGGCGTTTGCGCGCAACTATTGCCTGAACGAGCAGCGCATTACCCATGAACTGCGCGAGGGCGTGGCCGGCATCTTCCGTGAAGATGAGGCCATCCTGGAGGCCCAGCAGCGCGCCATCGACGACCACCCCGACCACCAGTTCTACAACCTCAACATCGACGCCGGGTCGATGTGGGCGCGCAAGCTGATCGACCGCTTGGTGGCGGCGGAGTCCCCAGCCCCGGGCCGCCGCACCATCCCGCTGCGACCGGCAGCATGACCGCGGTGTTCAGCACCAAGGCGGCGGCGCCTGCCGAGGCCGACGACGGCGCCGGCTCGCAGACGGTGCGCGCCCAGTTGCGTTTGCGCGAGCTGATCCTGAGCGGTGAACTGGTCCCTGGCACCCGCATTCCCGAACTGGCCCTGGTCGAGCGGCTGGGTGTGTCGCGCACGCCGGTGCGGGCGGCGCTGGTGCGGCTGGCCGGAGAAGGCTTGCTGGAAGCGCTGGCCGGCGGCGGCTTCGCGGTGCGCGAATTTTCCGAGACCGACATCTGCGACGCCATCGAACTGCGTGGCACGTTGGAAGGCCTGGCCGCCCGCCTAGCGGCCGAGCGTGGCGCCGGCAGCGTGGTGCTGGCCGGCCTGCGCGACGCGGTGGCCCGGATCGACGACATCCTGGCGCCGCCCGAACTGAGCGATGCCGCCTTCGTCGCCTACAGCGAGCAGAACGCCCGCTTCCACGCGCTGCTGGCCGAGGCTGCGGGCAGCACATTGGTGCAGCGCCAGATCGAGCGGGTGGCCACGCTGCCATTTGCGTCGCCCAACGGCTTCGTGATGCTGCGCGCCAGCGGCGCCCATGCGCGGGACGCGCTGGTGGTGGCCCAGTCGCAGCACCGGGCGGTGCTCGACGCCATCACCCGCCGTGAAGCCGCCCGCGCCGACGCGGTGATGCAGGAGCACGCCCGCCTGGCCCATGCCAACCTGCGCGAGGCGCTGCAAAGCCAGCAGGGCCTGCAGCGCCTGCCCGGCGCCCGGTTGATCCGCCACGCCGGCCGCTGAACCGAAGACACCGCACCATGCGCATGTCCCAGGACTGGCAGGTCGCCACCGTGCGCCGCACCACGCCGTTGAGCCCCAGCGTGCGTGAACTGGAACTGGTGCCCGACGCCGCCTGCACCCGCCCCGAGCCTGGCAGCCATCTGCCCATCCAGCTCACCGCGGCCGACGGCCGGGTGCTGACACGGCAGTACTCGCTGCTGGGCCGCACTGACGATGGCGAGGCCTGGCGCATCGCCGTCAAGCGCTGCAGGCCAAGCCGCGGCGGGTCGGCCGCCATGCATGCGCTGGCCGTCGGTGATGCGGTGCAGGTGCTGCCGCCGCAAAACCACTTTGCGCTCAGTGTGCGGGCGCCGCAGCATCTGCTGGTGGCGGGCGGCATCGGCATCACGCCGATCCTGGGCATGGCCCAGGCGCTGGCCGCGCGTGGCGCGGACCTGCGGCTGTTGTACGCCGGGCGCACCGCCGACGAACTGGTCTATGCCGACGGGCTGCGCGCCATGCTGGGCGACCGGCTGCAGACCTTCGTCAGCGCCCAGGGCCAGCGGCTGGACATGGCGGCCGAGGTAGCGCAGTTGCGCCCCGACGCCCAGTTGCTGCTGTGTGGGCCGGCCGGGCTGACCCGCGCCGCCCAGGCCGCCTGGCATGCGGCCGGCCGGGCAGCCCACCGTCTGCGCTTCGAGACCTTCGGCGCCGTGGCCACCGAGGCCGAGCCGTTCTGGGTGGATCTGCCGCGCCACGGCCTGCGCTTCACCGTGGCGGCCGGCCAGACCCTGCTGCAGGCACTGGACGCCCAAGGCATCGCCACCCTGCGCGACTGCGAGCGCGGCGAATGCGGCCTGTGCGCCATGGATGTGCTGTCGGTGCAGGGCCGCATCGACCACCACGATGTGTTCCTGAGCCCCGCCGAGCGCGATGCCGACCGCCGCTTGTGCGCCTGCGTGTCGCGCGTGCGCGGCGGTGGCGTGGTGCTCGACACCGCCTACCGGCCCGACCCGGCCTGACCCTTCACAACACCCCAACGGAGACCACGATGACCCTGCGCCATACCCCCCCGTTCCGCGCCGACCATGTCGGCAGCTTCCTGCGCCCCAAATACCTGATCGACGCGCGTGACCAGTTCTTCGTGCAGAAGACCATCACCGCCGAACAGCTGCGCGCGGTGGAAGACAAGGCCATCACCGAGATCGTCAACTTCCAGCAGGACGTGGGGCTGCAGAGCATCACCGACGGCGAGTTCCGCCGCACCTATTTCCACATCGACTTCCTGGAGCAACTGGGCGGCGTCAAGACCGACATCCCGGTCACGGTGCGGCGGGCCGATGGCACCGAAGAGCTGGCGCCGCCAGTGATCCGGGTGATCGACACCGTGCGCCATGTCAAGGACATCCAGCGTGCCGATTTTGAGTACCTGAAGAGCCAGGTCCAGGCCGGCCTGACGCCCAAGGTGACCATCCCCAGCCCGACCATGCTGCACTTCCGCGGCGGCCGCGCCGGCATCAGCAAGCAGGCCTACCCCGAGCTGGACCCGGCGTTCTACGACGACGTGGCCAAGGCCTATGGCGACGAGCTGCAGAGCCTGTTCGACGCCGGCTGCCGCTATGTGCAGATGGACGACACCAACCTGGCTTACCTGTGCGACGACAAGATGCGCGAGGCCGCCCGCCTGCGCGGTGACGACCCCAACGAGCTGCCGCACCGCTATGCCGCCTTCATCAACAAGGTGGTGGCCCGCAAGCCGGCCGGCATGACGCTGGCCATGCACCTGTGCCGCGGCAACTTCAAGAGCACGCATGCCGCGGCCGGCAACTACGAGCCGGTGGCCGAGGCCCTGCTGTCGGAGATGAACCTCGACGCCTTCTTCCTGGAGTACGACGACGAGCGCTCGGGCGACTTCCGGCCGCTGCGCTTCCTGGGCAAGAACAAGACCGTGGTGCTGGGCCTGGTGACCACCAAGTTCGGCGAGATGGAGAGCAAGGACCTGCTCAAGCGCCGCATCGACGAAGCCGCCAAGTACGCCCCGCTCGACCAGCTGGCGCTGAGCCCGCAGTGCGGCTTCAGCAGCACGGTGCACGGCAACAACATCGCCGTGGAAGCCCAGCGCGCCAAGTTGCGCCTGGTGGTCGAGACAGCCCAGGAAGTGTGGGGCTGAGGCCGGACACCAACCCTCTTCAGGAGGGTTTGTGCCTGCCGAAGCGGCCGAGCTCTGCAAGGCCGTTGGCGCATCTGCACACAGACCTTTCCGCGTTTGTCCGCTAGCCAGCGCGCTGGCGCCCGCGCATCATCCAGCCCCATTCGAGACTGTTCCGGAGACACCCATGAAGAAGATTGTCCGTACCGCACTGGCAGCCGCTGCCCTGGCGCTGGCCCCGCTGGCCCAGGCCGACGAGGTGACGCTGAAGTTCCACCACATCTGGAACACCCAGGCCATGGCCTCGGTGAATGTGATCGCACCCTGGTGCGACAAGATCGCCAAGGAATCCGCCAACAAGCTGAAGTGCCAGGTGTTCCCGGCCATGAGCATGGGCGGCACCCCGGCGCAGTTGGTCGACCAGGTGAAGGACGGTGTGGCCGACGTGGTCATCACCCTGCCGGGCTACACGGCAGGCCGCTTCCCGGCGCTGGAGGTGTTCGAGCTGCCCTTCATGACCAACTCGGCCGAGGGCGGCGCCCGCGCCGCCTGGGACTACATGCAGAAGTACGCGCTGAAGGAGTTCCCCGGCACCAAGATCCTGGCGATCTGGGTGCACGATGAAGGCTATGTGCACACCCGCGAGAAGCCGGTCAAGACGCTGGCCGACTTCAAGGGCCTGAAGATGCGCGCGCCCACCCGGCAGACCAACAAGCTGCTGGCGGCGCTGGGCGCATCACCGGTGGGCATGCCGCTGCCGGCCGTGGTCGACGCGGTCAGCAAGGGCACCATCGACGGCTTTTTGCTGCCCTGGGAGGTGATGCCCAGCCTGAAGCTGCATGAGATGGTCAAGTTCCACAGCGAGACCGACCCCAGCCGCCCGGCGCTGTACAGCGCGGTGTTCGTCTTCGCGATGAACCAGGCCAAGTACGACAGCCTGCCGGCCGACCTGAAGAAGGTGATCGACGCCAACGCGGGCGCGGCCTACTCGCAGGCCATCGGCAAGATCTGGGACGGCAGCCAGGCTGCTGGCCGCAAGGCGGCACAGGACCGTGGCAACACCTTCACCATGATCCCCGCCAGTGAACTGGACAACTGGGTGAAGGCTGCTGCGCCGCTGTACGACGATTTCACCGCGGACATGGACAAGAAGGGCCTGCCCGGCAAGCAGATGCTGCAGGATGCGCGCGACCTGCTGGTGAAGTACAAGAAGTAAGCCCGGGCCATGCACGCCTTCTTCCGGCGCATCGCGCT
Organism: Aquabacterium sp.; assembly: GCA_040400895.1. Lineage (GTDB taxonomy): Bacteria > Pseudomonadota > Gammaproteobacteria > Burkholderiales > Burkholderiaceae_C > Pseudaquabacterium. The sequence goes on from JBBAPL010000037.1 coordinate 30,506, forward strand.
GTGGTTTGCGCTGGTCGGAGGGTTTGCAGCCAGTGGTCTGGCGATGCTCACCGTGGTCAGCATCGTCATGCGGGCCACGGTGTCCAGGCCCATCCCGGGCGATGTCGAAGTGATGCAGATGGGCATTGCCCTGTGCATCTCGCTGTTCCTGCCCTGGTGCCAGTTGCAGCGCGCCAACATCATCGTCGACTTCTTCACCGACAAGCTGCCGCAGCGCCCGCGCCGCGCGCTCGATGGCATCGGCAGCGTGCTGCTGGCGGTGATGTGCGTGCTGCTGTCGCTGCGCACGGGCGCCGGTGCGTTTGCGGTGCAGGGCGCCGGTGAGACCACGATGATCATCGGCCTGCCGATGTGGTGGGCTTACGCGATGCTGGCCCCTGGTCTGGCCCTGTGCGCGCTGATTGCGCTGTGGCAGGGCCTGCGCCAGCTGCGCGGGCTGGATGACGGCGGCCCGGCATCCGCAGGCGGTGCGCTGACATGACCCCGACCACCATCGGCCTGCTGATCTTCGCCGGCATGCTGGCGCTGATGGCGCTGCGCACGCCCATCGCGGTGGCGATGTTCATCCCCGGCGCGCTGGGCTACTGGGCCATGACCAACGACATGGCCCTGCTCAATCTGCTCAAGGGCAGCGCGGTGGCGCGGCTCACCGTCTACGACCTGTCGGTGATCCCGCTGTTCCTGCTGATGGGCCAGTTCGCCACCCAGGGCGGCCTCAGCCGGGCACTGTTCCAGGCGGCGGCGGCCTTCGTCGGCCACATCCGCGGCGGGCTGGCGATGGCGGCCATCCTGTCGGCAGCAGCCTTTGGCGCCGTCTGCGGCAGCAGCGTGGCCACCTCGGCCACGATCACCCAGGTGGCCTACCCGGAGATGAAGGCCCACGGCTACCACGGCCGGCTCACCACCGCGGCACTGGCCTGCGGCGGCACGCTGGGCATCCTGATCCCGCCGTCGGTGCCGCTGGTGGTCTACGCCATCCTCACCGAGCAGAACATCGGCAAGCTGTTTGCCGCGGCCATGGTGCCAGGCATCCTGGCAGTGATTGGCTACATCGCGGTCATCATGCTGGTGTGTCACTTCAAGCCCGAACTGGCCCAGCCCAGCCAGCCCACGCCCTGGCCGCAGCGCTGGCGTGCGCTGGCGGCGGTGTGGCCGATCGCGGTGATCTTCGTCGTGGTGTTTGGCGGCATCTACGGCGGTGTCTTCTCGCCCACTGAGGGCGCGGCGGTGGGCGCCGTGGGCACCTTCGTGGCGGCGCTGGCCCGCCGTGAACTGGGCTGGGCCGGCATCCAGCGCAGCTTCATCGGCACGGCTGAAACCTCGGCGATGGTGTTCCTCATCTTCCTGGGCGCCGACATGATGAATTCGGCCCTGGCGTTGACCCAGATGCCCACCCGCGTGGCCGACTGGGTGGGCCACCTGAAGATTGCCCCGCTGTGGATCATCGGCGCCATCTTGGCGATCTACATTCTGTTGGGCTGCGTGATGGACGAGCTGTCGATGATGCTGCTGACCATCCCGGTGATCTTCCCGGCGGTGATGGGACTCGACCTGTTCGGGCTGGCACCCGAGGGCAAGGCCATCTGGTTCGGCATCCTGGTGCTGATGACGGTGGGCATCGGCATGACGATGCCACCGGTGGGGCTGAACGTGTACGTCGTCAACAGCATCGCACGCGACGTGCCGATGAGCGAGACCTACAAGGGCGTGTGGCCCTTCCTGGCCAGCGACGTGCTGCGCATGCTGCTGCTGCTGTTCTTCCCGTCGCTGACACTGGGCTTCGTCGCGCTGTTCTTCAAGTAGCAGCGCCGCCATCAACGACGAAGGCAGCCCGGAGGCTGCCTTGGTGCTGGTCTGGAGCGGGTGATGGGAATCGAACCCACGTATCAAGCTTGGGAAGCTGGCGTTCTACCATTGAACTACACCCGCAGACGCTGCGCAGTTTAGCCCATCGCGCCTGCCTGCCGGGCCCTCCTTCGAGGCGGCTGGCGACCCGGTAGTTCCCAGCGTGGCGGCTGCACGGGCGCTGGGGCATCATGGCATGCAGACCATGAACGATCCCATCCAGCTCCTGCACCTGGGCGCCGCCGTGCCCGACCTGTCCACCTCGCCCTACGGCCCGTTCGTGGTGCACGACGTGCCGTCGTTCGACGAAGCCGCCGCCGCGTTGGGGAGCCAGCACTACGACGCCATCGTGCTGCACATGCCGCAGGACGGCGGCCTGCGTCAGCTGGCTGCATGGCCTGGTCTGGCGCGTGCGGTGCTGGACGCTGCGGTGCTGGTGGTGGCGCCCGAACCTGCCTCCGTAGAGGCCCTGCGACTGGTGCAGTTGGGCGCGCAGGATGTGCTGCCGCCGCAGGATGCGCATGCCGCCGCGCTGGCCCGCGCCGTGCGCCTGGCGGTTGAACGCAAGCGGCTGGATCTCGCTGCCCGCAAGGCCTACGCCACCGACCTGGCCACCGGCCTGCCCAACCACGCGCAGTTGATGGAGCACATGAACCACCTGCTGGCCTTGCGGGAACGGGAGCCGGCGGCCATGGCGCTGCTGGCGCTGCGCATCGAGGGGCTGACGGCGACCGAAGCGCGGCTGGGCACTGAATCGGCCAACGTGCTGCGCCGCAAGGTGGCGGTGCGCCTGCGCTCCTGCTTGCGCGCCAGCGATGTGGTGGCGTCGGTGGGCGTGGACAGCTTTGCGGTGTTGCTGGCCTGGATCGACGATGCCCGCGACGGCGGGCGCGTGGCGGTGAAGCTGGCGCAGTCGCTGCAGCGCCCGTTCACCGTGACCGGGCAGGACGTGGCGGTGGCGGTGTGCGTGGGCGTGGCCCAGTACCCGCAGCACGGCAAGGACGCCGACAGCCTGCTGCGCCGCGCGCTGGGGCAGGCCGGTGACGGCATGGCCATCGGCCGCAGCGGGCTCAGCCCGCATGCTGCCGGCACTGCCGCCGCCAACGACGATTGACAGCCGCCGATGGCGGCCATGGCGGCTACTTCAGGATGTCGCCCAGGCAGAGGTACTTGACCTCCACATAGTCGTCCATGCCCTGGTGCGCGCCTTCACGGCCCAGGCCTGATTGCTTGACGCCACCGAACGGCACCTCGGCGGTGCTGATCAGGCCGGTGTTGATGCCGACCATGCCGTACTCCAGCGCCTCGCCCACGCGGAACACGCGGCCGATGTCGCGGCTGTAGAAGTAGCTGGCCAGGCCGAACTCGGTGTCGTTGGCCAGGGCGATGGCCTCGGCTTCGGTCTCGAATCGAAACACCGGCGCCACCGGGCCGAAGGTTTCTTCCTTGGCGCACAGCATGTCGCTGGTCACGTCGGCCAGCACCGTCGGGGTGTAGAAGCGCTCGCCCATGCCGGCGACACGCGTGCCGCCGGCCACCAGCCTGGCGCCCTTGCCCAGGGCGTCGGCCACATGGCTCTCGACCTTGGCAATCGCCTGGTCGTCGATCATCGGGCCCTGGTGCACGCCGGGCTCGAAGCCGTTGCCCACCTGGATGCCGCGGCTCTTGGCCGCCAGCTTCTCGACGAAGCTGTCGTACACCCCTGACTGCACATAGAAGCGGTTGGCGCACACGCAGGTCTGGCCGGCATTGCGGTACTTGCTGACCATGGCACCTTCCACGGCGGAATCGAGGTCGGCGTCGTCGAAGACGATGAACGGCGCGTTGCCGCCCAGTTCCAGGCTGATCTTCTTGACCGTGGGCGCGCACTGGCGCGCCAGGATGCGGCCCACCTCGGTGGACCCGGTGAACGACAGATGCCGCACCACATCGCTGCTGCACAGCACCTGGCCCACAGCGATGCTCTGCTCGGCGTCGGCGGTGATGATGTTGAGCACGCCGGCGGGCATGCCGGCGCGCTGGGCCAGCTCAGCCACCGCCAGGGCCGACAGCGGCGTGGCCTCGGCCGGCTTGATCACCACGCTGCAGCCGGCGGCCAGCGCCGGCGCCACCTTGCGGGTGATCATCGCGATCGGAAAGTTCCAGGGCGTGATCGCCGCGCACACGCCGATGGGCTGCTTGATGACGATGTAGCGCTTGTTGTTGTCGGTGGTGGGAATGGTCTCGCCGTAGACGCGCTTGGCTTCCTCTGCAAACCACTCGATGAAGCTGGCGCCGTAGACCACCTCGCCGCGCGCCTCGGCCAGCGGCTTGCCCTGCTCGGCCGTCATGATGCGGGCCAGGTCGTCGGCATGCTGGTGGATGAGGTGGAACCACTTCATCATCACCGCCGCGCGCTCCTTGGCGGTCTTGCTGCGCCAGGGGCCCCAGGCCTTGTCGGCGGCGACGATGGCGTCGTGGCAGTCCACCGGGCCCAGGTTGGCCACGCTGGCCAGCACCAGGCCGGTGGCGGGGTCGGTCACGTCGAAGCGGCTGGCGCCTGCCACCCACTCCCCGCCGATCAGGGCGTCGGTCTTCAACAGGCCGGGGTCGTTCAGCGTGGCCAGGGGGGAGGTCTTCATGTCCATGGCGCGGTCCTTCACTTGATCTCGATCTCGACGAACACCACTTCGTGGTCGGTGTTGTTGATCACGTTGTGCTCCACACCCACCTGGCGGTTGTACGACCGGCCCATCACCAGCGGCGCGGTCCGGTTGCCGTCCGGCGTCTCCAGCAGCAGTTCGCCGTTGGTCATCGGCACCACCACGTAGTCGTGGCCGTGGCGGTGCCAGCCAGTCTCGGCGCCGGGCGCGAAGCGCCATTCGGTGACGATCACGCGGTCGTCGTCGATCTGCACGGTGGGCACGGCTTGCGGGCGGGTCATGGGGGGTCCTGTCGGAAAGTGCCGGCCCCGGCGGGCCGGCGGGTGGTCAGCGGGCCGGCCAGCCGTTGCCGGCGGCCAGGGCGGCGCGGATGGCGTCGCCCTGTTCGTCGATCTTGGGCGGCGGCCGGTCGGCCATCGCCCGCTGGCCATCGAACAGCATCGGGTTCGGGATGGTGGGCATCGGCCGGTCGGCCCCCACGTCGAGGCCGGCCTGCATGCCGCGCGCCACCACCTGCTTCTGCGCGAACACGCCCGGCAGGGTGAGGATGGGCGCGCAGGGCACGGCATGCGGTTCCAGCAGGTCGATCCAGCCCTGGGTGGTGCGGGTCAGCATCCAGTCGGCGATTTGCGGGATCAGGCTGTCGCGGTTCAGCAGCCGGCTGGAATTGGTGGTGTAGCGGGCGTCCGCTGCCACGGCGGGGTGGCCGGCCAGCTCGCAGAAGCGGGCGAACTGGCCGTCGTTGCCCACCGCCAGCACGATGTGGCCGTCCTGCGTGGTGAAGACCTGGTAGGGCACCACGTTCAGGTGGGCGTTGCCCATGCGCTGCGGGATGATGCCGCCCACCAGGTGGTTGCTGGCCTGGTTGGCCAGCATGGCCACCTGCACGTCGAGCAGGGCCGCGTCGATGTGGCGGCCGCGGCCGGTGCGCCCACGCTCGATCAGGGCCGCCAGGATGGCGGTGGTGGCATACACGCCGGTGAACAGGTCGACCACGGCCACGCCCACCTTCTGCGGCTGGCTGCCGGGCGTGCCTTCCTTCTCGCCGGTCACGCTCATCAGGCCGCCGGTGGCCTGGATGGCGAAGTCGTAGCCGGCGGCGGTGGCCATCGGCCCGGTCTGGCCATAGCCGGTGACCGAGCAGTACACCACCCGCGGGTTCAGCTTCGACAGGCTGGCGTAGTCCAGCCCGTACTTGGTCAGCTGGCCGACCTTGTAGTTCTCGAGCACCACGTCGGCCTCTGCGGCCAGCTGGCGCACCAGGTTCGCGCCTTCTTCATGGGCGATGTCGATGGCGATCGACCGCTTGCCACGGTTGGCGCTGAGGTAGTAGGCCGACATGCGGTCGGCCGGGTCGCCCCACCAGGGTGGGCCCCAGGTGCGGGTGTCGTCGCCGCCGCCGGGGCGCTCGACCTTGATCACATCGGCGCCGTAGTCGGCCAGGATCTGGCCCGACCAGGGGCCGGCCAGCACGCGGGACAGGTCGAGGACGCGCACGCCCTCCAGCAGCTGCAGGTTGGCCATCTCAGTTGCTGAAGGCGGGAATGCCGGTGATGGCGCGGCCCAGGATCAGCGCATGCACGTCGTGCGTGCCCTCGTAGGTGTTGACCACCTCCAGGTTGACCATGTGGCGCACCACGCCGTATTCGTCGGAAATGCCGTTGCCGCCCAGCATGTCGCGCGCCATGCGGGCGATGTCCAGCGCCTTGCCGCAGTTGTTGCGCTTGAGGATGCTGGTCACTTCCACGCTGGCGGTGCCGGCGTCCTTCATGCGGCCCAGCTGCAGCACGCCCTGCAGGCCGAGGGCGATCTCGGTCTGCATGTCGGCCAGCTTCTTCTGGATCAGCTGGTTGGCGGCCAGCGGGCGGCCGAACTGCTGGCGGTCCATCACGTACTGGCGGGCGCGCTGGAAGCAGTCTTCGGCCGCGCCCATCGCGCCCCAGGCGATGCCGTAGCGGGCGCTGTTCAGGCAGGTGAAGGGCCCTTTGAGGCCGCGCACCTCGGGGAAGGCGTCTTCCTCGGGGCAGAACACGTTGTCCATCACGATCTCGCCGGTGATGCTGGCACGCAGGCCCACCTTGCTGTGGATGGCCGGGGCGCTCAGGCCCTTGGCGCCCTTGTTCAGGATGAAGCCACGGATCTTGCCGCCGTCGTCCTTGGCCCAGACCACGAAGACATCGGCAAACGGCGAGTTGCTGATCCACATCTTGCTGCCGGTCAGGCTGTAGCCGCCGTCCACCTTCTTGGCGCGGGTGACCATGCTGCCCGGGTCGCTGCCGTGGTTGGGCTCGGTCAGGCCGAAGCAGCCCACCCACTCACCGCGGGCCAGCTTGGGCAGGTACTTCTGCTTCTGCGCCTCGGTGCCGAAGTCGTTGATCGGCACCATCACCAGGCTGCTCTGCACGCTCATCATGCTGCGGTAGCCGGAATCGACACGCTCCACCTCACGTGCCACCAGGCCGTAGCAGACATAGTTCAGGCCGGCGCCGCCGTACTCGGTGGGGATGGTCGGGCCCAGCAGGCCCAGTTCACCCATCTCGTTGAAGATGTTGCGGTCGGTCTTCTCGTGGCGGAAGGCCTCCAGCACCCGGGGCGCCAGCCGCTCCTGGCAGTAGGCATGCGCCGCGTCGCGCACCGCGCGTTCGTCGTCGGTGAGCTGGGCGTCGAGGTTCAGCGGGTCTTCCCAGCTGTAGGTGGCGTGGCTGGCCATGGGTGGCTCCTGGGCTGTGGGGCGAAACGCGCACGATAACAACTCTGCCCGCCTGCCGGCTGCCGCATCCACGACAGGCCACCCCGGCCGATGGGCCAAGCCGAGGCAGCTCCGCTAGAATCTGGTTGATTCAACCAATTCGGGGCCCGCCTTGGAATACATCGGCCTGTTCGAAGCCAAGACCCATCTGTCGGAGCTGATCGCCCGCGCCGAACGTGGCGAGGAGGTGATCATCACCCGTCATAACAAACCGGTGGCCAAGCTGGTGCCGATCGGGCGGTCGGCCAGCGATGGCGCCCAGCGTCGGCAGGCCGCGCTGGATGCGTTGCAGGCATTTGATCCGATCGCTTTGCCGGGCTTTGATCTGGCCGATCTGATCGCCGCCGGCCGCCGATGAACCCGCCTGCCCTGCATCTGTACCACCCGCTTTGATGGCTTCCCACCCGCGCGCCGATGAGACTGCACCCGATCTGGTGGTGCTGGATGCGTCGTTCGTGCTGCGCTATGTGCTGCACACCGCCGCGCCGCGCCCGCATCCAGGCGGTCTGGCCATGCTGCGTGGTTGCGAACTGATCGTGCCTGCGCTGTGGAATGCCGAGGTGGCCAATGCGCTGGTGCAGGCTGAGCGTCGTGCCGCCGTGCCTGCGCTGCGCATCGGTGCGGCGCTGGCCACCATCCTGGCGCTGGATCCCGCCGTCGATGCGCATCCGGTCGACGTGGCGCGCAACCTCGAGTGCGCCCGGGCCCACGGGTTGTCGGCCTACGACAGCCTCTACATCGAACTGGCACTGCGCCGCCGTGCTGCGCTGGCCACCTACGACGCCGCGATGATTGCCGCGGCCCCGCGTGCCGGCATCCGCCTCTATCCCATTCCCCAGGGCCAGCTGGCCTGAACCTTTCCGACACAAGGCACCGCCCATGAAAGCCGCCGAGATCCGTTCCACTTTCCTCCACTATTTCGAGAGCAAGGGCCACACCATCGTGGCCAGCTCGCCGGTGATCCCGGGCGACGACCCGACGCTGCTGTTCACCAACGCCGGGATGAACCAGTTCAAGGACGTGTTCCTGGGCTTCGACAAGCGGCCCTACAGCCGCGCCACCACCAGCCAGAAGTGCATCCGTGCCGGCGGCAAGCACAACGACCTGGACAACGTGGGCTACACCGCGCGGCACCACACCTTCTTCGAGATGCTGGGCAACTTCAGCTTCGGTGACTACTTCAAGCAGGACGCCATCCGCTATGCCTGGGAACTGCTGACCGAGCATTTCAAGCTGCCCAAGGACAAGCTGTGGGTCACCGTCTACGCCGAGGACGACGAGGCCTACGAGATCTGGAACAAGGGGGTGGGCGTGCCCGCCGAGCGCATCGTGCGCATCGGCGACAACAAGGGCGGGCGCTACATGTCCGACAACTTCTGGATGATGGGCGACACCGGCCCCTGCGGCCCCTGCACCGAGATCTTCTACGACCACGGGCCCGAGGTGGCCGGCGGCCCTCCGGGCAGCCCCAATGAAGACGGCGACCGCTACATCGAGATCTGGAACAACGTCTTCATGCAGTTCAACCGCACCGAAGACGG
>JBBAPL010000038.1:0-38661 GCA_040400895.1 Aquabacterium sp.
CGGCCGACCAGGTGCCGTCGGCGGCTTCAGCCACCACGTCCAGCTCATGCGGGCGCACGTAGTGCACGTCTTCGCCCGCATTGGCGGCAACCCCGCCGCCCGGCGCATGGCCCAGGCGGCCTTGGAACAGGTTCACGTCGCCCAGGAACTGCAGCACGAAGGGTGTGGCCGGGTGGTCGTACACGGCGTCGGGCGTGCCCACCTGCTCGATGCGGCCCTGGTTCATCACCACGATGCGGTCGGCCACTTCCATCGCCTCGTCCTGGTCGTGGGTGACGAAGACGCTGGTCACGTGCATCTCGTCGTGCAGGCGGCGCAGCCAGCGGCGCAGTTCCTTGCGCACCTTGGCGTCCAGCGCGCCGAAGGGCTCGTCCAGCAGCAGCACCTTGGGCTCGACCGCCAGGGCGCGCGCCAGGGCGATGCGCTGGCGCTGGCCGCCGCTCAGTTGGTGCGGGTAGCGGTCGGCGATCCAGTCCAGCTGCACCAGCTTGAGCAGCGCGGTCACCTTGGACTTGATCTCGGCCTCGGACGGCCGCGTGGCCTTGGGCCGCACCCGCAGCCCGAAGGCCACGTTCTCGAAGATGGTCATCTGCGGGAACAGCGCGTAGTGCTGGAAGACGAAGCCCACCTGCCGGTCGCGCACATCGGTGTGGGTGGCGTCGGCGCCATGGAACAGCACGCTGCCGGAATCCGGCACTTCCAGCCCCGCGATGATGCGCAGCAGGCTGGTCTTGCCCGAGCCCGATGGCCCCAGCAGCGCCACCAGTTCACCGTCGGCGATGTCGAGGTTGAGGTTGTCGCAGACGACGGTGGCGCCGAAGCGCTTGTTGAGGTTTCTGACTTCAATCGACATGGTTCATTCGCTCCGGTCGCCGGTGCCGCGCTTCTGCGCCTTCACCCGCTGTTCCACCGCGTACTTCAGCGCCAGCGTCACCAGCGCCAGCAGCGCCAGCAGGCTGGCCACCGCAAACGCCGCGGCGAACTGGTATTCGTTGTAGAGGATCTCGATGTGCAGCGGCATGGTGTTGGTCTGGCCGCGGATGTGGCCCGACACCACGCTGACCGCGCCGAACTCACCCATCGCCCGGGCGTTGCACAGGATCACGCCGTACAGCAGCGCCCATTTCACGTTGGGCAGGGTCACCCGCCAGAAGATCTGCCAGCCGCTGGCGCCCAGCACGCGGGCGGCTTCTTCCTGCTCGGTGCCTTGGGCCTGCATCAGCGGGATGAGCTCGCGCGCCACGAACGGGAAGGTGATGAACACCGTGGCCAGCACGATGCCCGGCACCGCGAAGATCACCTTCAGGTCGTGGTCGCGCAGCCATTCGCCAAACCAGCCCTGCAGGCCGAACACCAGCACGAAGATCAGGCCCGAGATCACCGGGCTCACGCTGAACGGCAGGTCGATCAGCGTGAGCAGCACGCTCTTGCCCTTGAACTCGAACTTGGCAATCGCCCAGGCTGCCGACACGCCGAACACCAGGTTCATCGGCACCGAGATCGCCGCGGCGATCAGCGTCAACTGGATCGCGGACACCGCATCGGGTTCGACCACGGCGGCCAGGTAGACGTCCCAGCCCTTCTTCAAGGCTTCGACAAAGACGACGGCCAGCGGGATGAACAGGAAGAAGGTCAGGAAGGTGAGCGCCACGCCGATCAGGCTCCACTTCACCCAGCCCGCTTCGGTGGTCGGGTGGCGGCGACCTGACCCAGCGGACGCCGCCGATCCGGCTTTGCCGGTCGGCTGGGGGCGCCCCCCTGGGGGGGAGGCAAGCGCAGCTTGCATCGGGGGGGGGCTCATGCGCGTCCTTGCCGGCGGCGGGCCCAGGCCTGCAGGCCGTTGATGCCCAGCAGCAGGATGAAGGCGGCGACCAGCATCACCACCGCGATCGCCGTGGCACCCTGGTAGTCGTATTGCTCGAGCTTGGTGATGATCAAGAGCGGCGTGATCTCGCTGACCATGGGCATGTTGCCGGCGATGAAGATCACGCTGCCGTACTCCCCCAGCGCGCGGGCAAAGGCCAGCGCAAAGCCCGTCAGCAACGCTGGCGCCAGGATCGGGAACACCACCAGCCGGAAGGTCTGCCAGCGGCTGGCGCCCAGCGTGGCGGCGGCCTCCTCGAACTCCTTCTGCAGGTCTTCCAGCACCGGCTGCACCGTGCGCACCACGAACGGCAGGCCGATGAAGGTGAGCGCCACGAACACGCCCAGCGGCGTGAAGCTCACCTGGAACGGCAGGTATTGGCCGATCCAGCCGTTCTGCGCGTACAACGCCGTCAGCGCGATGCCGGCCACTGCCGTGGGCAGGGCAAACGGCAGGTCGACCAGCGCGTCGATGAAGCGCTTGGCCGGGAATTGATAGCGCACCAGCACCCAGGCCACGATCAGGCCGAAGAAGGCATTGACCAATGCCCCGGCCAGGCTGGCGCCGAAGGTCAGGCGGTAGCTGGCCAGCACGCGGGGTGATGTCACCGCGTCCCAGAAGGCCGGCCAGGTCATCGTGGCCGTCTTCAGGAACGCCGCCGACAGCGGGATCAGCACGATGAAGCTGAGGTACAGCAGGGTGAAGCCCAGCGCCAGGTCGAAGCCGGGCAGCACGCTGTGCCGCGTGAGCAGCGTCTTGCGCAGGAACATGGTGGCGGCCGGTCAGCGCTTCTTGGCTTTGGCGATGACCTGGTCGTACAGCCCGCCGTCGTTGAAGTGGTCAGCCTGCGCCTTCTTCCAGCCGCCGAACACCGCGTCCACGGTGAATGTCTGCACCTTGGGGAAGTCCTTGGCGTACTTGGCCGCCACCTTAGCGCTGCGCGGGCGCAGGTGGTGCTTGGCGGCCACGTCCTGGCCTTCCTCGCTCCACAGGAACTTGAGATACGCCTCGGCCTGCTTGCGCGTGCCCTTCTTGTCGACCACCTTGTCGACCACGCTCACCGGGTTCTCGGCCAGGATGGTGCGGCTGGGGATCACCACCTCGAAGTTGTTGCCGAACTCGCGCTGGATCAGCGGCACCTCGCTCTCGAAGGTGACCAGCGCGTCGCCGATGTTGCGCTGCGCAAAGGTGGTGGTGGCGCCGCGGCCGCCGCCGTCGAGCACCGGCACGTTGGCGAAGATGCGTTCCACCAGCGCCTGGGCAGCCGCCGGGGCCACGCCGGCCTGCAGCGCCGCGCCCCAGGCCGCCAGGTAGGTGTAGCGGCCGTTGCCGCTGGTCTTGGGGTTGGGGATGATCACGCCCACACCGGGCTTGCCCAGGTCCGACCAGTCGCGGATGGCCTTGGGGTTGCCCTTGCGCACCAGGATCACGCTGATGCTGGTGGTGGGCGCGCTGTTGTCGGGCAGGCGCTTGGCCCAGTCAGCCGGGATCAGCTTGCCCAGGTCGGCCAGGATGTCGATGTCGTTGGCCTGGTTCATGGTGATCACGTCGGCCTCCAGGCCTTCGACCACGCTGCGCGCCTGGCGGCTGCTGCCGCCGTGGCTCTGGTTCAGCGTCAGGGTCTCGCCGGTGGTCTTCTTCCAGTGGGCGGCAAAGACGGCGTTGTAGTCCTTGTAGAACTCGCGGCTGACGTCGTAACTGACGTTCAGCAGCGTGGCGTTCGTCTGGGCCTGGGCTTGTGTGGCGGCCAGCAGTGGCAGGGCCAGGGTGGCGGCCAACAGGGTGCGGCGGGGCAAGCGGGCAGAAGTCATGGGGAGATGGGGACAGCCAGGGGCGAAGCGGCGGATTGTGGTGGTGGTGCCTTCGCTGCCGAACGACGGAAAAGGCGCAAGGACATGCAAGAAACAGATAAGCCGTCGCGGGCAGGCCGTGGGGCGGCGCCATCCGGGGCGCGGTGGTGCGGGCCGGCGCCCGCCCGTCAGCGCTTCAGGTACACCTTGTCGAAGCTGCCGCCGTCAGCAAAGTGCGTCTTCTGGGCCTTGGCCCAGCCGCCGAACACCTCGTCGATGGTGAAGAGGTTCACCTTGGGGTATTGCCTGGCGTACTTGGCCGCCACGGTGGGGTCGACCGGCCGGTAGTAGTGTTGGCCGGCCAGATCCTGGCCCTCAGGGCTGTAGAGGTAGTCCAGGTAGGCCTGCGCCACGGCGCGGGTGCCGCGCTTGTCGACCACCTTGTCCACCACCGTCACCGGCGGCTCGGCCAGGATCGACAGGCTGGGAGCGATGATGTCGAACTTGTCGGGCCCCAGTTCCTTCTGGGCCAGCAGGGCTTCGTTCTCCCAGGCCAGCAGCACGTCGCCGATGCCACGTTCGACAAAGGTGGTCGTGCTGCCGCGCGCGCCGGCGTCGAGCACCGGCACGTTGGCCAGGATCTTGCCGACGAACTCTTGCGCCTTGGCATCGGAGTTGCCGTACTTCTTCAACGCGTAGCCCCAGGCGGCCAGGTAGTTCCATCGGGCGCCGCCGCTGGTCTTGGGGTTGGGCGTGATCACGCTGATGCCGGCACGGCCCAAGTCGTCCCAGTCCTTGATGCCCTTGGGGTTGCCCTTGCGCACCAGGAACACTATGGTGCTGGTGTACGGGCTGCTGTTGTGCTTGAGCCGCTTCTGCTAGTCGGCGGGGATCAACTGCGCCTTGGCGGCCAGTTCGTCCACGTCATAGGCCAGGGCCAGGGTTACCACGTCGGCCTCCAGGCCGTCGATCACCGATCGCGCCTGCTTGCCGGAGCCGCCATGGCTCTGCTTGACGACGACGTTGTCGCCGGTCAAGGCCCGCCAGTGCTTGGCGAAGGCCTTGTTGAAGTCGACGTAGAACTCACGTGTCGGGTCGTACGACACGTTGAGCAGGGTGATGTCCTTGGCCTGGGCGGCCAGGCTGGTGGCCGCCCAGGCCAGGGCCAGGGCGGCGTGGCGCAGAAAGGAACGTCGCATGGTGCAGTGGCTCGCAGGCTGTGGAATGCAGCCGATGCTAGGCAGCGGCCGGCCTATTCCCAACGACGTTTTGCGCAGAAGCTGATGCGGTTTCTGGTGCGCCGCCCTGGCGCCGGGTGGCTCAGCCGCCGCGCACGATCTCGATCGGCGCGCCGTGGCTGTGGGTCTGCGACAGGCTGGCAGCAGCCGGCCCGTGCAAGGCCAGCCCCACGACGCCGGCTGCGCGCCCGCCCAGCGCGCTGTGCAGCGCCTGCGCCGCCGGCCCGTGCGCGCCGGCGCCGGGCGCCACCAGCAGCAACTGGGTGCCGCCGAGTTGCAACCGCGCCTGCTGCAGGCCCAGGCCGGTCAGCGGCAGGCGTTCACCCGGCTGGCCCAGCAACGCGGCATAGCGCGCCAGGCTGGTCTCCAGGTCGGCCACCGCCACGGTGATGCAGGCCACGCCGGTGGCGCCGTTGGCGTGCTGGCGCACGTCGCCTTCGGGCACGCGCCCCTTGCGCGGGGTCACGTCGCCACACAGGAAGGGCAGCTCGGGCGCCGGCGGCAGGCCCATCTGCCAGACCAGCCGCTCACCATCCGGGCGCAGCCGGCCACCATCGAACGGCCCGGTGTAGGCCAGGCCGCGGCTGTTGGCATCGGCCACCACCGCGCCCACGCTGGACGGCAGCAGCGCAAAGTCGACGAAGCCGCTGTGGCCACGCGCCGCATGGCCGCCCCAGCGGTGGCTGGGGTGCGGCCGCAGGAAGGCGATCAGCTCCAGGTAGGCGCCGTCGGCAAACACCACCAGGGCGTTGTGGGTGCCGCCGTCGGCATGGGTGCCGCCCGGCTGCACGGTGAAGCCCAGGCTGCGGTAGTCGGTGATGGCGGTGTCCAGGTCAGGCACCAGGATGACAAGGTGGTCGAGGGTGAGGGCCATGGTGTGCGTGGGGTGGGTTGTGGTGGGATCAACGCCGTTCGGCATCGGGCCCGAAGAAGCCGTTGAGGCCGGCGCCCGATGCGGCGCCGGTGAAGCCGTCGAAGCGGCCGTCAGCCAGGGACTGCGCCGCGCGCTGGAAGCCAGCCCAGGCGCTGCGCGCCAGCGCGCCGCCCACGCTGATGCGGCGCACGCCCAGCGCGGCGAGGTCGGCCACCGTCATCGGGCTGGGGCTGCCCACCAGCAGGTTGACCGGCTTGGGCGCCACGGCAGCCACCACGGCGCGGATGTGCTCGGGCTGCTGGATGCCCGGCGCATACAGCACGTCGGCGCCGGCGGCGGCATAGGCCTGCAGGCGGGCAATGGTGGCGCCGATGTCGGGCTGGCCCACCAGGAAGCACTCGGCCCGGCCGACCAGCAACACGTCGCCGCCGGCAGCGTCGATGGCCTGGCGGGCGGCGCGCAGTCGGGCCACGGCGACATCCAAGGCAAACAGCGGGGCTGCGGCGTCGCCGGTCGAATCCTCGATCGACAGGCCGGCCACGCCTGTGGCCACGGCCAGGCGCACGCTGTCGGCCACTGCTGACGCATCGGCGCCGAAGCCGCTCTCGAAGTCGGCGTTGACCGGCACATCGGTGGCATCGACCAGCGCGCGCAGGTGGTCCAGTGCCTGCTGACGGGTGATGCGGTTGTCGGCCGCGCCTTGTGACCAGGCCATGCCCGAACTGGTGCTGGCCAGCGCCGCAAAGCCCAGGCCCTGCAGCCAGCGGGCGCTGCCCACGTCCCAGGGATTGGGGATCACGAAGCAGCCGCTGGTGTGCAGCTGGCGGAAGCGGGCGCGTTTCTCGGCGGTGGTGGGGCGCATGCTGGGCCGTTGCGGTTGCGTCAGCCCGCCAGCCGCTCGGCCACCGCATCACCCCAGGGAGACGACACCTCGGTGCAGCCGGTGTTCCAGCCGTCGTGCCGCAGCACGCCGGCCGGGCAGGCGAAGGCATAGGGGTGTGGCTGGCGGCGGATGGGGGTGACGGTGAATTCAGCCGCCAGCGCAGCCTGCACCTCGGCCGGCAGGGACTGGTCGGCCAGCAGCTGGCGCTGGTTGCCGCTGATGTCGAAACGTGGCTGGTGGAAGGCGGCTTCCAGGTCCATGCCATGGTCGACCAGGAAGCCGGCGAGCTGCAGCACCGACCCCAGGATCTTGCGGCCGCCCGACGCACCCAGCGCAAACCGCCGGCCGTCGGCGGCTTCTCCCACCACCGGGCAGTAGTTGGCCAGGCAGCGCTTGCCCGGGCCCAGGGAATTGGGCTTGCCCGGCTCGGGGTCGAACCACAGGATGCCGTTGTTCAGCAGCAGGCCGGTGCTGGGCGACACCACGCGTGAGCCGAAGATCGACAGCAGCGTCTGCGTGACCGACGCCATGTTGCCGTGCCGGTCGACGATGCTGAAGTGGGTGGTGCAGCCCGGCGCCTTGGGTGAATCATGGTCCCCCATGCCACGCAGGCGGGCGTCGAAGGCGGCATGCAGCGCGCGGGCCGTGGCCAGGGTGCTGGCCGCGCCCGGGCCGCCAGGCGGTGGCGGTGCGTCGGCATCCAGCAGGGCCAGGGCGGCGGCCAGCGTGGGCCCGCCGGTCAGGCCGGGCGGGGCGTGGATGCGGCCGCCGCGGAATGGGATGGCCAGCGGCTGCACCCATTCGGCCCGGTAGCTGGCCAGGTCGTCACGCGACAGGCAGCCGCCCTTGGCCTGCACATCACGCGCCAGTGCCGCGCCGATGCTGCCCTGGTAGAACGCGTCGGCGCCTTCGGCGGCGATCTGCTGCAGCGTGCGGGCGAAGGCCTTCTGGTCGAGGTGGCGCTGGGTGGTGGCGGTCCAGCCTTCGATGATGGGGAACAGCCCGTCGTCCAGGAACATGCGGGCAGCGTCGGGGTCGAGCGACAGCGCCTGGGCGGTGGACGCGGTGAGCAGGCCCGAGTACCAGTCGGCGATCATGCCCTGCTCGGCCAGCGCGGCAGCCGGCAGCACCAGGTCGCGCCAGGGCAGGCGGCCGTGGCGGCCATGGGCCAGCGCCATGCCGGCCACCACGCCGGGCACGGCCACGGCGGTGGCGCCTTGCTGGTTGCGGTCGCCCACCACCATGGGCCAGGGGAACAGGTCGGCGGTGCGGCCATCATTGGCCAGCGGGTAGTCGGCGGGGTTCAGCGCCTGCGGTGCGCGCATGCCGTAGTCCACCGACTCGGCGCGGCCGGTATCGGCGCGCCACAAGGTCATGCAGCCGCCGGCGGCCGGGCCGCTCATCCAGGGCTCGACCACGCCGATGGCGAACGATGTGGCCACGGCCGCGTCGACCGCGTCGCCGCCGGCTTCCAGCACGGCTGCGCCCACTTCGGCGGCACGCCGATGCTGGGCAGCCACCACGCCGCCGCGGGTGGCGATCACGTGCTTGCGCACGGTTTGGGAATTGGAGAAGTTGTCCATGGCGGGGTGATGTGGGATGGGTGGGCGCCGGCTTTGCGCGCCAGCGGTGGGTTACTGGCCCATCTTAGCCAGCGCTGGCATTGCAAATGTGCAGTGCTTTCCGCGATGACTTGTTGGGTGTTTGCGCTGTGTCTTTCTTTTTGTCCTGTGGCGCGGTTGCTGCGTGCTGTGGGCGGCGCAGCAAGGCCGGAGCCGTCGGGCCGTTCAGGACTTGGCACGCGAACACACGTCGACGGTCACCGCATGCGTTGCGCTGCCGCCGCGCCTCGCGTGCCAAGCCCTGCCCGGCCCCACGACCCCGACCTTGCGCCACCACCCGCGGACTGCGCCGATGAAACTTGCCTGCGCTGAGCCAGCCGCATGAACGCACGACCGAGGCCCGCCTGATGGCAGTGCGCAGGTGGTGGACTGCAAGGCCGGGGCTGTGGGGCCGGGCAGGGCTTGGCACGCGAGGCGCGGCGGTCACCTCCCGCAGGGCAGGGTCTCAGTCCGTGTGCTCGCGGGACGAGTCCTGAACGGCTCCACGGCCCCGGCCTTGCCGCCACGGCCATGGCAGTCGACGCCTTCAAAACAACAAGGCCAATCGTCAAACCAACCGAAACGCTACCGACCCCAGCGGCCCGTAGTCCGCATGGAAGCTGTCGCCCGCCACCGCCGTGGTCGGCCGGGTGAATGACCCGGCCAGCACCACGTCACCAACGTTCAACTGCTCGCCGTGCACAGCGATCTTGTTGGCCAGCCAGGCCACGCCGTTGGCCGGGTGGTTCAGCACGGCGGCGGCCAGGCCGGTTTCTTCGATGACGCCGTTCTTGTGCAGCAGGGCGCCCACCCAGCGCAGGTCGACCGCGTCGGGCTTGACCGGCCGGCCGCCCAGCACGATGCCGGCACAGGCGGCAAAGTCGCTGATGGTGTCGAACACCCTGCGTGGTGCCTTGGTGTCGCGGTCGAACTGCTCGATGCGGGCGTCGATGATCTCGATGGCCGGCACCACATAGTCGGTGGCGCGCAGCACGTCGAACAGCGTGGTGCCCGGGCCTTGCAATGGCCGGCCCAGGATGAAGGCCAGCTCCACCTCGATGCGCGGTGCAATGAACCGGTTGAACGGGATGTCGGTGCCGGCTGTGAAGAACATGTCGTCCATCAAGGGCGCGTAGTCGGGCTCGTCGATCTGGCTGGACAACTGCATCGCCCGCGAGGTCAGGCCGATCTTGCGGCCCTGGATGCTGCGGCCGTCGGCCAGTTCCAGCGCCACCCAGGCGCGCTGGATGGCATAGCCGTCGTCGATGGTCATCCCCGGGTGGCGGGCCGAGAAGTGGCGCAGCGCGGTGCGGGTCTTGCGGGCCTGGTACAGCGCTTGGGCCATGGCTTGGATGGTGTCGTTGCTCAGCATGCGATGGCGTCCTGGGAAGTCAAAGTCGGGTGGCCACGGCGGTGTAGCCGTCGGCTGCCGATGCCTGGGCCTTGGGGATGGCGCGGCCGTCCTGCGGCGTGACCGGGAACAGCGCATTGATCTGCCCGGTGCCCGACGCGCCGAAGTAGGGCGTCAGCACCTCCACCGGCGCGTCGTAGGCAGCCCAGCCCAGGGCGCCCAGCAGCATGGCGGTGTCGTGCATGAAGCCTTCGCCATGGCCCTTGGCCGCGTACTCGGGCAGCATGGTGCAGAAGTCGGCCCACTCGGCCTGTTGCCACATCTGCACCACGCTGCGGTCCAGGCGCTCCAGCAGCGGGCTCCACAGCTTGAAGGCGTATTCGGGCGCCAGGCCGTTCTGGGCGAAGCGGTGGCTCAGCGAGCCACTGGCCAGGAAGGCCACGGTGCCGTCGTAGTGCTGCTCCACCGCCTGGCGGAAAGCCCAGCCCAGCCGGGCAGAGTCGTTCAAGTAGTGCGCCATGCACAGCGCCGACACGCTGACCACCTTGAAATGCTGGTCGGCATTCATGTAGCGCAGCGGCACCAGGGTGCCGTACTCGGGCGCCAGCGTGGTGGCGTCGTGGGCCAGAGTCTCCACGCCGTGGGCATTGGCCACCTGCGCCAGCAGCTTGCCCAGCGCCGGGTTGCCGGGCGATGCGTAGGGCAGGTTGCTGATGAAGTGCGGCAGCTCGTTGCTGGTGTAGCTGCCCTGGAAGTGCGGCGCGCAGTTGATGTGGTAACTGGCGTTGACCAGCCAGTGGGTGTCGAACACCACCAGCGTGTCCACGTCCAGCGCCTTGCAGCGGCGGGCGATCTCATGGTGGCCGTCGATGGCGTCCTGCCGGGTGCCGTGGCGCGGGCCGGGTAGCTCGCTCAGGACCATCGACGGCACATGGGTGATCTTGGCGGCGAGTGCGAGCTTGCCCATCGTCATGCTCCCCAATGGGGGATGTGGTGGTTGCCCATCGACACCGCAATGTTCTTCGGCTCCAGGAACACCTCGTAGCTCCAGGTGCCGCCCTCGCGGCCGGTGCCGCTGGCCTTGGTGCCGCCGAAGGGCTGGCGCAGGTCGCGCACGTTCTGGCTGTTGACGAAGCACATGCCGGCCTCGATGCCGGCGGCCACGCGGTGGGCGCGGCCCAGGTGTTCGGTCCAGACGTAGCTGCTCAGGCCGTAGGGGATGTCGTTGGCGATGCGGATGGCGTCGGCCTCGTCGTCGAACGGGATCAGGCAGGCCACCGGGCCGAAGATCTCTTCCTGCGCGATGCGCATGCGGTTGTCGACATCGGCAAACACCGTGGGCCAGACGAAGTTGCCGCGTTGCAGGTCGCCTGCCAGCGCCGGCGCGTACGACGGCCGGTCGACGCCACCGCACAGCAGCGTGGCGCCTTCGGCCGGCCCCAGGTCGATGTAGCTGCGCACCTTGGCCAGGTGGGCCTGGCTGATCATCGGGCCGACCAGGGTGGCCTCGTCCAGCGGGTCGCCCACGGTGATGCGGCGGGCGCGGGCGGCGAACTTCTCGGCGAAGTCGGCATAGATGCTGCGCTGCACCAGGATGCGGCTGCCGGCGGTGCAGCGCTCGCCGTTGTTGCTGAAGACCATGAACACCGCGGCGTCCAGCGCGCGCGGCAGGTCGGCGTCGTCGAAGATGACGAACGGGCTCTTGCCGCCCAGCTCCATGCTGAACTTCTTCAGCCCGGCGGTCTGGATGATGCGGTTGCCGGTGGCGGTGCTGCCGGTGAAGCTGATGGCGCGCACGTCGGGGTGGCCGCACAGCGGCTCGCCGGTGGCACGGCCGGTGCCGTGCACGATGTTCAGCACGCCCGGCGGGATGCCGGCCTCCAGCGCCAGCTGGCCCAGGCGGTCGGCCGTCATCGGGCTCAGCTCGCTCATCTTCAGCACCGCGGTGTTGCCGAAGGCCAGGCAGGGCGCGGTCTTCCAGGTGGCCGTCATGAAGGGCACGTTCCAGGGGCTGATCAGCGCGCACACGCCCACCGGGTGGAACAGGGTGTAGTTCAGGTGGGTGGGCGTGGGGTAGGTGTGGCCGTCCACCCGGGTGCACATCTCGGCGAAGTAGTGGAAGTTGTCGGCCGCGCGCGGCACCAGCTGCTTGCCGGTCTGGCTGATGGTCTGGCCGGTGTCCTGGGTCTCGGTGCGGGCGATCTCGGGTACGTGTTTCGTGATCAGGTCGCCCAGCTTGCGCATCAGGGCGGCGCGCTCGGTGGCGGGGCGGCCGGCCCAGGCGGGGAAGGCCGCCTTGGCGGCGGCCACTGCGGCGTTGACCTCATCGGCGCCACCGGCAGCCACCTCGGCCAGCACGGCCTGGGTGGCGGGGTTGATGGTCTCGAGGGTGTCGCGGCTGTCGACCGGGCGGCCGTTGATCAGGTGCTGGATGCGCATGGAAGTCCTAACGTCCGAAAATGGCGTCACCGACGATGTGGTTGACCAGCCGGCCGATGCCGTCGATCTCGCAGATGACTTCGTCGCCTTCGCTGACGTTGACAACGCCGTCGGGCGTGCCGGTCAGCAGCACGTCGCCGGACTGCAGGGTCATGAAGCTGCTGAGGTACTCGATCAGCGCCGGCACGCTGTGGATCATCTGCGCCGTGCTGCCTTGCTGGGTGATGCGGCCGTTGACCAACGTGCGCAGCTGCAGCGCATGCGGGTCGGGCACGGCGGCAGCGGGCACGAACCAGGGGCCCAGCACCGTGCCGCCGTCGCGGTTCTTCACCCGCAGGTTGGGGCGATACCAGTTCTCGAGGTAGTCACGGACCGCGTAGTCGTTGCAGACGGTGTAGCCCGCCACATGGGCCATGGCGTCGGCTGCCTTCACTGCCCTGGCCGGGCGGCCGATCACCACCGCCAGCTCGCATTCATAGTGCATGAAGGCCACGCCGGAAGGGCGGCGGGTGTGGCCTTGGTGGCCAACCAGGCTGCCCGGGCCTTTCAGGAACACCAGCGGTTCGTCCTGGGTGCTGACCGTCAGCTCCTTGGCCAGTTCCTTCACATGGTCGGCGTAGTTCAGGCCCAGGGCGATGATGGTGCCCACGTCGAACGGCGGCAGCCAGACCACGTCAGCCCCGGCCACGGTGCGGCCGTCGGCCAGGCGCAGGCGTTCGGTGCTGTCGCCGTCCACCGGCGTGGCGGTGTGGATGGCGCCGCTGTAGGCGACCCGTGCGGTCTTCATGCGGCCTCCGCCACCAGGGTGTTGTGCAGGTGGCCGATGCCGGCGATGCCGACCACCATGGCCTGGCCGAGCCGGGCCAGCGGCGCGTCGGCCGGGATGCCCAGCAGCAGCACGTCGCCCGGCTGCAGTGTCATGAAGTCGGTCACGTCGGCCAGCAGTTGCGCCACCCCGCGCACCCGGCCACCGGTGTGGCCCTGCCAGACCCTGGCGCCGTCCAGCGCCAGGGTGATGGCCAGCGCGTCGGGGTCGGCCACCGCGCTGGCCGGCACCGCCGCGCCCAGTGGGCAGAAGCCGTCACGCGCCATCTGCCGCACCGCGGGGCGGTAGTGGCTGGCGATCGGCAGGCTCAGGTCGTTGGCCACCAGGTAGCCGGCGACCCAGTCCAGTGCGCTGGCCACTGGCACGCGGCAGGCGGTGCGGCCGATCACCAGCCCCAGGCCGGGGCCGGTGCGCACGGCTGCAGCGCCGGCCGGCACGCCGATGGCCGCGCCGTCGCCGGCCAGTGTGTTGCGCGGTCGCACCGCCAGCACCGGGTGCGCCGGCGGTGCCTTGTGGGGTGGCCGGTGCACCGCGTCACCCAGGGAGGCCACTTGGCGCGGGTCGTTCAGCAGGGCACTGTAGACCACGCCGCTCAGGCGCCAGGGCGGCATGTCCAGCGGCGGCAGGTGGGGGTTCTGGGACATGGATGGCCTGATCACTAGGATGTGAGCAATCTAGTCGCTAAGATGTGAGCATGTCAACCCGTCGCAGCCCCAAGGCCGCGGCCAGCGCCGCCGGGCCGGCCTTCCACCACCGCAACCTGCCGCTGCTGCTGCTGCAGGCGCGCGAAGGGGTGATGGCGCGGTTCCGCCCCATTCTGAACGCCCACGGCGTGACCGAGCAGCAGTGGCGCATCGTGCGTGCGTTGCTGGAGCAGGGCCCGTTGGAGCCGCGGCAGATCGGTGAGGTGTGCCGCATCTCCAGTCCCAGCCTGGCCGGCGTGCTGGCGCGCATGGACGACCTGGGCCTGGTGCAGCGCGAACGCATGCCGCAAGACCAGCGCCGCGTCCTGGTGCAGCTGACCGCCCACAGCCATGCCCTGGCGGCGGCCATGGCGCCGCAGATCGAGGCCGCCTACGCCGCAATCGAGGCCCACATCGGCCGCGACTTCATCGATGGCTTCTATGCCGCGCTGGACGAGCTGATCGGCCTGCTCGGCAGTCTGCCGCCCGACGATGCCGACTGACACGCCGGGCGGTCGCACGGCGCCGCCAGCCAGCCCGCCCGGCGACGGCCTGCCCACCCCCGCCCGCCACTGGGCGATGGCCACGGTGATCCTCGGCATCGGCATGTCGGTGCTGGACTCGACGATGGTCACGCTGGCGTTGCCCGCCATCGTGCGCGACCTGCAGATCAACGAAGCTGACGGCGTGTGGCTGCTCAATGCCTATCAGCTGGCAGTGCTGGTGCTGCTGCTGCCGATGGCGATGGTGGGTGACCTGTTTGGGTACCGGCGGGTCTACATCGCCGGCGTGGCGTTGTTCATGCTGGCGTCGGTGGGCAGCGTGCTGGCCACCGGTCCCACCCAGCTGGCGCTGGCGCGGGCGCTGCAGGGCGCGGGGGCGGCAGGGATGTTTGCGGTGAATGCCGCGCTGGTGCGGCTGATCTTCCCGGCCCGGCTGCTGGGCCGCGGCATCGCCATCAATTCGGCGGTGGTGGCGGTGGCGTCGGTGGCCGGGCCGGCGGTGGCGGCAGGCATCCTGTCGCTGGGGCCGTGGCCCTGGCTGTTTGCGGTGAACATCCCGTTCGCCCTGGTGGTGGTGGTGCTGGGCTGGACGAGCCTGCCGGCCAACCGCAACCCTGCGCCGGCGGGCGCCCGCATCCCCTGGCTGGACGGGGTGTTGAACGCGGCCATGTTCCTGTTGTTGTTTCTGGGCCTGCAGCGCCTGGTGCCGCATGGCGCCATGCCGGCAGCGCCGTGGACGGCGTTGGCGATGGTGGCTGGCGGTGTGCTGGTGGCGGTGGTCTATGTGCGGCGCCAACTGCGCCAGGTGGTGCCGCTGTTGCCGGTGGACCTGCTGGCGATCCCGGTGTTCCGGCTGTCGATGGGCACGTCGGTGGCCGCCTTCGGCGCGCAGACGCTGGCGGCCGTGGCGCTGCCCTTTCTGCTGCTGGACGGCCTGCAGCGCAGCGCGGGCGAGGCCGGCTGGCTGCTGGCCGCCTGGCCGCTGGGCACGGTGCTGGTGGCACCGCTGGCCGGACGGCTGATCGGCCGCCACCCCAGCGGCTTGCTGGGCGGCATCGGCCTGGGGCTGCTGTCGGCCGGCCTGCTGGCGCTGGCGCTGCTGCCTGCGCACCCGTCGGGCCAGGGGCTGGTGTGGCAACTGGTGTGGCCGCTGGCGCTGTGCGGCGTCGGTTTCGGGCTGTTCCAGTCGCCCAACAACCACACCATCGTCACCGCCGCGCCGCCCCACCGATCGGGCGGCGCCGCGGGCATGCTGGGCACGGCGCGTCTCACGGGGCAGTCGCTGGGCGCGCTGCTGATCGGCTTGCTCTACGGTCTGCAGGCCGGGCAACCGGGCCGCGTGCCGGCCCTGGCCTTGATGCTGGCGTCTGGGCTGGCCGCCATTGGTGGGGTCACTAGCCTGCTGCGGGTGCGGGTGCAGGTGCCGCGCTGAGCGTGTTCAGGCCCGGGGCGGTGCCGGGCTGAGCGCCAGGGCGAGCGCGATGTCGGATCGGAAGCTGTCGAACGGCGGCAGCGGGCCGTCCGGGTCCTTGGCCTGCTCGTCGATGCGGCGCAGCGCCACAGCATCCTGCCAGTGCGGCTGCTGCTCGAAATCTGCGGCCTCGGCTGGGTCCATGGGTCCGCCCTGCAGCACCAGGCTGTGCACGGAATCACGCGACAGCTGGCTGAAGTACGCTGGCTCCGCGGCGCACAGGTAGCGCTTGGCCGCCACATGCAGTTGCACCGGCGCCACCAAGGCAGGTCCGAAGTGCTGCGCCAGCCAGCGGGCGCCCACCTGTTCGTGGGTGTCGTCGATGCCGGCGGCCGCCGGGTGGTCGCCCAGGCCATGCACCATGTGGCCCAGGTCATGCAGCAGGGCGGCCACCACCAGGGTGGCGGGCGCGCCGCCGGCACGCGCCAACGCGCCCGCCTGCACCGCATGCATCAGTTGGTTGATGCGGGCCAGGCCATAGGGGCGGTGCGCCCGCTCGCCGTAGATCGGTGCCAGGGCGTTGAACAGGGCATCGGCTGCGGGATTGGCGCTGGGCATGGTTGATGGCAGGGCTGGCGTGCAGGATCAGGGCAGGATGGCGGCGCGCAGCACACGCCTCGCGGCGGCATCGGCCATGGCGGTGTCGACCTGGTCGAGCCGGTATTGGCCATCCACCAGGTCGGCAAACGGAAAGCGCTGGCGTTGCGCCACGACGAAGTCAAGCGCCTCGACCAGATGGCGCGGGTGGTAGTTGTGCACGCCGCGCAGCGTGAGCAGCTTGCGCAGCAGCAGGTTGGCGTCCAGCGTGACCATTGCACCCGGGCTGACCAGACCGGCCAGCACGTAGTGCCCGCCCACCCGCAGCATGCCGATGCCGGCAGGGATGGCGGCCGGGTCGCCACACACCTCCAGCACCGCATCGGCACCCAGCGGCGGGCACAGGGCGTGCACCTGCTGCGCCAGGTCGGCGGGGGCGGCGCCGGTCGGGTCGATGGCCACATCGACACCGAAACGCGCGCCCAGCGCGCGGCGCGAGGCCACGTTGTCGATGCCGATCACCCGCCCGGCGCCGCGGGCCTTGGCCAGCGCCGCGCCATACAGTCCCAGCAGACCCAGACCTTGGAACACCACGGTCTGGCCGATGCGGATGTCGGCGGCCTCGGTCACCGCCACCATGGTGGCCACGCCGCAGTTGATGGGCGTGGCCTCGGCGTCGCTCAACACATCGGGCAGGCGCAGGATCCACGACTGCGGCAGGATGTAGCAGTATTCGCCGAAGCCGCCGTGGTGGTGCGGCGCGGTGGTGACCGCCATGTGGCCGTATTTGTCCACGCCGGGAGACTTTTGCGGCAGGTCGAGCACCTCGCTGCAGTAGTTGGGGCCGGGGATGAAGTACTCGCTCCAGGTGATGCGGTCGCCCACGGCCAGCGGCGCGCCGCGCATGTCCCGATCGATGCCTGCGCCCAGCGCTGCGATGCGGCCGACGATCTCATGCCCCAGCACGCCGGGGCAGGGGTTCGGCCGGTGGCCCTGCCAGGAATGGATGTCCGACCGGCAGATGGTCGACATGCTGATGCGCACCAGCACCTCGCCTGCGGCCGGCGGGCGCAGCGGGTAGTGGCGCAGTTGGAAGGGTGCAAGGGGCGCGTCGTAGACGGCGACGCGGGCGCTGGCTGGAATTATGGGCATGGCCTCGGCTGGTGTGTCAGATCGCCCACTGGCGCACCCGGGCCGACACCACGTCGATCAGGGTGACCGAGGCGATGATGATCAGCAACACGGCGGCGGTCTCGGCATAGTCGAAGCCGCGGATCACTTCATGCAGGATCACGCCAATGCCGCCAGCGCCCACCATGCCCACCACCGAGGCGGAGCGCACATTCGATTCAAACCGGTACAGCGCGTATGAGATCCACAGCGGCAGCACCTGCGGGATGACGCCATACAGGATCTCTTCCAGCGCGTTGGCGCCGGTGGCGCGCACGCCTTCGACCGGCCGCGGGTCGATGGCCTCCACCGCCTCGGCAAACAGCTTGGCCAGCACGCCGGTGGTGTGCACCCACAGCGCCAGCACGCCGGCAAACGGGCCCAGGCCCACGGCCACGATGAACAGCATCGCAAACACCATCTCGTTGATGGCACGGCAGGCGTCCATCAGCCTGCGCACCGGCTGGTACACCCAGGCCGGCACCAGGTTGGCGGCCGACATCAGGCCGAACGGGATGGCGCACACCACCGCCAGCACCGTGCCCCACAGGGCGATGTGCACGGTGATGACCATCTCGCCCAGGTAGACCCGCCAGTCGTGGAAATTGGGCGGGAAGAACTCGCTGGCAAACACCGCCATATTGGCCGAATCGCGCACCAGCGCCATCGGGCGCATGTCGGCTCCGTCCCAGGCCCAGACCAGCAGCATCAGGGCCACGGCCCAGCCCAGGGTGGTGCCGAAGCCGCCGCCTGGCGGCTGCAGCGGTACGTCGCGGATCGTCGGTCGGGCGGCGGCCATGGTGACGCTTGGCCGCTTACTTGCTGCGCTTGGCCAGCTCGGCCAGCTTGCCGTCGATCTCGGCCAGCTTGGTCTTGCGGTCGGCGTCGGACATGTTGGCATCGGCCTCGAACTTCTTCCGGTCCTTGAACAGCTCGAGCTGGCGGATGGGGATCAGCTGCGCGTCGGTCGACGCCTTGAAGCCGGCCAGCCGGTACATGTTCTTCAGGATCTCCTTCTCGCGCGCGTCCTTGCCATAGGTCACGACGAAGTCCTGCACCTTCTTCTTGATGTCGGCGGGCAGGTCCTTGCGCCACACCAGCGGGTCACGCGGGATCAGCGGCGACGTCCACAGGATGCGGATCTGGTCCATCTTCTCGGGCGTTTTTTCCTTGATCTTCTGCGTCATCTCGCTGTTGCTGGTGGCGATGTCGACCTGGCGGTTGAGCACTGCCAGGAAGTTGCCCTCGTGGTTGGACGAGCGCGTCACCTTGAAGTGCGTGCGCGGCTCCAGGTTGTTGAGGGTGAAGACGTAGTAGCTGGGCACCAGCGTGCCCGACGTGGACTGCGGGTCACCGATGCCAAAGGTGTAGTCCTTGCCGTTCTTCAGCACCTGGTCCAGCGTGGTGATCCCGCTGTCCTTGTGGGTGATGAGGTAAGAGTAGTAGCCCGGCGTGCCGTCCAGATCGACAAACTGGGCGAACACCTCGCCGCCAGCACGGTCGACGGCGTCGATGGCCGACTTGTTGCCATACCAGGCGATCTGCAGCTTGTTGAAGCGCTGCGCTTCGATGATGCCGGCGTAGTCGGTGGCGTAGAAGCCATTGACCTTCATGCCGATGGCCTTGCTCATGTCTTCGAGGAAGGGCTCCCACATCTGCTTGAGGGCGCCGGCTTTCTCGGTGGCGATGATGCCGAAGTTGATCTCGCGCACCTCGTTGGCATGGGCGATGCCGGCCAGGGTGAGGGCGACGGCGGCAAGCAATGATCGGCGGTTGCTGGTCATGATGGTGGTGTCCTTGAAGTGGGCGACTGGGTGGTCGGGGCAGGGCGGGTCAGGGCAGGGATGGCGCGGGTCGGGGCACGGCTGGCGGCCACGGGGCGGGCGGTGGCGCTGTGCAGGGCGCGCCGGGCTCGAACAGGTCGTGCACCTCGGCGCCGTACAACTCGGACAGCAAGGCGGGTGTCAGCGCCGACGACGGGCCGTCATAGACCACCACACCGCGGCGCAGGGCCACCGTGCGCTGGCAGTAACGGATGGCGAACTCCACTTGGTGCAGCGACACCAGCACGGTGCAGCCGCGGTTGCGGTTCATCTCGGCCAGCAACTCCATCACCTTGCGGGACGACTCGGGGTCGAGCGAGGCGATGGGCTCGTCGGCCAGCACCAGCCGGGCACCCTGAACGATGCAGCGCGCCAGTGCCGCCCGCTGCTGCTGCCCGCCCGACAGTGTCGACGCCCGCTGCCAGGCGGTCTGCTCGATGCCCACGGCCGCCAGCGCCTCCAGCGCCTGCTGCCGTTGTGCCATAGTGAACCGCATCAGCAGGCTGCGCCACAGGCTGGTGCGGCGCAGCAGTCCGATCAGTACATTGGTCATCACCGGCAGGCGGTTGACCAGGTTGAACTGCTGGAAGACGAAGCCGATGCCGGCGCGGATGTCGCGGATGTCGGCTGCGATCTTGCCGTTGCGCTGGATGTCGCGACCGAAGACGGTGACGGCGCCCGACTCGGCGGCGATGAAGCCCGACAGGTGGCGCATCAGCGTCGATTTGCCAGAGCCCGACGCACCGATCAGCGCCACCATTTCGCCAGGCTCCACGCGCAGCGTGACCCGGTCCAATGCCAGGCAGCCGGGGAAACGCTTGGTGAGTGCATGGACCTCGATTGCTGCAGTGGTCATCGACCCGGTGTCCGTCATCTGTTCGAAACACTGACATCCTAGGATCGGGATATTGCAGATTGTTGACAAACAGACAAATGCACGTGCACCCCGAAGACCGCCAGGCGACCGGCCGATGAATTCCAGCGACGCGCTCAAGCTGCTGACACGGCAGACCTTGCCTGCTGTGGTGCAAGACGAGATCGAGCAGATGATCTTGGACGGCCGCCTGCAGCCGGGTGAGGCGCTGCGCGAGGTGGCGCTGTCAGCGACGCTGGGCGTGTCACGCGGGCCGCTGCGCGAGGCGTTCCGCGGGCTGGAAGAGAAGGGTCTGGTGCGCACCCGGCGCAATTGCGGCGTGCAAGTGCGCAGCCTCAGCCTGGACGAGGCCGATCAGATCTATGAGTTGCGCATCACGCTGGAATCGCTGATCGGCCGCAAGGCCGCCAACCGGCGCGATGCCGACGGGCTGGCCAGCCTGTCGGCCACGGTGGATGAGATGGCACAGGCGGTTGATGCTGCCGACATCGGCCGGTATCTGGGGCTGAACGTCCGCTTCCACAACCAGCTGGCGCTGAGCACCGGCAACGCCAAGCTGCATGCCATCTACAGCCGCCTGGTGTCGGAGCTGTCACTGTTTCGCCGCCAGGCCTACCTGCACGATGCCGCCACGATGCGCCTGTCCTTGCAGGAGCACGCCGCCATCCTGGCCGCAGTGGCGGACGGCCAGGCCAACCGGGCGGCCCGCCTGCTGCGCCACCATGCGGTGGACAGCCGGCTGCGGCTGCACCAGGCGTTGGCACCGGCTGCATCGGGCCAGGCTCAACAGTCGGCTCTACAAGGGCAGCAGGCCGATGCCGGCGGAGGGCCTGCTGCGAGTGCCGTTCAGCGCAAGGCCACTTGACTGTCGCCGTGTTGCCAGCTGGCCGCTTTGCCGGCAACGGCGGGCCAGCAGAGCCGCCATGCGACATGGCTGTCATCGATCAGTTCACCGACGACCGTGCGCATGAGCCTGTGGGCCGCTGCGTCTGACCGGCAAGGCGCTCAAGGCTGACAAGGTGATGGCGCGGGCCGCCCAGGCCTGCTCGACAACAACCCGCCATGCCGTCGCACAACACGGCTGACATGGGCCTGGACAACGCCACCCTCACCTGCAACCCGGCAGTGCTGGCCGATCTGGGCTGGGTGCAGGAGGCCGCCGGGCACGACGCCCGCAGCCGCCTGGTGGCCATCACCGACGCCGGCCGCGCCAAGCGCACCGAGGCCCTGCCGCACTGGAAAGCCGCCCAATTGGCGCTGTATGGCGGCGGCGGGCAGGGCAACCACGCGGGCGGTGTCGATGCCACCGCATTGATGCGCGGACTCGGCTCACGCAACACCGGCAATGCGCTGGCGCAGGAGAAGACGGGCGACTTCTGGGTCAACGGCCACCTGTTCGGCGCCCAGACCTGCCACATCGCCGAGGACATCGAGCACTGCGACCTGCTCTTCGTGCTGGGCGCCAACCCCTGGGTGGCGTATGGCTTCACCAATGCCCGCGGCCAGCTCAACACCATCCGCAAAGACCCAGCGCGCAAGCTGATCGTGGTCGACCCGAGCCGCAGCGAGACCGCCCAGGTGGCCGACCTGCGTCTGGCCGTGCGGCCCGGTGGCCGGCACACCCTTTCACAAGCATGTGCCAGTGCCGCTGGATCGGCCGGCAGCCGACGAGGCCGCTGCGGCCGAGCAGCAGGCGCAGCGCTTGCGCGCGGTTGTGGCGGCGCTGATCAGCGCAGGCCCTGCCACCACAACAGGTTGGTGCGGGGCTGGCCGATGGTCAGCACCTCGCCGATCTCGGGTGTGGCCAGCGCCAGGCCCTTGGCCCGGGCCAGTGCGGCCACCCGTTCCAGCGGTTCTTGCCAGGGGTGGAAGGCCAGGTTGAAGGTGCTGTTGTGCACCAGGTACAGCAGGCGCGCCCCCAGGTCCTGGAAGGCCTGCACCGTTTCTTCAGGGTGCATGTGCATGGCTGGCCAGAAGGCGTCGTAGGCGCCGTTCTCCAGCAAGGCCAGGTCGATTGGCCCCAGCCGCTCGCCGATCTGGCGAAAGCCGCTGTGGTAGCCGGTGTCGCCGCTGTAGAAGAGTCGCTGCGCACCGCTGTGCAGCACCCAACCGGCCCACAGCGTGCTGTTGCGGTCAAACGGCGTGCGGCCCGAGAAGTGCTGCGCTGGCGTGGCGGTGATCTGCACCCCGGCATGGCTGCTGCGCTGCCACCAGTCGAACTCTTCGACGCGCTGGGCCTGCACGCCCATGGCCTGCAGCCGCGCACCCACACCCAACGGCACGAAGTAGCGCTGCACCCGGCCGTTGAGAAACTCGATCGTCGGCAGGTCGAGGTGGTCGTAGTGGTCGTGCGACAGCACCAGTCCCTCGATGGGTGGCAAGTCGGCCAGCGCCAGCGGCGGTGGATGAAAGCGCCGTGGTCCGGCAAAACTGACCGGTGACACCCACTCGCCGAACACCGGGTCGATCAGCCAATAGCGGCCCTGGAGCTTGAGCAGGTGCGACGAATGGCCCAGCCGCACCACATGGTTGGCGCTGTTGTCCAACGCGTCGAGCGCGGCACGGGTGAGCGGGCGCACCGGGATCGGGTCGACCGGGGTGGTGCTGGGCGGCGCAGCCCCCAGGAAGCGCGACCAGATCTTCCAGGCCGGTTGCGACGGCTGCGCGTGGGGATTGGCCGTGTTCTCGAACACACAGCCGTCTTGCGAGAACTGTGGCGACGCGCTCAGCGCCTTGTCACATGCAGCCTGGGCCGTGCCGGCCAGCACCAGCAGTGCAGCCGCGCCTGCCGACAGCAGGCTGGCGGCAGCGCGCCCCGCCCAAGGGTGAGTCTGGGCATGCACGCCGGCGCTTCGGCTGATCAGCCGCCGTACCGCGTCGGTCTGGTTGCCTTGGCTGGTTGCCAGCAAGGCGGTGTGCCCGGTTGCACCCCGCGTGTCGACCGGCACGCCGGCATCGGGCAGCGGCCGGCGCCCCGCCAGGATGGTGTTGCCGCGCATGCGGGAGTTGCCGGCCATTGGCGATGTCATGCCGGCATTCTGCCCACCGGCGGCGGACCCGGCATCCGCCCCGCGCAACGGCCTTGGGGCCCTGGGGCCGCAACCTGCGGTGCGCATGCCAGGGCCTGGCGTCGATCCTCGGCACGCCTTGACGCCGGCATCTCCCACTGCCAGGCCCCATCGGAAAAACAGAAGTCACTGTCTGCCTGCTGCTGGTTCCTTCAATTCGGTCAACCGGCAAGACTGCTGCATTCCGGTCAACAAGCAGGCATCTTTCATGGTTTACGTTCTCAGCTGGTTCGTGGTGCTCAGCCTTCTGGCGCTGTGGTCGCTGGCGGCCTGGGCGCTGCATGCGGCCGCCGTCTGGGCAGCGTCGAACGCCGGCGCACTGACGGGCGCCGCCTCGGGTGCCGGCAATCTGCGCCTGCCAGATTGGCTGGCGCCTTGGGTGCCGGCCGAGGCGGTGCAGGCAGTGACCACGCTGGTCTCGGGCCTGGCGCCGCTGGTCGACGGCCTTCTGCAGGCGGCGCCGGCGCTGGCTGGCGGCCTGACTGTTCTGTCCTGGGTGATTTGGGCCCTGGTCAGCGTGCTGCTGGTGCTGCTGGGGGCCGGTCTGCACTGGCTGATTGCACTGTGGCGCGGTCGGGGTGGCGGCAACGGCCCGCAAGCCGGCGCCAGGGTGGCTGCCTGACGGCGGACGTGGCGCGCTGCACCGGCGCCACGAAGACATGGCGAGTGTCGGGCCTGTGGCGGTTTGAGGTTTGCCACGGCAGTCCTTCCATCCTGCTGCGCATGGACTTCACGCCCGACGGCAAACTGTCGTTCCTGGAGGGTGGGTTTCTGTTTGACTTGTGATGCTGGCGGTGGCGATCGCCTGCCTGCCCGCACGCATGACCCACCGCGA
Organism: Aquabacterium sp.; assembly: GCA_040400895.1. Classification (GTDB taxonomy): domain Bacteria; phylum Pseudomonadota; class Gammaproteobacteria; order Burkholderiales; family Burkholderiaceae_C; genus Pseudaquabacterium. The sequence goes on from JBBAPL010000038.1 coordinate 23,831, forward strand.
GATTGCCCGGTGGGAAGGCGGTGCCCGGTCCACGCCAGCCAGCGTCACCGTCAAGCGCGGCGAGACAGTGAAATTCGTCGTCGTCAACAGCGGCAAGAATCTCCATGAGATGGTTCTCGGCACGACCGAAGAGCGCAAGGCACATGCCGAACTGATGAGGAAGTCTCCGAACATGGCGCACGCCGACGCGAACATGGCCCACGTGAAGCCAGGTGCCAAGGGCGAGATCGTCTGGCAGTTCAGCAGGGCCGGCGCGTACCGATTGGCGGTGTGGACCTGCAGTCAGGCTCAGGCGCCGCTGATCAAGCCTTTGACAGACGCCACGGTCACGATGCCGCGCACGGCGCGGGCCAGGGAAGGATCCACGCACACGACGGCACCCGTCTGCCGCTGAGTCAATGCGATGTGTTTGGCAACGAAGGTGTCGGGCCACCCGAGTTGTGCGGAGATCTCCCACGCGCGGCCCCGCATGACGCGATCGCCCATCCGGCGCAGACGGAACATCCGCAGGTGGTCGAGTTGACCATCGCCGGCCTGTCGGCAGAGCGCTCCGCGCTGGACCCGGCCTGACCGCTCGGCCAGGTGCAAGGCGACATCGGCGCTGATCACGAACCTGGTCATGGAATATCTGCTTCCACGGGCGGTGAGATGCTCGGTTGCCTGCGACTCGCGCGCTGCGGGCAGGCGCGCGCGACACCGGGGTGCCCCGCGTGGTGTCGATCGGGCTGGCCCGGGCGTTCTGCATGACGCTGGCGGCCATCAGGACAAGGGAGACATGGCAAGGCGCCAGGTCGATGACTCGCTCGAAGCCCAGCGCGTTGACGCGCCCCCAGTGGGATCGGTCCAGCGCGCCTAGAAGGCCTGGTCAGGGGTGCTGAGCGATCTGGAACTGCCGTTTCCAGGTTCATGGCAACTGCCTTGGCGGCCCAGGAAGCAGGCGCAGGTATTCATTTGTGACGACCGCATAACACTCGCAGCTGCGTGTTTCCAGTGCAGGGCGGTCATGGACCGAGATGTGGCCACGCTGGTAGTTGATCAGCCCGGCCTTCTGCAGAGCGAGCGCCGCCTCTGACACGCCTTCCCGGCGTACGCCCAGCATGTTGGCGATGAGCTCGTGCGTCATCCGCAGTTCCTGCGTCTGCAGCCGGTCCAGTGTGAACAGCAGCAAGCGGCAAAGTCGCTGGTCCAGGCTGTGGTGCCGATTGCAAACGGCCGTCTGTGCGATCTGCGTCATCAGCGCCTGCGTGTAGCGGAGCAGCAGTTTCGGCAGCGCGCCGCCCTGCTCGAACGCGTGCACGATGGTCCTTGTCTGCAGGCGAAACCCGAGCCCCGCACTCTTCACCACCGCCTGGCTCGGGCTCGACTGGCCCCCCATGAACGCGGACACCCCGACGATGCCTTCGTTGCCCACCACTGCAACTTCCGCAGACGCTCCGCTTTCCAGGATTTGCAGCAGCGACACGATGCCCGTGGTGGGGAAGTACACATGGCTCATGGTGCAGCCCGACCTGTACAGCACGTCCCCGAGTTGCATGTCCACCGCTTCCAGACGGGGCACCCACTGCTGCCAGATCGACTCTGGCAGGGCGGCAATCAGCTGGTTCGCTCTGGGGCTCCTCACAGTCAGCGTCTCATTTCGTCGCTGTTCAGGCCTGTCGGTCAGAGAGCACTTCGACACCCAGTCCGCGGTAACCCGTGAAACGGCAGGTGCGGTCAAACATGGGCTCGCCGCTGATCCTGAACTGTTGCTGCGAACCGTCGGCGCGGCGGCGGTGCATGACGAAATCGAGAAACGGCCGGCGTGCGTTGATGTTGTCCTTTAGCGTCTGGCGTTCAGCGGCGTCCCAGAGGTCGGCTCCATGGTCGGCGCCGTCGACGTCAATGTCGCCGCCAGCGGCGAGGTTGGCGCTGGTGATGCCCAGCAGTTCCATGACCAGGCCCGATGCCTTCGTGAACATGCCCTCGTCGTTTTGTTCCCAGTACCAGTCGACGGCCAGTTCGGTGAGACAGCGGTACCGGGCTTCACTTTCCTGCAACTCGGCAGTGCGTTCCTTGACGGTCCGCTCCAGGTTGCGGTTGTGGGCCTCCAGCTTCTTGTGCAGCAATCGAACTTCCAGCATGTGGTGGATGCGCACTTGGACTTCCACTGTCTCGAAAGGCTTGTTGATGAAGTCGCGGGCCCCGGCCTGCAAGGCCCGCAGCTTGTGTCCAGGCTGGGCTGTCAAGACGATCACCGGCACGTAGCTGCTTCGCGCATCGGCCCTCAGAGCTTCCAACACACCGAAGCCGTCCAGGCCCGGCATCTGAAGGTCGAGCAGGATCAGGTCGTGGTGGTGTTCACGGTGCAGCGCGACGACCTGGCGCGGATCCAGCGTCGAGCTCACATTCACGTAGCCGGACTCCCTCAGCAAGCGCTCGAGCAAATGCACATGCGCCGGCTGGTCGTCAACGATCAGGATGCTGGACTTCAGGATGGCAGCTTCGGTCTCGCTGTCCTTGTCGGCGTCGGCGTTGTCGGCGCCGTTGTCCTGGCCTTTCTCTGCGGTGACGGTCGGGGGCAGCATGCGGTGGTGTCCTTAAAAGATGGCGCGCTCGCCACCGGTGGTTTGGGGTTGAAAGGCCAGGTCGAGCGCTTCGATGAAGGCAGTCCGCTGCAGGGGCTGCGACAGGTTGCCGGCGAAGCCGCCGGGCTGGCTGATACTGGCTGTGCTGGAAGCGAGGTCGGCACCCAGGCTGATGACTGGAATGTGCGCCGTGGCTGGGTCTGGCACCAGCAGCAGCCGGGCGTCCATGCCCGCCGCATCGCGCAGGTGCAGGGCCATCAGAATCATGTCTGGGGCGACCGAGCGGGCGACCCCCAAGCCATTGGCGACATCGCGTGCGCCCAGCAGGCTGGTGCCCGGACGAGGGGCCACCAGTTCCTCGACCTGCTGCAGATGGTCCGAGACACCCTCCATGCAGTGCACGCTGCGAACCGGTGCCTTGGCAAAGCTCACGGGCGCCTCGGTTGCCGCGTCCAGTTCGAACCAGAAGGAACTGCCGACGCCGGCAGTGCTGTCGGCACCGATGCGGCCGCCCATCAGTTCGACCAGACGCCTGCAGATCACCAGGCCGATGCCCGTGCCTGCTTCAGCACCCAGGTCCTGCGCCAGGCGGTTGAAAGGCTCGAAGAGTTGCTCCAGTTGTGCAGGCGTCAGCCCATCCCCCGTGTCTTCAACGCTGATGCGCACGGGCCGCCCCGGGGCCCTGGTGCAGCGCACGTCGACGCGCCCGCCCACACGGTTGTACTTGATGGCGTTGGTCAGCAGGTTGATGAGCACCTGCTTGGTTCGAATCGGGTCGGCCTGCACCTGGCAAGACCGCTCGATGGCCGGGAAGCCGATCTGGATGCCAGTTCGTTGCGCCTGCGGCTCGATCATGGCCCGGCAGTCGTCCAGCACGTCGGCCAAGCACACGGCGCGCTGCGTGACTGCCGTGTTGCCCGACTCGATGGCGGTCAAGTCGAGGACTTCGTTGATCAGGCCCAACAGGTACCAGCCGGCTTGCAGGATCTGCTGGACGCTGTCTTGCTGCGCCGGCGTGGGTGGCGGCTTGCTGCCTTCGATCAACTGCGTGAAGCCGAGGATAGAGCTCAAGGGCGAACGCAGTTCATGGCTCATGTGGAGCAAAAAGTCCGACTTGGCGCGGCTTGCGGCATCGGCTGCGGCTCTTGCGGCGATGAGCGCGCTCTCGTTGCTCTTGCGTTCGGTGGTGTCGTTGAACAGCAAAGCGACCTGATGCGCAGCCGGCTCGCCCAGCCGAAAGGCGTAGATGTCGAACCAGCGGCGCATCTTTGCAAAGAACCGTTCCAGCCGGACCGGTCGACCCGTCCGTGCCACCGTTCCGAGGGCGTCGCACCAGAAGGCCTCGATGCCAGGCACCAGGGCATGCAGCGTCTGGCCTTCGACGTTGGTCAGGCCTGTCTGCGCCGCGAACGCCGGGTTGACCTGCAGGTAACGTGCGTCGACGGCCGCACCGCCGTCGTCAAACATGACTTCGACGATGGCGTAGCCGGCATCGATGGAGTTGAACAGAGCCCGGTAACGCTCCTCGGAAACGCGCAGGGCGATTTCCACGCGGCGGCGCTCGGCTTGCAGTGCGTAGCGGTCGACGGCATTTTCGACCGCCCGGGTCAGGCTGTCGGCGCTGGTCCAGCGCTTGCCGATGAAGTCTTGCGCACCAGCGCTCAGGAGCGGCTGCCCTTCCTCGACCACCGCGCCAGTGATCACCACCACCGGGCAGGGCGGCATGTCGGCGCCGTTGCGCAGCGCCACGAGCACTTCCAGTGCGTCCATGTCGGGCAGGCCGTAGTCGAGCAGCACGCAGTCCACCGGCCCGTCCTGCTGGGCCAGCACCTTGCGCACGCCGTCGGCTCCAAAGCTGGCCTCGCTGAAGCGATAGCGGCGGCTACCGCCCCGCAGCAGCATCTGGCGCATGTCGGCACAGTCTTCCGCGTTGTCTTCCATCAGCAGGATGTGCCAGGGCGCTGCTGCCATCGGGCTGTTCCGGGTCAGGTTGGCAGCACAACGCTGCCCAGCCAGTACGCGAAGATGGTTTGAAGCAGCTTCAGATGCATTGCGTGGTTCACTGGTTTGACGTGGTACGCGTTGGCGCCATGGGCGTAGCAGAACTGCAGGTCGCGCGCGCTGGCCGACGCGCTGAGCAGCACCATCGGCAAGGTGCGCAGGGCGACATCGCTGCGCACCTCGCGCAAGACGTCGCGGCCGTCGTCGCCGGATGTGTTCAGGTCGAGCAGCGTCAGCAGCGGCAGCGGCGCCAGCACTTGCTGGGCGTCGGGGCGGGGCTGGTTGGTCAGCGACGAGCGCAGCATTCGCATGCATTCGCCTCCAGAACAGGCGCGCACGATGGGATGCAGCATGCCGCTGTACCGGGCAGCGTCCTGAACGGTCTCGAAGTCCTCGTCGGAGTCCTCCACCACCAGGATGTGCCGCAGGCGCATCAGTCGGCCTTGACCCGGGTGACCGGCAGCGTGAAGAAGAAGGTCGTTCCGATGCCCAGATGTGAATCGAGCCACACCCGACCACCGTGGCGTTGCACCAGCTTCTGCACGATGGTCAGGCCGGCGCCGACGCCGCCGCCGTAGTCGTCGCGCCCGTGCATGCGCTTGAACAGGCGGAAGACCTGCTCATAGTGGCGAGAGTCAATGCCGATGCCCTGGTCACGCACGTAGAAGATGTCCTGGCCGGCAGCGACCGTGGGAGCATTCGGTCGCGCCGTCGTTTCTTCGGCGCCGATGTAGCCGATTTCGATGAGCGCCCTGGCCTGCCGCTTGTACTTCAGCGCATTGGCCAGGAGGTTGCTGTAGATCTCGCACACCCGCACCGGGTCGCACTGCACGACCGGCAGCGGACGCGGTATCTCGATGGTGCAATGGCTGTCGCCGCGGCGCGCCCCCGTCATCTCGATGGCGTCTGCCACCACTGCGTTGAGGTCGGCGGTTTCGAGAGCCAACTCCATCCGGCCGACGCGCGAAAAGTGAAGCAACGAGTCAAGGAGGGTGTCCATGCGCACCGTCAGACGCATCAGGCCGTCGAGCCGGCGGCGGCTCTCACCGGACTCAATGCCAGGCCCATCGGTACTCTCGAGCAGCTGATGCGCGTAGCGGTGGATGCCGCGCAGGGGCTCCTTGAGGTCGTGCGAGGCGACATACGCGAAGGCGTCCGACTCTTCATTGCTGCGCGTCAGGTCGGCGTTCAACTCGGCCAGGCGTTCGCCTCGGGTGATGAAGAGGTCCAGCACCAACAGGCGCAGTCGCAGCGCTGCGTCGATCTCGACATCCAACCAGGGCAGCGAGCGGCCGCGCACCGATTCGATGAAGGTCTCGAAGGACACGCGCGGGCTCAGGCGCATGCCGTGCGGGCCGGCGACCTGAGGCTTGTCGTTGGGGTTGCCTCCCCACTTCACCGTGTGCAGGGTCTGGGGTCGGAACCACACCAGCATGCCACGCCGCTGGCGCGAGAACACGGTGGCGAGCATGCCGCTGGCGACGTCTTCGAGCCCGACAGCTGCGGGGCACACGCTGGCCAGCGCATCGGTGGCAAACACCGGCCGCGTTGCCGATGCAAAGGCCGGCTGCTCGTGCAACCATGCGGCCAGCCGGTCCAGATCGGCCAGCTTGGGCACGTTGCCCACGCACCACCAACGGTTCAGGTGGTACAGCGCTGCGCCGCCCGCGTCGATGGCGTCCAGCAGTGACGGCTGTTGCGCGGTGAGCGCGAGCAGATCGCCTTCGCGCGCGGAATGCACCACCAGCAGCTGGTGCACATCCTCGAGTTGAAGGCGGTACGCCAGTTGCTCGGCTTGTTCTGCCGACTTCAGTGCCAGCGAAGCCACCTGCGCCAACAGCTCGCAGGCTGCTCGCACCTCGTAGCGAAAGTGCGTGGCGGTAGCATGGTGGCAGGCGATCAGCCCCCAGAGCTCGCCGTCGCGCAGGATCGGCATCGTCAGTGAAGCGGCCACACCCATGTTGGCCAGGTACTCGGAATACATGACTGACGCACCGCGAAGCGCGCAGTGCGTCATGTCCAGCGCCATGCCCGTCACAGGGTTGGCCAGGGGCGACATCTCGACCAACGGGCCGGCTGCATCGGGCAGCGGGCGAATCCAGATTCGCTTGAAGATCTCGCGCGCTGGCTGCGGAATGTCGGCTGCCGGGTAGTGCAGGCCCAGCCAGGGGTCTAGCGCGTCGCACTTGCTCTCGGCGATGACCTCGCCGTGGTGGTCGGCGTGGAAGCGGTAGACCATCACGCGGTCCAGGCCGGTGATGGCGCGCACTTCCTGCGTCACCTGCTGGCAGAAGGCGCGCGCGCTGCCGAGGGCCTGTAGGCGGCCGACGGCTGCCTTCACGATCATGAAGAAGTCGTCATCGGCGGACTGTTCAGCGCGCCCGGTGGATTCGAATTCGAGCACTGCCGAATCGCCACTGATGTGCAGGCAGACGTCCAGGGCCGCCACGTCGGCGCGGGCCGGCATGGTGAAGGCATAGATGGCGCCACGGTCCAGTGTGTCGCGCGCCAACATCTCTTGCAGGCGTGCCATGCGCGCAGCGCCGACCACATGCGAGACGGGCCGCCCTAGCAATGACAACGCGTCCTCGCCAAGATGCTGCAAGGTGTTTTCGCTGGCTTGAAGGATCTGCAAGTCGGGCATACCCAGAACCAGCAGCGCGCCATGCGCCTGGATGCATCCTGGTGTCTGCACGGGCTCGCTGTCGCACGTTTCCAGCGTGGTGCCATGCCTTTTGACACTGTAGGGGCTGGAGCCCCAAGGCTGCGTGGGCTTCCCGGCGGCTTGCTGGCTCATGTTCTTGTATGGCTTGTCATTGGATCGAATGCCGCCAGAGGCCCGGTTCGCGCTAGGCGGCAGAGTACGGGCGCAGCCGTCGATTGGTATGTGCGTTACCGTACATAGCGCACGGGTTGGGCGTTGCAAAGTCCCACCGGCCGCCATGAACGCCGGGGCTGGGTTCAAGCCTTGTGCACGCTCGTTCCACATCGGTGGGCCGGTCGCTCGGAGCGTAGCGGCTTGTTCGGGTTCAGCCTCACTCTGGTTGCGCAGTGGGAGGATCCTTCCCAGTTCGATGGCCAGCATGGGCCAGATCGGCCCTCGGGCGCTTGCCGCTTGGTGTGCGTCAACGAACAGACGCGACGGACCCTGACGCGCAGGCTGTATTTCCGGACCCTTCAGGCCCCGCTGGCTGCCCGCAGGGCTGATCCCTCCCAGGAGTTCCCCCGATGCTCTTCGACCCGTTTTCCGCCCGTTCGCTGCAACTCGCCAACCGCATGGTGATGGCGCCATTGACACGCAGCCGGGCGACGCCACAGCACACGCCGAATGCGCTGATGGCCACCTACTACGGCCAGCGCGCAACGGCTGGCCTCATCATCACCGAGGGCACCTCGCCCAGTCCCCATGGCCTGGGCTACCCTCGCATCCCTGGGCTGTACGACGCGGCGCAGGCCGACGCCTGGAAGGCCACCACGACAGCCGTCCACGCACCAGGCGGGAAGATCTTCGTGCAGTTCATGCACTGCGGCCGCGTGGCGCATGTCGCCAACCTGCCGGCCGGTGCTGAGGTTCTCGGTCCTTGCACGGCGGTGTGCCCGGGCGAGATGTACACCGACACGCTGGGCATGCAGCCGCACAGCCCGCCACGCCCGATGACCGACGACGACATCGCACACGCCATAGACGAACACGTGGCCGCCGCGGAGCTCGCAATGAACGCAGGCTTCGACGGCGTCGAGTTGCACGGCGCCAACGGCTACCTGATCGAGCAGTTCCTCAACCCCCTGGTCAACTTGCGCACCGACGGGTACGGCGGAAGTATCGAGCGCCGCAACCGCCTGGCGCTGGAGATCGCGCGCGCCACGGTCGCCGCCATCGGCCGTGACCGCGTCGGCATCCGGCTGTCGCCCTATGGCGTGTTCAACGGCACCGGCGAATTCCCCGAGGTGCAGGCGCAGTACCTCACGCTGGTCCATTCGCTGTCTGCCCTGGGCCTGCTCTACCTGCACCTGGTCGATCACTCGTCGATGGGCGCGCCGCCGGTGCCCGCCGATTTCAAGCGCAAGCTGCGCGATGGCTTCGACGGGCTGTTCATCCTTTCAGGCGGTTTCGACCGCGCCAGCGCAGAACAGGCACTGCTCGACAAGCAAGGCGACCTGATCGCCTTCGGCCGCCCGTTCCTGGCCAACCCCGACCTCGTGGCGCGCATGCAAAAGGACGCTCCGCTCAATGCCCCGGACGAAGCCACCTTCTACGTCCCCGGCGCCAAGGGTTACACCGACTATCCGGCGTTGGCGGCCTGATTCGCGAACGCCGAAGGACGCACTTCCCATGACTTACCAAAGCATCAACCCCAACAACGGCAAATTGCTCGAGAGCTTCGAGCACCTGAGCAATGCCCAACTGGACAGCGCGCTGGCGGTGGCCGAACGCTGCTTCCAGACCTGGAAGCACAAGCCCTACGCCGAGCGCGCGGTCATCTTGAACAAGGCGGCGGCGTTGTTGCACGCCCATGTCGACGACTTCGCCCGGCTGGAGACGCTGGAGATGGGCAAGCGCATTGCCGAAGCGCGCGCTGAGGTCAAATTCAGCGGCGACATTCTGGGCTTTTACGCCGAGCATGCCGAGTCCTTCCTCGCACCGGTCCAGCTGCACCCACAGGTCGGCGAAGCGCACATGGAGAGCTCGCCCATGGGCGTGCTGTTCTGCGTCGAGCCCTGGAACTTTCCGTACTACCAGCTCGCCCGCGTCGCAGGGCCGCAGCTGATGGCCGGCAACGTACTGATCGTCAAGCACGCCGGTTGCGTGCCGCAATGCGCCATCGCGTTCGAGAAGCTGTTGCGTGATGCCGGCGCGCCAGCAGGTGCTTACACCAACCTGCCGATCTCGTACGAACAGTCCGACCGCGTCATCGACGCCCCGCGGGTCAAGGGCGTCGCCTTGACTGGCAGCGTCGCTGCGGGCCGCAGCGTTGCGGCCCGTGCCGGGCAGAACCTGAAGAAGTCGACGATGGAGCTCGGTGGCAGCGACGCCTTCATCGTGCTCGACGATGCCGACCTCGACAAGACCCTGCCTTGGGCCGTCTGGGGCCGCATGTTCAACGCCGGCCAGACCTGTTGCGCGGCCAAGCGCTTCATCGTGCTGGATGCCGTCGCCGACGAGTTTCTGGCCCGATTCAAGGCCGCACTGGAAGCCTTGAAGCCTGGCGACCCGATGGACGAGACGACCACCGTGGGCCCGCTGTCCACCGAAGCGGCGCTGCTGCAACTGCTGGGCCAGGTCGATGCCGCCGTTCAGGGCGGCGCCAAGCTGCTGCTGGGCGGCAAGCGCATCGCCCGCCCAGGCTGGTTCATGCAGCCCACGATCCTGACCGACATCGCCCCCGGCAACCCTGCCTTCCGCGACGAGTTCTTTGGCCCGGTGGTCTCGTTCTTCCGCGTCAAGACCGAGGACGAAGCCATCGCGCTGGCCAACGACTCCGACTTCGGCTTGGCGGGCTCGGTGTGGACAATGGACGAAGCGCGTGGCCGGCGCCTGGCCAGTTGCGTCGACACCGGGATGATGTTCGTCAACAACATCGACTGGACTGACGCCGAACTGCCATTTGGCGGCATCAAGCACTCGGGCTACGGTCGCGAGCTGGGGCGCATGGGCATCCAGGAATTTGTCAACAAGAAGCTCGTTCGCAGCGGCACCTTCGGCGCGCCGGTCTGAGCGCAAGAGGGAAATTCCATGCACAGGCAAGCCGTCCCGTTCCAAGCCGGCGAAGCGCCGGTCTGGTTCAACACCGGCTGCTCCACCGGCTTCGGCCTGGAGCTCGCCAGGCAGGTCATCGAACGTGGACACCGCAGAGTGGTGACGGCCCGTGACCCGGCCAAGCTGCAGGGTTCCGCTGCGGGCGATCAGGTCCCCGTGCTGAAGCCCGACCTCACGCAGCCGGACCAGGTCGCTGCGGCCGTCAAGGCCGCCGAAGCGCGCATCGGTGGCATCGACGTGCTGGTCAACAACGCGGGCATCGGCCACTTCGCAGCCATCGAGGAGGGCGATGCCGACGGGGTGCGCAAGATGTTCGAGGTCAACGTGTTCGGCCTGACCGCCATGGACCAGGCCGTGCCGCCCGGCATGCGCCAGTACCGCCGCGGCTGCAGCGTCAACCTGGCGTCGCTGGCCGGTGTTCGTGGCACGCCGGCGCTGGGCCAATACAACGCGACCAAGTTCGCCGTTGATGGCGTGTCCGAGGCCTTGCTGGCCAAGATCGACGCGTTGCGGCAGGACTTCAACGCCGGCGAAGCCGTCGCACGCGGCGCCGATTTTCCGAAGGCGATGTCATGACGGGCAGGATGCAGGCTGCACAGGTCGAGCGATTCGGCCAGCCCCTGGTGCTGAAGGAACTCGACATTCCCACCCCCGGTGCGGGCCAGATCCTGGTCAAGACCGAAGCCTGCGGCGTCTGCCACACCGACCTGCATGCCGCCAGCGGCGACTGGCCGCTCAAGCCCGCGCTGCCCTTCACACCGGGGCACGAAGGCATCGGCATCGTCACCGCGCTCGGTACCGGCGTCACGGCGGTGAAGGAGGGCGACCGTGTCGGCGTGCCCTGGCTCTATTCGGCCTGTGGCCATTGCGAGTTTTGCCTGGCTGCACAGGAACCGGTGTGCGCCATGGCGCAATTTGGCGGCTACACGAAGAACGGCGGATTCGCCGAGTACATCGTCGCCGATCCCAACTATGTCGCCCACATCCCGGCAGGCCTGGCCGCACGCGATGCCGCGCCGTTGATCTGCGCCGGCATCACGTCGTACAAGGGGCTGAAGGAAACCCAGGCCCGGCCCGGGCAATGGGTGGTCATCTCGGGCATCGGTGGCCTGGGGCACCTGGGCGTGCAGTACGCCAAGGCCATGGGCCTGCAGGTGTGCGCGGTCGATGTCGACGACCGCAAACTTGAACACGCCCGACGCCTGGGCGCCGATGCCCTGGTCGACGCCAGGGCCGGCGACCCGGTGGCGGCTGTGCGCAAGGCCACGGGCGGCGGTGCGCACGGCGTGCTGATCACTGCGCCGTCCTTGCCAGCTTTCAAGCAGGGCGTGGGCATGACGCGCAAACACGGCACCTGCGTGCTGGTGGGCATTCCGCCGGGCGACTTTCCGACGCCGTTGTTTGACGTGGTGGCCAACTGCATCACCATCCGCGGCTCATTTGTCGGCAACCGGCGCGACATGGCCGAAGCCTTGGCCTTCGCCGCCGATGGCCAGGTCAAGGCCGACATCGAATTGCAGCCCTTGTCCGCCATCAACACCGTCTTCGAGCGCCTGGCCAAAGGCGAGGTGCCGTCGCGGGTGGTGCTGGACTTCGCGGGCTGACGCCCTGTGCCTGCCTGCACCCACACGCGGTGCCGGTTTGATGGACAGCTGACGGGCATCACCGACCGGTCCGCCGCTGGAACCTCAACCGAAGGAAACCCATGGACACCCACCATTGGATGCAACGTGCCATCGCCAGCGAATGACGGGACAAGTCCATTTCAAGCCACGCATCATCCGGTCGGCCTCTGCCGTCCCTTGAGGCCTGACACACCGTGATGTTGGTCGTTTGCCCAAGCGTGGCTGGATTGGAACCACCCCCAGCGCCTGCCGGTGATGCACGACGACTGCGTGCTGGTCGGCCTGGCGGCCGACCCGGCCAAGGTGCGTGGCAAGGACATCACGGCGGCGCTGGGAAAGATCGGCACGGCGGGCGTGCCGTTTCTGTCGCGCTGTGACACAAGCGGCACCCTTGCCGCCGAACTGCACGACTGGAAGGCGGCGGGCACCGACCTCGCCGCCGCCAAACCCGCAAGCGACAAGGATTGCGGCTTCTCGGCGCGGGCCCGGCGCTGAACATCGCCGCATTCACCGGCGCCTCTGTGAAGATGGTGGTGGCCCAGGAGTTGTTCTTCTCCAACGCCGGCATGTGGCACGGGGTGCCACCGGCGTCGCGTTGGCGCACGGGGCTGCAGCCGCTACAGTTGAGACAACCTTGGTCGACCGGCGCACAAGCGTCTGCCCGCATGCCCAATCTGCATTCCTTCGAGCCTGGTGGTTTCAGCTTCCTGGAGGGCGGCTTCCCGTACTCGGCCGGCGTCGTCGCGCGGCCAGGTTTCGAGATCCGCCGGGTGCGCTTTGGCCAGTTGCAGCCCATGGCCGCCGGGTTTGCGCGCATCGCCGCCATCCTGCAGGCCCAGGGCCGGCCGACCACGGCGCTGTGCGCGGCCGAGTTGCGGTCGCCGCAGCCGTTCACCATGGCAGGCTTCCAGGGCTTCAACCGCGACTATGTCGATGTGCTCGGCCAATGGGGCCTGGTCCGCAACGGCTTGAACCCGGTGGCGCGCAGCAATGTCTGTCCGCTGCATGATGCGCCGGCCGAGCCGGGCTTCCACGCGTTCTGCTACACGGTGCCGACCGGTGCCGCGCCCGCTGCGCCGCAGCCGGCCACCTTCGTGGTGGCGGGAAGCGGCGAATGGCCCGAGCACTTGCCGTTCCCGGACGGCATCGTGGCACGCGGCGACAGCTCGCCCACCGGCATGGCAGCCAAGATCGCCTATGTGCTGCAGACCATGCGCAGCCGCTGCGACGGCCTGGGCGCCGACTGGGCCGCGGTCAGCGCCGCCCACGTCTACACCGGGCACGACATCCAGCCCTTCCTAGCCAGCCACTTCGCGGCCAGCGGGCTGCTGCGCAACGGCCTGGACTGGCAGGTCTGCGCGCCGCCGATCCTGGAACTGGAGTTCGAGATGGACGTGCGCCGCATCACGCACGAGACGCTCGACTGATCGGGATCAGCGGCGGCCGAAGCGCTCGAGGGCCGCCCCCAGGATGCCCTTGGGCATGAAGATGATGAACAGGATCAACAGCAGGCCATAGATCGACGTGTCCACGCCGTGCACGTCGTTGCCGATCACCACCCGCAGGCCTTCTGACAGCAGCAGCAGGAACACCGCACCCACTGTCGGGCCCAGCATCACGAACATGCCGCCGGCGATCACGCCGAACACCATCTGCAGCGAGATGCTGATGCCCGACACCGTCTCGGGGTTCACGTACAGCTGGTACTGCGCGATCAGCGCACCGCCGATGCAGGTCATCACGGCCGACAACAGCATCACCGACAGCTTGGTGCGCTTGACGTCGATGCCCAGCGACGCTGCGGCATCTTCTTCGGCGCTGATGGCTTCCAGCGCCAGCCGGGCCATGCTGCGGTCGACCCGGTGCCAGACATACAGCGCCGCCAGCCAGAACACCAGCACGATGTAGAACCAGACGGCCTTGCTGGAGAACTGCAGCGCACTCAGCGAATAGGTGGCGCCATCGACCAGGCCCGGCTTGGGCGTGATGCCCAGCGACCCGCCGGTGCTGTCGCGCAGGCCGACGATGACCAGCCGCGTCACCTCCGACAACGCCAGGGTCACCAGGGCAAAGTAGTGGCCGACGATCTTGAAGCGAAAGCATGGGTAGCCGATCAGCACCGCCACCACCAGCGACACGGCAATGCCGACCAGCAGGCCCAACCACGGTGACACACCGTAGACGTTCCACATCAGCACCACGGCATAGGCGCCGATGCCCAGGAACGCACCATGGCCGAAGCTGACCAGGCCCAACCGCCCCATGATCGACCAGCTGGTGTAGACGGTGGACCACAGCAGCGCCATCACCATCAGGTGCAGCGTGTAGTCGCCCAGGCCCAGCTGCGGCGCAATGACCAACGCCGCCAGCAGCCCCCCAGCCAGCAGGCGCATCGGCGTGACACGGGATTGCGGCGCGGCGTTCACGAGCGGCGGGCCAGCAGGCCTTCAGGCTTCCAGAACATCACCATGATGAAGAACACGAAAGCCATCACGTAGCCCCACTCCAAGTGGAAGAAGAAGCCGCCGACCGAGATGAACTGCGCGAACACAAAGGCCGCGACAAAGCCGCCGACCAGGTTGCCCAGGCCGCCCAGCACGCAGATCAGGAAGGTCAGCGGGCCGAACGACAGGCCGATGGCCGGATGCACGTCGTACTGCAGCACCAGCAGGCAGGCGGCCAGCCCCGCCAAGCCACCGCCGATGGCCGAGGTGAGCAGGTAGATGCGCGATGCGTTCACGCCCATCAGCGGCATGATGGTGCGGTCCTGGCTGATCGCGCGGATCGCCGTGCCGACGTAGGTGCGGTTGAGGAACATATAGGTCACGCCGATGGCCACCGCAGCGACCACGAACGCGATGATGCGCGCCATCGAGAAGCTCA
>JBBAPL010000039.1:0-36872 GCA_040400895.1 Aquabacterium sp.
GGGCTGGGCGCGCAGCGCGTCGCCAAACAGGGTCTCGCAGCGGTAGTCGCCGTAGATGTCGGCATGGTCGATGCTGGTGATGCCCTGGTCGAGGCAGGCGTGGATCTTGGCCAGCACCGCGGGCAGTGCGCTGTCAGGCCCGTCGCCCAGGCGCCAGGCGCCGTAGACGATGCGGCTGATGGGCGGCACGCTGGCGTGCAGTTCAACGGTGGGGCAGGTGGTCATGTCGGATTCTGGTGTGGGTGACGGCAGCGGGATGCGGTTGTCAGCGGCGCGGACCGGCGCCCAGCGGCGTGGCGGGCACGCCGGCTGGCACGCGGCCGTACACCTGGTTGAATTGGCAGGTCTTGAGCTGGGGCAGCACCTTGGTGCCGAACTGCTCGCACTCGTCGCGGTGCGGGTACCCCGACAGCACGAAGGCGCGGATGCCCATGCGCTGGTAGCGCTCGAGCTTGGTCATCACCTGGTCGACGCTGCCCACCAGCGCGGCCCCGCAGCCCGAGCGGGCGCGACCGATGCCGGTCCACAGGCCGGGCTCGGCATAGCCTTCGTCGTCGGCCTGGGCGCGCACCTGGGCCTGCAGCGCCACGCCCAGGCTGGTGGCGTCCAGTGCGCGTGCGCGGATCTGCCGGCCGATGTCGTCGTCGAGTTGAGAGACCAGGTCACGCGCGTACTCGCGCGCCTCGGCCTCGGTGTCGCGCACGATCACATGCACCCGCAGGCCGTAGTCCAGGGTGCGGCTGTGGGCGGCGGCGCGGGCATGCACCGCCCGCATCTGGTCGGCCAGCGTGGCCTCGGGTGCGGGCCACATCAGGTACACGTCGCAGTGGCGGCCGCACAGTTCCAGCGCGTCGGGTGAGTAGCCGCCGAAGTACAGCAGCGGCCCGCCGGTCTGCCAGGGGCGGGCCGGGTCGGCCGACAGGCCCTTTAGGTGGTAGATCTCGCCGTCGTAGTCGATGCGGTCCTGGGTCCAGGCCTGCTTCAGGATCTCGACCACCTCATGGCTGCGGCGGTAGCGGCGGGCGCTGTCTTCCATCTCACCCGGAAAGTCCGACGAGATGATGTTGATGGTGAGCCGGCCCTGCAGCATGTGGTCGAGCGTGGCGATGGTGCGCGCCAGCATGGCCGGCTGCATCTCGCCGCAGCGCACCGCCGTGAGCAGGTTCATGCGCTGCGTTTGCGGCGCCATGGCGGCGGCGAAGCTCAGCGTGTCCTGCCCAACCTGGAACGACGACGGGCACAGGATGTTGCCGAAGCCCAGCGCCTCGGCGCGCAGCAAGATGTCGCGCGTGTTGGCATAACTGCTGCGCAGGTGGCCTTCGGGCACGGCGAGGTGGCGGAAGTCGTCAGAGCACAGGGGGGCGAACCAGGCGACCTCGATCGCTTTCAGTCCATCGGCCCGGATGGGCACAGCCTGCTGCGGCATGGTCGGGCACTCCCGTCAGGTACATGGAGGAATAGTAGATGAATCACGGCCGTGCGCCAGCCGGGATGGCCCTTACACTGCGGCCGCCCACCCCCCCTGCCCCGATGACCGATCCGCTCCTGGCGCAGCAGTCGCTGCCGCGCCACATCCAGATCACCGAGCTGCTGCAGCGTGAAATCGCCGCTGGCCGCTGGCAGCATGGCGAGCGCCTGCCGCCCGAAAGCACGCTGGCAGCCCGCTTGGGCGTGGCGGTGGGCACGCTGCGCAAGTCCCTCGCCGAGCTGGCTGCACGGGGCGTGCTGCAACGGCGCCAAGGCTCGGGCACCTATGTCCAGCAACGCGAGGGGCAGCGCAGCGTCTACGCCTTCTTCCGGCTGGAGCGGCTGGACGGCGCCGGACTGCCCGGCGCGCAAGTGCTGGACCTGCAGCGCTGCTGGCGCACACCGGCCGGCTTGACCGAGGCAGCCGACGCGCCGGCGGTGCCACTGCCGGCCCTGGGTGGCGCCGCGCCCGACCAGCCGCAACCGCTGTGGCGGCTGCGGCGCCTGCGCCTGCTCGACCAGCAGCCGGTGGCAGTCGAAGAGATCTGGTTCGATGGCAGCCAGCTGCCGCAACTGGACGCCGCCGCACTGCACGAATCGCTGTACCTGTTCTACGAAACCCGGCTGGGCCTGTGGATCGACCGGGTCGAAGACCATGTCAGCGTGGCGGCTGTGCCGCCCTGGTCGCCGGTGGCCTTCAGCCCGCTGCCAGGCACCCCCACGGGCGCCGTCGCCCGAAGCGGCTGGGACCAGCACGGCCGCTTGCACGAGGTGTCGCACACCTGGTTCGATCCCAGCCGGGCTCGCTACACCGCGCGCTGGCGCTGATGCTCTTCCCGACCCGTGAACCCGACAGCACCATGACCCCCACCCCGCGCACCGCCGTCCGCTATGGCTTCATCGGCTGCGGCATGATGGGCCACGAGCACCTGCGCAACCTGGCCCTGATCGACGGCGCCCAGGTGCAGGCCATCTTCGAGCCCGACGACGGCATGGCCGCGCAGGCGCAGGCGCTGGCACCGGCGGCGCAGCGTGTGCCCGATCTGGCCGCCCTGCTGGCCCGCCATGACCTGGACGCGCTGGTCATCACCAGCCCCAACCACGTGCACGCCCCGCAGCTCATCGCCATTGCCGACAGCGCGCCGCGCGCGGTGCTGTGCGAGAAGCCGTTGTGCGTCAATCTCGACCAGGTGGCGCAGGTACGCGCCCTGGCGGGCCGGCTGCGGGCGCCGCTGTGGGTGGCGATGGAATACCGCTACATGCCCCCGATCGCCGCCCTGGTGCTGGCCGCCCATGCCGGCACCGACACCGGCGGCAGCACGCTGCTGGCCATCCGCGAGCACCGCTACCCCTTCCTGGCCAAGGTGGGCGACTGGAACCGCTTTTCGGCCAACACCGGCGGCACGCTGGTGGAAAAGTGCTGTCACTTCTTCGACCTGATGCGCCTGCTGATGCAGGCCGACCCGCTGCGGCTGTATGCCTCGGGCGCCATCAACCACAACCACCTGGACGAGCGCTACGCCGGCCAGATGCCCGACATCCTGGACAACGCCCTGGTGGTGCTGGACTTTCCCGGCCAGCGCCGCGCGGTGCTCGAGCTGTGCATGTTCGCCGAGGGCTCGCGCTACCAGGAAGAGATCTCCATCGTCGGCCCGCGTGGCAAGCTGGAGTGCAAGGTGCCCGGCCCCACCCGGTTCTGGGCGCACGACCACCTGGGCGCCCCGCCGGTGGCGCAACTGGTGGTCAGCCCGCGCCAACCGCCTGGCCCGCGCGCGCTGGAGATCCCGGTCGATCCGACCTTGCTGGCCGCCGGGGACCACAACGGCTCCACCTATTACCAACACCGCCGCTTCTTCGACCTGGTGCGCGGCGTCGCCGGTCAACCGGTCGAGGTGGGGCTGGACGACGGCCTGAAGGCCGTGCTGATCGGCCTGGCGGCCGAGCAGTCGGCGCGCACAGGCGAGGCCGTGAGCCTGTGCGAAG
This sequence comes from Aquabacterium sp., assembly GCA_040400895.1. Lineage (GTDB taxonomy): Bacteria > Pseudomonadota > Gammaproteobacteria > Burkholderiales > Burkholderiaceae_C > Pseudaquabacterium. The sequence goes on from JBBAPL010000039.1 coordinate 3,451, forward strand.
GGCCGTACCGGCTGTGAGCGAAGGCGCCACGGAAGCTGCGTGACGTTGGCCTGCGCCGGCCACCGCCGCCTCCGGGACGAGGGCGGCTGCGAACCAGCGGCGAGACCGCAACCGCCCTACTCGCCCACCAGCCCGTTGCGGATGGCGTACACCGTCAGCTCGGCGTTATTCTGCAGGCCCAGCTTTTCCAGCACCCGCGCCCGGTACACGCTCACCGTCTTCGGGCTCAGCGTCAGTTCCTCGGCAATGTCGGCCAGCCGCTTGCCGGAGGCGATCATCACCAGGGTCTGCAGTTCCCGGTCGCTCAGCTTGTCATGGGCGTGCTCGTGGCTGGGGGTGGTCAGGCTCTCCACCAGCATCTGGGCGATCTCGGGCGTCACGTACTTGCGCCCCTGGGCCACGGTGCGCACCGCCTGCACGATCAGCTGCGGGTCACCGCCCTTGTTGACATAGCCATAGGCGCCGGCCCGCAGCGCGCGGATGGCGTACTGGTCTTCCGGGTACATGCTGACGACCAGCACCTTCACTGCGCTGCCCTCGTCCTTGAGCGCATGCATCACGTCCAGGCCGCTGCGACCGGGCAGGTTGATGTCGAGCACCAGCACGTCGCAGCCCGCCGGCCGGCCGTTGGCCGGGACGCGCAGGCTGTGCAGCAGGCCGCGCAGCTCAGCGTAGTCACCCGCCTCGCCCACCACCTGGATGTCGGGCGCATCGGCCAGGGTGTCGCGGATGCCGCGGCGGATCAGCGCATGGTCGTCACAAAGGATCACTGAAATCATGGGGTGCCCCAACCGGTGGGATCGTGGTCGTCGTCCTGGTCGAAATCGGCCTCGCCCTGGCCATCGCGGCGCATCGGCACCGACAGCATCAGCACCGTGCCCGCCGCGTCGCTGCTGATGTCGACCCAGCCGCCGACGGTGGTGGCCCGCTCGTGCAGGCCGCGCAGGCCGAAGCTGCGGGTCTTGGCCAGATCGTCGCGGCTCAGGCCCTGGCCGTTGTCGCTGACTTCCAGGCTCAGCACGCCGCGGCTCATCGACAGGTCGATCATCACCCGTGTGGCCTTGGCATGCTTGCTGACATTGGTGAGCGCCTCCTGCGCAAAACGGTAGGCCACCAGCGGCACGCCGGCAGGCAGGTGCATGCTCTCATGGCTGGTGCGGAACAGGCAGGCCGTGCGGCTGCGCTTCTCGAACTGCGCGGCCATCCACTGCAGCGCGGCCACCAGGCCCTGCTCCAGGATGGCCGGGCGCAAGTTGTGCATGATGCGCTGGCTGGCCTCGATGGCGTGCTGCACCGTCTCCAGCGCCGTCAACACCCGCTGGTGCACTTCGGCCGGCTGCACATCACCGGCCGACGCATGCCGGCCGATCCAGGCCAGATCGAACTGGATCGCGGTCAGGCTGCCGCCCACGTCGTCGTGGATCTCGCGGGCGATGGCCGCGCGCTCCATCTCCACACTGGTCTGCAGGTGCTGCGCCAGCTCGGACAGGCGCTGGCGGCTGGCGGCCAGTTCCAGGTCGGCGCGGGCACGGGCCAGGCGTTCTTGCTGGGCGGCGATGGCGTGTTCCACCGCCGGCGCCAGGCGCGACAGGTTGTTCTTCAGCAGATAGTCGGCCGCGCCGTTGCGCATGGCGGCCACGGCGGTGTCTTCGCCGATCTCGCCCGAGACCAGGATGAACGGCAGGTCCTTGCCGCTTTCGCGCAGGATCTCCTGCGCCCGCAGACCGTTGAAGCCGGGCAGGTTGAAGTCCGACAGCACCACGTCCCACTCCCGCATCGCCAGGGCGTCGCGCAGGCCGGTTTCGGTGTCCACCCGCAGCACATCCACGCGCAGGCCGGCACGCAGCAGGTGCAGCAGCGCCAGTTCGTGGTCGGGCACGCTGTCTTCGAGATGCAGCACGCGCAGCGGCCGGGCCGGCGCACGCATGGTGGGGTTGGAAACCATGGCCCGAGTATGGCAAAGCGCGTGCTGCAACCCGCCCGGGGCGGGCGCTCCGCACGGAACAGCGCCGCCAGCGCTGACTTCTTTCCCTCAACTTTTGCGGGCCGGCGCCGAAAAATGTCCATGCCTGTACCACTTGGTGCGCCGGACCACCCACCCCCTCTAGCGGAGTGACGATGCTCAATGACGATCAGACCCCGGAGCGCGCCGGGCCCGACGGACCTTCCGGCCTGCAGGTGCAACTGCTGACGGCCGCCGACCTGCAGGACAGCCTGATGGTGGCCAGCAACGACCTGGAACGCCTGCAGCGCCTGCTGACCGACGCCACCGAGACGCTGATGGGCCACTTCTATGGCGCCACGGCCCAGATCCAGCATTTTTCGCGCGCAGCCGCCCAGCACCCCGAACTGCCCGAGAGCCACCTGCACGAGACCATGCAGCACCTGGCCGGCGCTGTCACGGCGCTGCAGTTCCAGGACATGGCCTCCCAACTCGTCAACCACACCCAGCGCCGGTTGCGCAACTGCGCCGACCGGCTGGCCCGTGACGTGATGGGCGACGACGAGGACGGCGAAACCGTGGTGGAAGAAGCGCCACTGCGGCCCAACCCCGTCACCCAGGACGAGATGGACGCCGGCTCGGTCGAGCTGTTCTGAACACCCAGTTTCAAGTTTCTCGGATTCCGTCCGAAAACACACCAGTTTCCCGGAGAAAACGATGCACTCAATCCTCGCCGTCGATGATTCCGCCTCGATGCGCCAGATGGTTTCGTTCACCTTGAAGAACGCCGGTTTCAATGTGGTTGAAGCCGTCGACGGCCAGGACGCCTGGGAAAAGGCCGGCCAGCGCGACTTCAGCCTGGTGCTGACCGACCAGAACATGCCCCGCATGGACGGCATCAGCCTGACCAAAAAGCTGCGCGAGAACCCGAAGTTCAAGGGCACGCCAATCCTGATCCTGACCACCGAGTCGAGCGACCAGATGAAGATGGCCGGCCGCGCCGCCGGTGCCACCGGCTGGTTGGTCAAGCCCTTCGATCCGGCCAAGCTGATCGAGGTGATCGGCAAGGTCATCCGCTGACCCGCCTTTCCGACCGGCAACCGCGCCCGGCGCGGTGCCAGCGCTTCCCCCCTTACCCGGAGACCTCCAGCCATGGCTGAGATGAGCAACGACGGCGCCAGTGCAAGCGCCGGCATCGACTTGAGCCAGTTCTTCCAGGTCTTCTTTGAAGAAGCCGGCGAGAATCTGCAGTCGATGGAGCAGATGCTGCTCGAACTGGACGTGGATGCGGCCGACGACGAAGAGCTCAACGCCATCTTCCGCTGCGCGCACTCGGTCAAGGGCGGCGCCGCCACCTTCGGGTTCAGCGACGTGGCCGCTCTGACCCACCAGATGGAGGCGCTGCTGGACAAGCTGCGCCGCCACGAACTGAACCCCACCACCCAGATGGTGGACGTGCTGCTAGCCGCTGGCGATGCCTTGAAGGCGCTGCTGGCCCGCCACCAGGGCACCGGCGACAGCGTGCCCGACACCACCGAGTTGCTGGTCACCATCAAGAGCCTGTGCGCAGGCAGCGCGGTCGACACCACGGCGCGCGCCGCTGCGGCCCCGGCACCGGTGGCGGCGCCCAAGCCAGTCGCCGCGCCGGTGGTACCCGGCCAGCGCGTGCTGGAGATGACCGTCGGCGCCCAGGTCGACAACAGCCTGGCCGACAGCCTGGTGGAACTGTTCCATGAAATTGTGGGCCTGGGCCAGATCGAGCCCCTGGGCGCGGGCCGCGATGCCAACGGCGCGCGCCGCTACAAGGTCACCACCACCAGCAGCGACAGCGACTTGCTGGACCTGTTCACGTTCCATGTGCCGCGCGAGGCCGTGAGCCTGCAGTCGCTGGCGCCAGAGCCGCCGCCGGCGACGGGGTACGGCTTCTTCGACGGTGCCCCTGGCGTGCCGCAGGATGCAGCCGCGCCGGTCGGAGATCCGAGCTACGGCTTCTTCGAAGAAGCCCCTGGCGCTCCGGGCTCCGGGCCTGCTTCGGCAGCAGCTGCAGCACCCGCTGAGGGCAGCGCACACGCCGAGGCCGCCGCGCGCCCTGCGCCAGCCCGTGCAGCCGCCAAACCGGAAGGCAAGGCCGGCGCCGCGCTGGAATCCGCCACCCTGCGGGTGTCGGTCGAAAAGGTCGACCAGTTGATCAACCTGGTGGGCGAATTGGTGATCACCCAGGCCATGCTGGCGCAGAACAGCAAAAACCTGGACTCCGGCCTGACCCAGCAGATGGGCAGCGGCCTGGCCGACCTGGAGCGCAACACCCGCGATCTGCAGGAAGCAGTGATGTCGATCCGGATGATTCCGATGTCGATGGTGTTCAACCGCTTCCCGCGCATGCTGCGCGACCTGGCCGCCAAGTTGGGCAAGAAGGTGGAACTGGTCACCCTGGGCGAGAGCACCGAGCTGGACAAGGGCATGGTCGAGAAGATCACCGACCCGCTGACCCACCTGGTGCGCAACAGCTGCGACCACGGCATCGAGCTGCCGGCCGAGCGACTGGCCAAGGGCAAGCCCGAGCACGGCACCTTGACGCTGGTGGCCAGCCACCAGGGCGGCAGCATCGTCATCGAGGTGCGTGACGACGGCAAGGGCCTGAACCGGCAGAAGCTCATCAGCAAGGCCCGCGAGAAGGGCATCGACGCACCCGACTCGATGACCGACAACGAGGTCTGGAACCTGATCTTCGCCCCCGGTTTCAGCACCGCCGAGGTGGTGACCGACGTCTCCGGCCGCGGCGTGGGCATGGACGTGGTCAAGAAGAACATCACCGCCCTGGGCGGCACGGTCGACATCGACTCAGCCGAGGGCTATGGCATGAGCGTGAAGGTGCGCCTGCCGCTGACCCTGGCCATCATGGACGGCATGAGCGTGGGGGTGGGCGACGAGTGCTACATCCTGCCGCTGGGCAGCGTGGTCGAGTCATTCCAGGTCAAGCCCGACATGATCAAGACCATCGGCGGCACCGGCCGGGTGGTGGAAGTGCGCAAGGAATACATGCCCGTGATCGACCTCGAGAAGGTGTTCGAGGTGCCGCGTTTCGACTTCGAGAACGTCAGCAACATCATGGTCGTGGTCGAGGCCGAAGGCCAGCGCGTGGCCCTGCTCGTCGACGAACTGCTCGGCCAGCAGCAGGTGGTGGTGAAGAACCTGGAAGCCAACTACCGCAAGGTGCCCGATGTGTCGGGCGCCACCATCATGGGTGACGGCCGCGTGGCGCTGATCCTGGACATCGGCACCCTGGTGCGTCGCAGCCGGCACTGACACACGCGACCCTCGCCACACCCGACCCACCCAACAAGGCCCGCGGCATGATCCCCCATTCCTCCTTGATGCGGCGCTTCTCCATCCGCCTGCGCATGCAAGGCGCCATCGCCATGGTGTTGGGGCTGTTCGCACTGGTCGGCGCCATCGGCATGCTCAGCGGTCGCCACCTGGCCGAGCTGAACACCGACTTCATGCACCACTCGATCAAGGAGGTGCGCAACGTGGCGGACGCCTTGGCCAAGCTGGGCGAGGTGCGGCGGCATGAGAAGGACATCGTCATCCATTACGAGGACGGCGTGGCCGTGCTCCGGGCGCGCGAGGCCTGGGTGGCCGCACTGGCGCAGGCGCGGACAGCCTTCACCTGCATGCTCGAAGGCCAAGAGGACGAGGACAACCCGCTGGCGCGCGAGGCGCTGAAGGAGTTGTCCGCCTACGAAGCCGCCACCACCAAGGTGCTGGAGCAGATCCAGAACGGCGCCTACGACACCGCCATCGCCGCCGACAAGATGCTGGCCCGCGCCAAGCAGCACATCAGCAAGGTCGAAGAACGCATCGCCGCCATCGACAAGATCGTCAGCCAGGAAGCCGCCGAGACGCAGGGCACCTTCGAGGCGTCGATGCAGCACACGATGTGGCTGTTCGTCGGCACGCTGGGTCTGGCGATGGTGGTGGTGGTGCCGCTGACCTTGATCAATTCCAGTTCCATCATCCGCCCGATGCAGCAGGCCCGCGAACTGGCGCTGGCCATTGCACAGGGCGACCTGACCCGGCCGGTGCAGGCCGAAGGCCAGGACGAGGCCGCCGAACTGCTGCGCGCCCTGGCCGGCATGCAGACCGCGCTGTCCGGCCTGGTGGGCGAGGTGCGGCACGCTTCCGAGAACATCCAGGGCGCCAGCAGCGAGGTGGCGTCCGGCAACCAGGACCTGAGCAGCCGCACCGAGCAGACCGCCAGCAGCCTGCAGCACACCGCAGGCGCCATGCACCAGCTCACCCAGAGCGTGCAGCAGGGCGCCGAATCGGCCCGCGACGCCAGTGCGCTGGCGTTGTCGGCCAGCGGCGTGGCCGAGCGCGGCGGCGTGATGGTGGCCGAGGTGGTGCGCACCATGGACGAGATCAATCAGGCGTCCAAGCGCATCGCCGACATCATCGGCACCATCGACGGCATTGCCTTCCAGACCAACATCCTGGCGCTGAACGCGGCCGTGGAAGCCGCCCGCGCCGGTGAGCAGGGCCGCGGCTTTGCCGTGGTGGCGTCGGAAGTGCGCAGCCTGGCCCAGCGCAGCGCTGCAGCCGCCCGCGAGATCAAGGGCCTGATCGGCGCCAGCGTCGACAAGGTCGATGCCGGCACCCGGCTGGTCAAGGACGCCGGGATGACGATGGACGAGATCGTCGCCAGCGTGCAGCGGGTGCAGGCCACCATCGAGACCATCAGCCAGGCCGCCAACGAGCAGAGCGAGGGCATCGGCCAGATCAATGGCGCTGTCACCGACCTGGACGGCATGACCCAGCAGAACGCCGCGCTGGTCGAGCAGAGCGCCGCCGCCGCCGAGCAGCTCAGTTCGCAGGCCCGCACCCTCACCGGCGCCGTGGCCCGCTTCCGCATCAATGCATGACCCGGCCCGACCCGCTCAAGCCCAGTCGCAGATGTCCGATATCCCAGTGACGGCAGACAGCCGCCTCCCTTTCCAGCACCGGAGCAAGCACCACCATGGACATGATCACCGACACCGCCCAGGTGGCACGCCACGAAGCCAACCGCGCCATCCAGGCCGCAGGCAGCCGCACCACGCCGAGCCAGGCTGCGCATGGTGAGTACCTGACCTTCCGGCTCGGTGCCGAGGAGTACGGCATCGACATCCTGCGGGTGCAGGAGATCCGCTCCTACGAGCAGCCCACCCGCATCGCCAACGCCCCGTCCTTCCTGAAGGGCGTGGTCAATCTGCGCGGCGTGATCGTGCCCATCGTCGACCTGCGCCTGAAGCTGGGATGCGACAGCGCCGAGTACAACCACTTCACCGTGGTGATCGTGCTGAACGTGCGTGGCCGGGTGGTGGGTGCGGTGGTCGATTCGGTGTCCGACGTGCTGGAGCTGTCGGGCGAGGCCATCCGCCCGGCACCGCAGCTCAACGCGAACATCGACGCCGGCTTCATCACCGGCATCGGCAGTGTGGCCGACCGCATGCTGATTCTGATGGACATCGAGGCCCTGATGGGCAGCAGCGACATGGGCCTGATGGACAGCCTGTCGGCCTGAGACCGGCCAGGCATCTGTCGCCCACCGCACTGAACGGAGTTTCAACACCATGCGCATGAACATTGCATTCCGACTGTGGCTGCCCACCATGGTCATCACCGCCCTGCTGGTGGCCGTGGGCTCGACTGTGTCGGTCCTGACAAGCACGCAGATCAGTGCTGCCGCCGAGAAGTTGGCGGCCAGCGAAGCCAAGGTGCTCGACGCGTCGACCTGGCGCGGACTGACCCAGTCGAATGCGGTGCGGGTGGTGGCCATCCTCACCAGCAGCGACACGGCGCTGGACGCCGCGATGAAGGCCGACATCGCCGAGACCACGGCGCGCATCAGCGACATCCAGAAACGGGTGGACGCAGCCGCCACCAACCCGGATGAGCGCGCCGCACTGGACCGCATCGCCGAAACCCGCAAGTCCTACACCGCCGCACGCGATGCCGCCAAGCAGGCCAAGACCGGCGGCGACGCCGAGGCCGCCAAGGCACTGCTCGTCGACAAGGTGCAGCCGGCGCTCGGCACCTACCTGGCGGCCCAGCAGGCATACCTGGACATGGAGTTGGGACACGCCGCAGCAGTGCGCGCCCAATCGGGCGTCGAGCGCATGCACACGGTGTGGGCCGCGCTGGGTGTGATCGTCCTGGTGCTGGGCGTGCTGGTGGTCACCACGGCGCTGACGGTGCGCGCGATCTGCCGCCCGATGGACCGGCTGGTGGACGTGGCGCGCCGCATCGGCGACGGCGACCTGGATGTGGATGTGGACACCAGCCGCGCCGACGAGATCGGCTCGGTCCAGCGGGCACTGGCCGCCATGCGGGATGCGCTGCGCGGCATCGTGGGCCAGGTGCGCCAGTCGGCTGAATCGATCCAGGTGGCCAGCACCGAGGTGGCCAGCGGCAACACCGACCTGAGCCACCGCACCGAGCAGACTGCCAGCAACCTGCAGCAGACCGCCAGCAGCCTGCAGCAGCTCACCGCCAACGTGCGCCAGAGCGCCGACGCCGCCGCCCAGGCCAACCAGCTGGCCGCCAGCGCCCAGACCGTGGCCCAGCGCGGCGGCGACGTCGTCAGCCAGGTGGTGAGCACCATGGACGAGATCAACACCTCGTCCAAGCGCATTGCCGACATCATCGGCACCATCGACGGCATCGCCTTCCAGACCAACATCCTGGCGCTGAACGCGGCGGTGGAAGCCGCCCGCGCCGGTGAACAAGGCCGCGGCTTTGCGGTGGTGGCCTCTGAAGTGCGCAGCCTGGCCCAGCGCAGCGCCGAGGCCGCCCGCGAGATCAAGACCCTGATCGGCACCAGCGTCGAGAAGGTGGAGACCGGCGCGCGCCTGGTGCAGGACGCCGGCAGCACCATGGGCGAGATCGTGGCCAGCGTGCAGCGCGTGACCGACGTGATCGGCGAGATCACCGCCGCCGCGGCCGAGCAGAGCGAAGGCATCGGCCAGGTCAACGGCGCGGTGGCCAACCTCGACCAGATGACCCAGCAGAACGCCGCGCTGGTCGAAGAAAGCGCCGCCGCCGCAGAAAGCCTGAAGGACCAAGCCCAGCGGCTGACGCAGTCGATGCAGGTGTTCCGCCTGTCCGGCAGCGCGGCCTACACCAGCGCCGCAGCACCGGCCCTGCCGGCGCCGGTGGCTGCACGGCCGGCGCCGGTGGTGCGCAAGGTCGCGGCCAAGGTGCCCGCGCCGCTGCCGAAGGCGGCCCGCCCTGCCCCGGCACACGCATCGGCCCGTCCGCCCGAGGCGGCGCAGGCCGCCATCAGGCAGGCCCGCGAGACCTCGCGCCCGGTGACGCCGCCGTCCAACGACGACTGGGAATCGTTCTGACGCCAGGCAACGCGGCTGACGCCCTCGTCAGTCAGCCGCGCGCCGCAAGGTGTCCATCACCGGCCGGCGCAGCACGTCGCGCAGGCCCCACCAGCCGGCCGCCCAGGCCAGCAATGCGCCGGCCCCGGCCCCAAACAGCGGCACCCAGGGCGACGGCGCCCAGCTGAACTCGAACACCTGGCGCGCCAGCACGCCGCCCACCACCAAGGCCGCCACCGCGGCCAGCAGGCCGGCCAGGGCGCCCACGCCCAGCAACTCGGCGCGCTGCACCTGGCGCAGCAGGCGGCTGCCGGCGCCCACGGCGCGCATCACCGCATATTCGCGGGCGCGGCTCTCGCGGGTGGCACTGACCGCCGCGAACAGCACCACCAGGCCCGCAGCCAGGGTGAAGCCGAAGAGGAATTCCACCGCCCGGATCACCTGGTCCAGCACCTTCTGCACCTGCGCCAGGCTGGCCGACAGGTCGACATTGGTCAGGTTGGGAAACTGCCGCGCCAGACCACGGTCGAAGCCGGGCGTGTCGGGCGCGCGGAAGGCGCTGATGTAGCTCAGCGGCACGTCGTCCATGCGCGCCACCGGGAACATCACGAAGAAATTGACCCGCATCGACCCCCAGTCGACCTTGCGCAGGCTGGTGATGCGGCCTTCCCGCTGGATGCCGGCGATGTCAAAGCGCAGGCGGTCGCCCAGCTTCAGGCCCAGGGTGGTGGCCAGGCCGTCTTCCACGCTCAGGCCGTCGGCCTCGTCGGGCACCCAGGCGCCACCGGACAGCAGGTTGTGCGCCGGCATCCGGGCGGCATGGCTCAGGTTGAACTCACGCTCGACCATGCGCTGGGCGCGGTCGTCGGTGTAGCGGCCGGGCGCCACCGCCGCGCCGTTGATGGCCACCAGCCGCCCGCGGATCATCGGGTACCAGTCGTAGCGGGCCACGCCGGCGGCCTTCAGCGCGGCCTGGAAGGCCTCGCCCTGTTCGGGTTGCAGATTGATGACGAAGCGGGTGGGCGCGTCTGCCGGCGTGGCCGCGCGCCAGGCGGAAATCAGGTCGGTGCGCAGCAGCACCAGCAGCATCAGCGCCAGCAGGCCCACGGCCAGCGCCGACACTTGCAGCACCACCAGCGCCGGCCGCGCGGCCAGCTGGCGCGTGGCCAGGCCCAGCCAGCGTGGCGCGCCGGCCTGCGGCACCAGCCGGCGCAGCAGCCACACCGCCAGCCAGGCCAGCACCGCAAACAGCGCCACCGCGGCGGCAAAGCCACCCACGGCCAGCAGGCCCATGCGGATGTCCGACGAGGCGGCCACCAGCAGCGCCGCAAACCCGGCCGTGCCGGCCAGCAGCACGCCCGCCGATGCCGCGCGCGGCTGGCCCAGATCACGCCGGATCACCCGCAGCGGCGGCACCCGCGCCAGCTGCAGCACCGGCGGCAGGCCAAAGGCCACCAGCAGTGTCATGCCCACGCCCAGGCCGAACAGCGCCGGGCCCGGCGTGGCCGGCGGCAGTTGGGCGTCCAGCAGGCCCGCCAGCAGGCTGACGAAGACAAAGTGCACCGCAAAGCCCAGCAACACGCCGCCCAGGCTGGCCAGCAGCCCCACCGCCCCCAGCGACAGCGCATAGGCGCCGGCCATGGCCCGCTGCGGCGTGCCCAGCACCCGCAACATGGCGCAGTCGTCCAGGTGGCGCTGGGCATAGTCGCGCGCGGCGATCGCCACCGCCACCGCCGCCAGCAGGGCCGCCAGCAGGGCCACCAGGTTGAGGAAGCGCTTGGCCCGGTCCAGCGTCTGCTGCATCTCGGGACGGCCGCTCTGCAGCGACTCCACCCGCACGCCGCGCAGCTGGCCATCGGCCACTTGGGCGTCGGCCCAGCGCAGGAATTCGCGCACGCCGGTGTCGGCCGCACCGCGGTTGCCGTTGGCGGCCACCATCAACCGGTAGGTGACCCGGCTGGCCGGCTGGACCAGGCCGGTGGCGGCCAGGTCGCTGTCGTGCATCAGCACCCGGGGCGAAAAACCCAGGAAGCCGCTGCCGCGGTCGGGCTCCTGCACCACCAGGCGGGCGATGGTGAAACGCTGGTCGCCCAGCAGCAGCGTGTCGCCCAGGTTCAGCTGCAGGGTGTCGAGCACGCCGGCTTCCACCCACACCGTGCCGGGCGCGGGGGCGGCCGCCACGTTGACCGCCGGGCCGTCGATGCGGTCCCGCAGGCGCAACTGGCCGCGCAGCGGGTAGCCGGCGCTGACGGCTTTCACCGACACCAGGCGGGCCTCGCCGCCGCGGTCGTCGGGCGCGCGCGCCATGCTGGGGAAGCTGGCGCTGGTGGCCTGCTGCAGGCCCAGCGCCCGCGCCTGGGCCACAAACTGCGGCGGCGCAGGCTTGTCGCTGGCCACCACCGCATCACCACCCAGCAAGGCGCCGGCGTCGCGCGCCAGCGCCGCTTCCAGGCGGCTGGCGAAGAAGCCCACCGCCGTCAGCGCGGCCACGGCCAGCGTCACCGCCACCATCAGCAGGCGCAACTCACCGGCACGGAAGTCGCGCCAGCCCTGGCGCCAGGCCAGGCCGAAGACCGAGATGTTCAGGGCATGGGTGTGCATGGCCGGCACGGTACACCAGCCGGCGCCGCCCCTTGCGGCACTGCAGCAATGGCCCCGCCACCCCCGGCCGGTTTGAACCCGGCATGCAACCGGGGTGAACCCCAGCGCCCACCCTCCACTGCTTTAATCGGTGCGATGGACACCCTCACCCCCACCCTGGCCCCAATCTTCCTGTCGCATGGCTCGCCGATGACAGCGCTGGACCCGGGCGAGGTCGGCCCGTTCTGGCAGCGGCTGGGCAGTGTGCTGGGCGCAGGCCAACGGCCGCGCGCCATCCTGGCGGTCTCGGCCCACTCGCTGGCAAGCGAGCCGCTGCTGATGGCCGCCGCCCAGCACACCACGGTGCATGACTTCGGCGGCTTCCCCGAGCCGCTGTACCAATTGCGCTATGACGCCCCCGGGGCGCCGGCCCTGGCCACCCAGGTGGCCGGCCTGCTGCAGGCGGCCGGCCTGCCGGTGCATGTGACGGCTGACAGCGGGCTGGACCACGGCATCTGGGCGCCGCTGCGCTTCGTGTTTCCCGATGCCGACATCCCGGTGCTGCCGCTGGCCTTTCCGCCCGACTGGAGCCCGGCCCGGCTGATGGCCCTGGGCCAGGCACTGGCGCCGCTGGCACAGCAGGGTGTGCTGGTCTACGGCACCGGCAGCCTGACCCACAACCTGCGCCTGCTGTTCGGCGCCCGGCCGCAGCCGGCACTGGATGCGCCGGAAATCCCGCAGAGCGCCGCCTTCCGCCAGTGGTTCGAAGCCCGCAGCGCCGCCGCCGACTGGCCCGCGCTGCTGGACTACCGCCAACAGGCGCCGCATGCCGCGCTGATGCACCCCACCGATGAGCACCTGCTGCCGTTCTACGTGGCCGCCGGCGCCGCCGGTGCCACGCCCACCGGCGTGCGCCTGCACGGCAGCCTGACCTACGGCTGCCTGGGCCTGGACGCCTATGCCTTCGGCCCCGCCGCCGCATCCCTCAACCTGCGGGTGCAATCGGATCGGCCTGCGGGCTGACGGGTTAGATTGGCGCGGTGAGCGCCGACTACCTGCAACTGCACACCGCCCGCCTGCTGCTGCAGGCACCGGACGCCACGCCCGCCAGCCCGCAGGTGGCGGCCGTGGCCGACTTCTACCGCCGCAACAGCGCCCACTTTGCGCCCTGGGACCCGCCGCTGCCGCCCGACCATGCGGCGCCCGACCCCGTGGCCCAGGCGCTGGCCGACGGCGCCGAGGCCTTTGCCACCGGCCGCGCACTGCGCTGGTGGCTGACGCCCGCCAGCCATCCCGGCCGGGTGATCGGCCAGGTGCATCTGTCGGGCATCGTGCGCGGCGCGTTCCAGAGCTGCAGCCTGGGCTATGCGCTGGACGCCACCAGCCAGGGCCAGGGCCTGATGCACGAGGCCCTGCGCGCCGTGCTGGACGAAGCCTTCTCCCCCCGGCTGAACCTGCACCGCATCCAGGCAGGCGTGCGGCCCGAGAACCACCGCAGCCTGGCCGTGCTGGCGCGGCTGGGCTTCCGGGAGATCGGCCTGGCGCGCCACTACCTGTTCATCCACGGTGATTGGCGCGACCACCAGCTGTTCGAGCTGACCAACCCCAGCTTCGTGCAGCCGGCCGACTGGTAGTGCCGGCGGGCGGGTAGGTCAGCGCGCCGCGGGCAGGCCGCCGGTCACGCCCTGCACCAGCCAGTCCATGCGGCTGATGGCGGCATCGTCCAGCGCGCCGCTGGCCAGGCGCACCCGGCCGGTGGTGTCCAGCAAGGGCGCGGCGAAGGGCTGCAGCCGGCCGGCCAGCAGGTCTTGCTGGCGCTGCGCCAGCTCGGCCTTCAGCGGGCCCGGCAGGCGGGCATGCACGGCCGACAACTGCACCAGGCCGTCGCGCATGCCGGCCCACACCGGCTGGTTGCGCCAGCGGCCGTCCAGCACCGACTGGGCCACCCGGGTGTAGTGGCCGCCCCAGTGGTGGGTGACGGCGGCCAGTTGCGCCGTGGGCGCGAAGCGCGCCATGTCGCTCTGGTAAGCCAGCAGCAGCACGCCCTTTTCCTCGGCCACCTGGGGCACGGCGGGTGAGCCGCTGTGGTTGGTCAGCACGTCAGCCCCCTGGTTCACCAGGGTGAGGGCGGCCTCGCGCTCGCGCGGGGGGTCGAACCAGGCGTTCAGCCACACCACCCGCACCTGCGCCTGGGGGTTGGCCGCCCGCATGCCCAGCGTGAAGGCGTTGATGCCCTGCACCACCTCGGGCACCGGAAAACCGGCCACGTAGCCGGCCACGCCGGCCTTGCTCTGCCGGCCGGCCAGCCAGCCCGCCAGCCAGCGGGCCTCGTAGTAACGCGCGTTGTAGGTGTTCAGGTTGGCGGCGGTCTTGTAGCCGCCGGCATGCTCGAACTTCACCGCCGGGAAGTCGGCGGCCACCCGCAGCGCCGATTCCAAGTAGCCGAAGCTGGTGGCGAAGATCAGGCCGCAGCCCTGGGCGGCCAGGTCGCGCATCACCCGCTCGCTGTCGGGACCCTCGGGCACCGACTCCACGGTGCGCGTGCGCACCCGCGGGCCCAGCGCCTGCTCCATCGCCTGGCGGCCCAGGTCATGCTGGTAGGTCCAGCCGGCCTGGCCCACCGGGCTGACGTGCACGAAGCAGGCCTGCAGGGGGGCGGTGGCCGGGGCCTGGGCGTGCGCAGGGGCGTGGATGGCTGCAGACAGTGCAGCGGCTGCCAGCGCGCCCACAGCGGCGCGCGAGAGGTTTTTGCGCATGGTTGTCCTCGACATGGCCCCGGGAAATGGAAACGCCGGCTTCGGGGGCACGAAGCCGGCGCTGTGGTGGGTGATTGTCGCCGAAGCTCAGTCGGCCGGCGGGTCACGCTCGACCGCCGAAGGCGGCAGCAACGTGATGCGCACGCCGGTCAGCGCCACCACCTGGCCGGCGCGCAGCTTGGCGGTCTTGCGCTGCTCGTCGCGGCCGTCCACCTGCACATGGCCTTCAGCCACCAGGGCCTTGGCCGCGCCGCCGCTGGGCGCCAAGCCGGTGGCCTTGAGCAAGCGGTCCAGGGTGATGAACTCGCCGCGCAGTTCGAAGGGAATGGTCTGCATGGGGGTGGGCGCCAGGGCAAAGCCGCATTGTCGACGCCATGGCAGACTGCCACCGATGCCAGACCTGACCGCCGCCCAGACCAGCCCCGCCGCCGACCGCAACAAGGGGCCCATCCTGACGGCTTTGCAGCAGTTGTTGCCGCCTCAGGGCCGCCTGCTGGAACTGGCGGCCGGCACGGGCCAGCATGCGGTGCATTGCGCGGCTGGCCTGCCGGGCTGGCAGTGGCTGCCCACCGACCCGTCCACCGACGCGCTGGCGTCGGTGCGGGCTTGGGCGCAACTGCAACCGTCACCCGGCCTGCAACCGCCGCTGCAGCTGGATGTCCTGCAGCAACCCTGGCCGCTGCCAGAGGCGACCCGGTTCGACGCCATCTTCTGCGCCAACATGCTGCACATCGCGCCCTGGGCCTGCTGCAGCGCCTTGATGCAAGGCGCCGCACGGTGGCTGGCGCCCGGCGGTCAGCTGGTCACCTACGGCCCGTACTTTGTCGACGGTGAGCCGGCGGCACCCGGCAACACCGCCTTCGACGCCGACCTGCAGGCCCGCAACCCGGCCTGGGGCATCCGCTGGCTGCATGCGGTGCAGGCCGAGGCCGCCGCAGCTGGGCTGCAGTGGGTGCAGCGGCTGGCCATGCCGGCCAACAACCAGTTGCTGGTCTTCCGCCGCTGAGGCCAGGGTGGGCGCCACGCCGCAGTCCCATTGGATGACGGTGCTGCCGGGCGGCTGGCGCCTGCCGGTGCCGGTGGGCCAGACCCTGCTGCAGGCCGCGCTGGACGCTGGCGTGCGCCTGCCGCGGTCGTGCCGCAACGGCACCTGCCGCACCTGCCTGGCGCGCGTGGTCAGCGGCCAGATCCACCACACGATCGACTGGCCCGGCCTGCTGGCCGAAGAGAAGGCCGAAGGCTGGGTGCTGCCCTGCGTGGCCTGCGCCGACAGTGACCTCACCCTACAGGCGCCCGGCGCGGTGGAACTTCCACCACGCGCAGGCGGTCCATCATGAGCACCCAGGCGCACGCGCCGTTCACCGCCAGGAGCCAACCGATGCGCAAGCGACCTGCCCCACTTTCCGCCGCCCTGGCCTGCTTGGCGGTGTTGGCCGCCCTGCCGGCCCAAGCCGGCCGCGCCGAGGTGCAGTTCGACCAACCCGACCGCTACACCGACATCGGCCCACGGCGCGAGGCTGATGCGGTGCAGCAGCAGCTGCGGCAGATCCTGCAGACCCTGGCCGCCGAGCGCCTGCCGGCCAGCCAGACCCTGCGCCTGACCGTCACCGATGTCGACCTGGCCGGCGAGATCCCGCCCGCCTCGCGCCTGATGCATGACGTGCGGGTGATGGGCAACCGACCCGACTGGCCGCGCATCAGCCTGCGCTACACCTTGCAGGACGGTGACCGTCTGGTCACCGAAGGCAGCGACGTCATCACCGACATGGCCTACCTGTTGCGCAACACCAGCGCGAACGGCACCAGCCGGCTGCCGTATGAGCAACGCATGCTCAGCGACTGGTTCGACAGCCGCTTCGGCAAGCCTGCAGCGCGCTAGCCAATCACGCCCAGGGTCAGCGCGCCGCGCGGCCTCGTTTGGCAGGGGCCGGCTGCAGCGCCGCATGCAGCGCCAGGTATTCCTGCGTCAGCTTGTGGCGTGCGTCCAGGTGCACCATGGGCAGCGCGCGCTGGTGGGATTCCTTGATCTTCACGCTGGCGCTCAGGTAGGGCTGCAGCACCGGCAGGCCCTCGTCGATCAGTTCCTGCACCAGTTGTTGCGGCAGGTTGGCGCGGGGCTGGAACTGGTTGACCACGATACCGGTCACCGCCAGCGCCTTGTTGTGGTCGGCCTGGATCTCCTGCACGCTCTCCAGCAGGGCATACAGCGCCCGGCGCGAGAAGTCATCGCAGTCGAACGGGATCAGACAGCCCTGCGCAGCGATCAGCGCCGACCGGGTGTAGAAGTTCAGCGCTGGCGGCGTGTCGATGTAGATGCGGTCATAGCCCGCACCCAGCGCGTCCAGCGCATCACGCAACTTGTAGATCTTGTAGCGCGACTCCAGCTTCGAATGCAGTTCCTCCAGCCTCGGGCTTGACGGCAGCAGGTCCAGATGCACGAACGGTGTGGCGGTGATGAACTCTTCGGTCGCCTGGTTGCGCAGCGTGAACTTCAGCGTCTGGTCGAAGAACTCGGCGGCGGTGTCGCGCGCCTCGTCGGCGCCTTCGCCCAGCAGGTAACGCGTGCTGTTGCCCTGCGGGTCCAGGTCGATGACCAAGGTGCGCAGCCCCTGCTGCGCGCTGATGGCCGCCAGGTTGCAGGTGATGGTGGACTTGCCCACCCCGCCCTTCTGGTTGAACACGACAAAGCGCATGGTGCAGGGCTCCCGAGGTCAGGTCGATCGATGTCAGTGCGCTGATTGTGCATCGCAGCAATTCACGGCCCACGCGGTCGCGGCGGATCTGGGCCGCAAACCACGCGCTGTTCGTCATCTCCTGGTCATGCGGGGTGCCGATACTTCACTGGTCAAGGCGACAACCGACTGCACCAATGGGCAGAGTACCGGAACCCGTACCCGGCGCCGACACACCCGGTGAGGCTGCACTGCAGTTCTTTCCGTGAGCACCAAGGGCCACGTCATGTGGCCCTTTGCTTTTGCCGGGCCCGCAGCGCTTTGCCTTATGCTGTGATCAGCTTCGACGCGCCGCCGGTGCGCGCCAGCCATTCAAAGGAGCAACGCCTTGGCGACCCCGAATTACGGATATGAGAAACGCCAGCGTGAACTGGCCAAGAAGCGCAAGTCAGAGGAAAAGAAGCAGAAGAAGCTGCATCCCGGCCAGGGTGATGCCGACCAGGGCCAGGGCGCCGAGCCGCCATCCGACACCCCAAGCGGCGCCGATGCGCCCGCCCCGCCCGCCGCCGGCTGACACCACCGGCCCGGCCAGACGAAAAAAAACCGCAGCCTCGCAGCTGCGGTTTTTGTTTGTCCGGCCGCCGAGGCAGCCGGATCCGGCGCGCTTTACAGCGGGCGGATGTTCGCAGCCTGCAGGCCCTTGGGGCCTTGCTTCACTTCAAATTCGACGCGCTGATTTTCAGCCAGGCTGCGGAAGCCGCCGTTGTTGCGGATTTCGCTGAAGTGAGCGAACAGGTCCTTGCTGCCGTCTTCAGGCGTGATGAAGCCGAAACCCTTGCCATCGTTGAACCATTTGACGACGCCGGTTTGGGTGGTGGTGCTCATGGGGATATTCCTTGTTGAGTCTGTGAAAGAAAAAAGCCACCGCGCAAGCTCACGCCAGCGCGGACAGAGACACTCAAGAAACGTCGAACCGGGAGTTCATCAAACCTGGGCCGGCCTTCAGCGGGTGCTGCGTGCGTCGCAACCATCACTTCCAGCGGTAAGGAATAAGACCTTGTGGAAACGGCCTCGTGCATGTCTGTGTCACAAATGTAGCAGGGTTTCGACCCAGCAGTTGCCTCAATTGCCGCCTGGCGGGCCAGGGATCTAGAGGCAGGTCCCCAACCTACGGCCCGGCGACCCCTGCTGGCTATCATCGAATCGCCGCTGTCATGGACACCGGCCACGACATCCAGGAGACCCAGGCATGTACGACTACGTGGTGATTGGCGGCGGCTCGGCCGGCTGCGTGCTGGCGGCGCGCCTCAGCGAAGACCCGCAGGTGCGG
This sequence comes from Aquabacterium sp., assembly GCA_040400895.1. GTDB lineage: Bacteria > Pseudomonadota > Gammaproteobacteria > Burkholderiales > Burkholderiaceae_C > Pseudaquabacterium. The sequence continues at coordinate 22,098 of JBBAPL010000039.1, forward strand.
GTGGCGCTGCTGGAAGCCGGCGGCGCCGACACCAGCGTGCTGATCCACTGCCCGGCTGGCCTGGCGCTGATGGCCAAGACCAAGGGCATCAACTGGTCGTTCCAGACCGTGCCACAGCCCGGACTGAACGGACGCCGCGGCTACCAGCCACGCGGCAAGGTGCTGGGCGGGTCCAGTTCGATCAATGCAATGATCTATCTCCGCGGTCAGCGGCAGGACTACGACGGCTGGGCCGCCGAAGGCAACCCCGGCTGGTCGTTCGACGAGGTGCTGCCCTGGTTCCGTCAGGCCGAGGGCAACCTGCGCGGGGCCGACGAACTGCATGGCGCCGACGGCCCGCTGAGCGTGCAGGACCTGCGCTGCCCCAACCCGCTGGCCGAGCGCTTCATCCAGGCCGGCGTGCAAGCCGGCATGCCCTTGAACCGCGACTTCAACGGCCCCGCGCAGGAGGGCGTGGGCTGGTACCAGGCCACGCACCGCAACGGCGAACGCTGCAGCACCGCCAAGGCCTACCTCGCACCGGCCTCCGGTCGGCCCAACCTGGAGGTGATCACTGGCGCGCAGGTCACCCGCATCCTGTTCGACGGCAAGCGGGCCAGTGGCGTCGAGTACCTGCGCGGCGGCAGCCGCCACACCGCGCCCGTGCGCGGCGAGGTGCTGCTGAGCGCCGGCGCGCTGCAGTCGCCGCAGATCCTGATGACCAGCGGCATCGGCCCGGGCGCCCACCTGCAGCAGTTGGGCCTGGCCGTGCTGCACGACCTGCCCGGCGTCGGTCGCCATCTCCACGACCACGTGGACGTGGTGCAGGTGGTCGACACGCCGGGCTCGACCGAGTCGTTCGGTCTGTCGCTGCCGGCCGCCTGGCGCACGCTGGGCGACATCGGCGAGTGGCGCCGCCAGCGCACCGGCCGCCTGACCACCAACTTCGCCGAGGCGGGAGGCTTCTTCCGCAGCCAGCCCGGCGAGCCGGTGCCCGACATCCAGTTGCACTTCGTCATCGGCAAGTTGGTCGACCATGGCCGCAAGACGGTGTTCGGCCATGGTTACTCATGCCACGTGTGTCTGCTGCACCCGCAAAGCCGAGGCAGCGTCACGCTGGCCAGCCCCGACCCGCTGGTGGCGCCGCTGATCGACCCGGCCTTCCTGTCGGCGCCGGACGACCTGGACCGTCTGGTGCACGGCTTCCAGCGCATGCGCAGCCTGCTGGCGCAGCCTGCGCTGGCCGCGCTGGGCGGGCGTGAATTGGCGGCGTCGGCCGGCGCCCAGACGCCAGACCAGATCGCCGAATTCATCCGCAACCATGCCGACACCATTTACCACCCGGTGGGCAGCTGCCGCATGGGCACCGGGCCGCTGGATGTGGTGGACGCCGAGTTGCGCGTGCGCGGCATGCAGGGCCTGCGGGTGGTCGATGCGTCGATCATGCCGCGCATCGTCGGTGGCAACACCAATGCACCGACGGTGATGATTGCCGAGAAGGCGGCCAGCATGATTCTCGCCGCGCGTGGACTGCAGCACGGCGCGCCAGCGGCCAACACGGCACACGCTGCTGAATTGGTAGAAACACCCACAGCCAGCCACAGCTTCTGACATAATCGGGAGCTTCGCCGGAAAGCGCTTGACACCGGCGAGTTCGTTCATCCCCTCTGACCCTTGGCAAGCCGGTCCCTGATCTTCCGCTGACTGTTGGCGGTGTTTCATGGGAACACACACCGCGTCTTGTCGTCCTGGTTGGCGGCGATGCCGTCGCTTCAGGACGTTTTGGGCTCCGCATCTGCACGCTTCGCAGTTGCACCGCAGGCACAGCCAGTCGCCTCGATCTGCCCCACCCTTCCACCGAAGTGCGACCCCACTGCGGCTTCCCGCGTTGTTGCGGCGCCGTGGCTGGGCCTGTTGTGGCCACAAGCCACCGGGCACAGCCTTGCCTTGCTGAAAGCTTGAACCATGAGTTTCGACCTGATCCCCGAACTGGCCACTGAACTGGCCACCACCGACCTGCCCCACGCCGCCGACGACACCGCCGAGGCGTCCGCGCCTGTCGGCGCCGAATTCACCGCCCTGGGCCTGTCGCCCGAGCTGGTGAAGGCCATCACCCACGCCGGCTACACCACCCCCACCGACGTGCAGGCCCGTGCCGTGCCCGCCGCGATGTCGGGCCGCGACCTGCTGGTGTCGTCGCAGACCGGCAGCGGCAAGACCGCCGCCTTCGTCTGGCCGGCGCTGGAGCGCATCCTGGCCGCCCGCCTCGACCCGGCGAAGAAGCGCGCCAAGGGCCAAGCCAACGGCCCGCGCATCCTGGTGCTGGCCCCCACGCGGGAGCTGGCGCAACAGGTCTCCCGCGCCTGCAGTGTCTACGGCTACGGCGTGTCCGGCCTGCGCGTGGCCCACATCGTCGGCGGCGTGCCCTACCAGGCCCAGCTGAAGGCGCTGCGTGGCCCGCTCGACGTGCTGATCGCCACCCCCGGCCGCCTGCTCGACCTGATGAACAGCGGCGCGGCCATCCTCGGCCAGGTGGAACTGCTGGTGCTCGACGAAGCCGACCGCATGCTCGACATGGGCTTCATCGACGACATCAAGCTGGTGGCGCAGGCCCTGCCCACCGAGCGCCAGACGATGATGTTCTCGGCCACCTTCGACGGCACCGTGGGCCACCTGGCCAACCAGCTGACGCGCGAAGCCCAGCGCATCAGCGTGGACAAGCACACCGACACCCATGCCTCGATCGAGCAGCGCCTGCACTGGGCCGACAGCATGCACCACAAGCACGCCCTGCTGGAACAACTGCTGACCGACAAGGACATGGACCAGTGCGTGGTCTTCACCAGCACCCAGCGCGACGCCGATGAAGTGGCGTTCAAGCTGCAGCAGATCGGCCATGCCGTGGCCGCCCTGCACGGCGGCATGCCACAAGGCCGCCGCAACCGCGTGCTCCAAGACCTGCGCAGCCGCCACCTGCGCATCCTGGTGGCCACCGACGTGGCCGCCCGCGGCATCGACGTGCCCACCATCAGCCACGTCATCAACCACGGCCTGCCGATGAAGGCCGAGGACTACGTGCACCGCATCGGCCGCACCGGCCGCGCCGGCCGCAACGGCCTGGCGATCACCCTGGCCGAGCGCCGTGACGTGGGCATGATCCGCCGCATCGAGCGCTTCACCACCCAGCCCATCGCCGTGGCGGTGGTGGCCGGCCTGGAGCCGAAGTACACCGCGCCGACGATGAACGGCCCCGGCTTCGGCGGCGGCGGCAAGCCCAGCTTCGGCCAGCGCCGGCCGGGTGGCTTTGGCGGCCCGCGCAGTGGTGGCGGTGGCGGCTTTGGCGGTGGCTTCCAGGGCGACCGTCGCCCGGGTGGCTTCCGTGATGACGCCCGTCCCCAGGGTGGCGGTTTCCGTGACGACACCCGGCCGCAAGCCGGCGGCTTCCGCCAGGACGGCCCGCCGCAGGGTGGCTTCCGTGACGGCGGCCGGCCCCAGGCCGGTGGCTTCCGCGACGGTGGCGCGCCGCAAGGCGGCTTCCGTGACGGTGGCTTCCGCAACGACAGCCGCAGCAACGCCCCGCGTGGTGAAGGCTTCGGCGGCGGTGACCGCCCGGCCCGCGCGGCCTTCGGCGGCGATCGCCCGGCGGGTGACCGCCCGGCCGGCAAGCCGTTCGGCGCACCGCGCCGCAAGCCGGGCTGATCCCGGCCGCTCCTGCAGGCTTCAGCCCGCTGGCGGACACGCCAGCTGGGCCGCCTGCAGCGGCGCCCCGGTGGCCGCATCGGTCACCACCACCAGAAGGCGGGCCATGCGCCCGCCTTCGCCGTTGGCGTCGGCCGCGATCGGCGGCAGTTGCCGTTCGGCCGCCGGCCAGGCGGCCACCCGGCCATAGCGCCGCACCACATGGTCGTGGCGCAACTGTTCACCGCGGTTCTCACCGGCCGACACGGCCGAGCGGTGACCGTCTTCCAGCAGTGCCCACCACAGCGCCAGCTGCGGCGGCGCGCCCGGCCCGGGCGCCACACGCACCAGCACCTGGGCGCCGCGGCGCTGCAGCAGGATGTGGGCACGCGCCGGTGCGTCAGTGGCCGCCGGCAGCGTGGGCCAGCCGCGCCAGTCACGTCCGTCGACCAGCACCTGGGGTGTGTAGACGTAGCGCGCGCCCGATGACCGCATCAGCTCGGCCTGGCGCGCGGTGAACTCGGCGCTGGCAAAGCGGTCGGGCCAGCCCAGCCGGTCCCAATAACTGACATGGAACGCCGCCGCCAGCACTGCTGGCTGGCCCTGGGATGCGCCTGTGGCAGACGGCAGCGTGGACAACCAGCGGTCGGCCGGCGGGCAGCTGCTGCAACCTTCGGAGGTGTACAGCTCCACCAGCGGCGTCTGGCGCGGGGCGGACCGGGCTTCGCACAGCGCCGGGACGGCGACGGCCTGGCCAGACAGCAGCAGCGCTGCCAGGGCGTGCAACAAGGGTTGGGGCATCGGGCGCTCGCGCAGGGTGGCACAAGCCGGTTGGTCGCGCCCGCGGGGGCCGCCTTACGGTGTCGGCTTGCCGGGCTTGCCGTCGGGCTTGGCGTCGCTGCCGGCATCCGCAGCCAGCTCGGCCTGGCGCCGGGCGGTCTCGATCGCCTGCAATTGCTGCAGCTGGATCTCGACATTCGACCGGCGGAACGCCGTCATCGGCAGGATGTCGGCCACCACCTTGTCGCGCGCCAGCCGGTCCGACAGGCGCAGGCCGACCGCCGGGTCGCCGCCCATGGCCAGCACCACCTCGTTGGCGAACAGGTCGGCGCCACCGATCAGGCCGTCGACCTGCAGGCCACGCTGGGTCTGGCTTTCCATCGCCGACAGCACCGTGCCCATGCCGGGCACGGCCAGCGCCAGCACCTTGCCCACCAGGAAGGCATTGCCGACGGTGTCGGACGAGCGCTGACGCAGGATGCTGCGCTCGCTGGCCAGGAAGTAAGTGCCGAAGGCGGCCAGCCAGCGCCGTTCATCCCGAGTGTGGGCGGCCAGCATGGCGTGGCCGGGGATCTTGCTGCGCAGGCCGTCCTGGCGCAGGAAGTTCTGCGGTTCGTCGTCGAAGGCGGTGGCCGTCACCGTGCCGGCGCAGCCGGTCTGCGTCGACACCTTGACCTGCTGGCCGCCGTCGAGCGTGAGCACCATCGACGAATCGGCATTCGCCTCCTGCCGCGCCTGGTGCATCACCGTCCAGAACGCCTGGTCGTCGACCGAGAAAGCCGACCCGCCCCGGAACACTGCCGACAGCTCGACCTTGTTGCCCGGGGCCGGCAGCGGCCGCTGGTTGACCGCCAGCACGCGCTGGCCCAGCCGCAACGCGTCGGGCGCCGACTCGTCCAGCCAGGCGATGCGCCAGTGCTCGTCCATGCCGGTGGCCTGGGTGAACAGCTTCTGCGCGTCGGCCGACAAGCCCTTGCGCACGCCGCGCAGCGACCACAGCACGAAGGGCTCGATCTCGCTGGTGTCGTCGCACAGCGGCTCGGCCGACCAGGCCACGTGCAGCGCCGCCTCGCGGAAGGCGATCTCGTGCTGGAAGGCGGACTTGAAGCGCTGGCGGTCGAACTCGTCGCTGAACTCGCCGGCGTGCACCGGGGCCAGCACGGCCAATCCGAGGGCGGCTGCGGCGCAGCGCAGTGCGGCAGGGATGTGACAGAACGACAAACAGCGCATGGGCCAAAGTATGCATGGCCCGTGCCCGCCGGAGCCGGGCCCCGCACGCTATGCTCGCGCCCCCATGGCCGGCATCCACATCACTGACATCGAAGCCGCCATCAACTGGTGGCGCGCCCGTTCGCCGTCGCCAGACGGCATCACCGCCTGCGCCGAGGTGCGCGCGCTGGCCGAGGTGTATGCGCTGCTGGTGTACTACCGCGAGAGCCTGGCCGACGAGAACAGCATGCCGGCCCTTGCCCGCAACGCCTGGCTGACCTGGTACGCCAAGACACCCGATGCGCCCTGCATCGCCATCTGTTCCACCGCCCAGGGCGACGCGCTGTGCAAGGGCTGCGGCCGCACCGAGGACGAGGTGCAGGATTGGCCGGTGCTGAGCCCGGGCGAGAAGCGCGCGGTGTGGCGCCGCATCACCATGGAGGGCACGGCCTGGCGCTTCAACCGCTATGCCGAGCGGGCCCGGCCCGGTGGCGACCAGGCGGCACCGGCAGCGTGAGCGTCTTGACCGGCCGCGACCAGGCCGCGCCGGGCGGCCAGGGCCTGCGCCACAGCGTGCGGCGCGTGGTGCCGCTGGCCTGGCCGCTGTTCATCGGCCAGCTGGCGGTGCTGGGCTTCGGCACCATCGACACGGTGCTGGTGGCGCGCCATTCACCCACCGACCTGGCGGCGCTGGCGGTGGGCGCAGCCACCTACATCACCGTGTTCATCGGCCTGATGGGTGTGGTGCTGGCCATCAGCCCGACCGTGGGCCAGCTGTTCGGCGCCCAGCGGCTGCACGAGGCAGGCCGCCAGGTGTGGCAGGGGCTGTGGCTGGCGCTGGGCCTGGCGGTGCTGGGCTGTGCGCTGCTGGCGTTCCCGGCGCCGTTCCTGGCGCTGAGCAAGGCCGGGCCCGAGGTGGCCGACAAGGTGCGCGGCTACCTGCTGGCGCTGGCGGTGGCGCTGCCGGCGTCGCTGCTGTTCACCGTCTATCGCGGGTTCAACAACGCGGTGTCACGCCCCAAGGCGGTGATGGCGCTGCAACTGGGCGGCCTGGCGCTGAAGGTGCCGCTGTCGCTGGCGCTGGTGTCGGGCGTGCCGGGGCTGGGCATCCCGGCGCTGGGGGTGGTGGGCTGCGGCATTGCCACCGCGCTGGCGATGTGGGCGCAGACCGGCGCCGCCGCCGTGTTGATGGCGCGCGACCCGTTCTACCGCCGCTTCGACCTGCAGGCGGCCGATGTGCGGCGGCCGCACGGGCCGTCGATCCGGGCGCTGCTGCGCCTGGGCGTGCCGATGGGCCTGGGCATCGGCGTGGAGGTGACCGGCTTTGCCTTCATGGCGATCTTCATCTCGCGCCTGGGTGCCACGCCCGTGGCCGGTCACCAGATCGCGGCCAACCTGGTGTCGCTGCTGTTCATGCTGCCGCTGGCGCTGGGCAATGCCAGCAGCACGCTGGTGGCACAGCGCATCGGTGCAGGCGACATCGCCGATGCGCGCAGGCTCTGCTGGCACGGCCTGCAATTCGGCGTGGGGCTGGCGGCGGTGGTGGGCGCGGCGGTGTTCTTCGGCCGCCAGCAGGTGCTGCAGCTCTACACCGACAACCCGGCGGTGGTGGCCGCCGCACTGCCACTGCTGGCCTGGGTGGCGCTGTTCCACACCGTCGACGCGGCCCAGGCGGTGGCCGCCTTCGTGCTGCGCGCCTGGCGCATTGCCACGGTGCCCACGCTGATCTATGTGCTCGCGCTGTGGGGCGTGGGTCTGGGCGGCGGCCATGTGCTGGCCTTCAACCTGGGCGGGGCAGTGCCGCTGGCCTGGCAAGGTGCGCGCGGCTTCTGGATCGCGTCGACCGTGGGGCTGTCGCTGTCGGCTGTGGGCCTGGTGGCGCTGCTGGCCTGGGTGCTGCACCAGCAGCGCGGTGCAACGGCCCGGCCTGTCAGGTCGACGGTGGCAGGCGGATGACGAAGCAGCTGCCGCCGCCGTCGCGCGGCTCGCAGTGCACGCTGCCGCCATGGGCCGCGGCGATCTGGCGCACCAGGCTCAGCCCCAGGCCCACGCCGCCTTCCCGCTCGGCATGGCCGGGCAGGCGGAAATAGGGCTCGAAGATGCGCTCGCGCAGGTCGGCCGGCACGCCGGCGCCGCGGTCACACACCCGCAGCTGCACCGCGCCATCGGTGGCGGCCACCACCCGGGCGCGGATGTCGCCACCGCCGTAGCGGCGCGCGTTCTCCAGCAGATTGCGCAGCGCACGGCGCAGCAGGCGTTCATTGCCGGGGCGCACCAGGTGGCGCGGCTCGCCCTGCGCCTCGACCTCGGCGTCGACCCGGGCGGCTTCCTCGGCCGCGATGCCGAGCAGGTCGACCGGATCGTTCAGGTCGAGCGCGGCGCCGGCGTTCAGACGGCTGGCCAGCAGCACTTCTTCCACCAGCGCGTCCAGCTCGGCCACATTGGTGTCGATCTCGCGCTTCAGGCCGGCGCGCTGGGCCTCGGGCAACTCGGCGTACATGGCCACCGCCATCTTCAGCCGGGCCAGCGGTGAGCGCAGTTCATGGCTGGCATTGGCCAGCAGGGTCTGATGGCTGCGCACCAGGGCCTCGATGCGCTCGGCCGCCAGGTTGAAGGTGGTGGCCACGGCAGCCACCTCGTCCTTGCCGGCGTCGTCCACGCGCTGCGCCAGGTCACCCGCACCAAAGGCCTGCACGCCCTGCTTCAGTGCCTCCAGCCGGCGGGTGAGCCGGCGCACCACGGGGTAGGCGCCCGCGGCCACGGCGACGAACAGCAGCGCCACCAGCACCAGCGGGCCCAAGGCGCCCGGCAGGCCGAAGGGCAGCGGCAGCAACGGCGGCATCGGCCGCACCGGCGCCACGCGGTCACCCAACACCGGACCGGGCCCGTGGTCACCCAGCAACGGGCCGCGCTGCGACCGCAGCATCAGCACCGCGCCACTGCCGTTGCGCCAAGCCACGATCTCCTCGCTGGGCGGGCCATCGGGCGGTGCGCGGCGGACGACGCGCCGAGCCAACCACAACGTGCGACCGTCATCCAGGCGCACGGCCGTGGCCGACACGCCACGCTCGGTGTCGCGGCGCAGGAAGCTGTCGGATGCGGCGATGCGGTCGCCTCGGCGGTCGTCCAGCGCCAGCGGCACGCGCAGCCGGGCCGACCACTCCAACAGCGCTTCGGCCTGCTCGGCCACCGGCGCGTCGGCCGACGGCAACGCGCGCTGCACCAGTTCGGCCCATGCCGCCAGGCGCTCGCCAGCGGCGGCTTCCATGCGGGCCCGCTCCTGCTCGACATGGTGTTGCCACATCCAGCCCGACACCAGGGCGAACAGCGCCAGTGCCGCCACCACGGTGAGCCAGATGCGCAGGTACAGCGACTTCATGCCGCGCGCCCCCGCACAGCCTGGGCGCACGCGCTAGCGGACCTCATTCATCGGCGTCCTGCTTGCGGGCGAAGACATAGCCCGAGCCGCGCACCGTGAGCACACGCTTGGGCATCTTGGCGTCGTCTTCGATGCAGGCGCGGATGCGAGAGACGTGCACGTCGATGCTGCGGTCGAAGGCTTCCATCGGATGGCCCTTGAGCGCATCCATGATCTGGTCGCGACTGAGCACCCGGCCAGCGCTCTGCGCCAGCACCACCAGCAGGTCGAACTGGTGGCCGGTCAGGTCGGCCGGCTTGCCGTCGATGCGCGCCTGGCGTGCGCCCAGATCGATGTCCAGCCGACCGAAACGCATCACCTCGTCGGCCGACGGTTCGGGGCTGGCGCGGCGCAGCAGGGCCTTGACGCGGGCCAGCAGTTCGCGGGGCTCGAAGGGTTTGGACAGGTAGTCGTCCGCGCCCAATTCCAGGCCCAGCACCCGGTCCAGCGGCTCGCCGCGGGCGGTGAGCATCAGCAGCGGAAGGCGCTTGAGCCGCGCATCGGCGCGCAACTCGCGGGTGAGGTCCAACCCGTCGCCGTCGGGCAGCATCAGGTCGAGCACCAGCGCGTCGTAGGGGCCGCCGCGCAGGCGCTCGCGCCCGGCCGCCAGCGACCCCACAGCGTCCACCTCGTAGCCGTTGGCGCGCAGGTAGTCGCCCACCATGGCCGTCAGGCGTGCATCGTCGTCGATCAGCAGCAGCTTGCCGTTCATGGCGCTCCCGTCCTGCCTGTCATCTTGCAATCGAAAAAGGCATGCTGCGCCGCGCCATGGCGGTCAGCCCTTCGGCGCGTCGGGCGCGCGGCGGTCATGGCGGTGCTCGCGCATCTGCTGGCGCGCGGCCATGCGCTCGGCCAGCTTGGCGCGCTGCTCGGGCTTCAGCACCGCCTGGGCATCCAGCATGGCTTGCAAGGCGCGCTTGGTCACGGTGTCGTGCTGGGCCAGCTGCTGCTGGCGCAGGGCCTCGGCCGCCGCGGCATCCACCTGGGGTGCGGCCATCAGCGCCAGCATCTTGCCGTGCAGTGCCCGGCCCGCCTCGCGCTGCGTGCGCATGTCTTCGCCAGCCGCCTTGAAGATGTCGCGCAGCTTGGTTTTCTGGTCGGCACTGGCGCCCACCTCGTCGAGCATGCGCTCGGGCAGCGCCATCCCGGCCATGCCCATGCTGGGCGCCATGCGGTGGTGGGCCGCGTGCTGGGCGCCGGACTGCATGGCCGGCTGAGCCTCGGCCCGGTTGGCCAAGCCCATGCCGACGATGGCGACGAGCATGGCTGCTGCGGTGAGCGGAAACCAGGCAGCGGGTTGACGGGGCAGGCGGGCAGTGGTCGGTGTCATCGTGGCGTCCGTGGGGTTGATGGGATGCCTTGCAGTCTGCACAGCCGGGGTGTCCTGGCCTTGTTCACACGGTAAAGATCGGTAAACGCCCCGGGGCAGATGGTCAGGGCCGCGGGGCGGCCTCAACCCGCAGCAGCCGCCGGCGCAAGCTGAATTCAGGGTTGCCACTGCGCAGTTCCAACCGCAGCAGCAGACCATTGCGGCGGTCGACCGCCATCACGCCATCCAGCCGCGTGCTGGTCTGGTCCAGGCCACCGACGCCGGACGCTGCCGAAGGCGCCTCACCAAACAGCTCGATCACCGCCACGTCGAAACTGCGCCCGGCGATGGTCTGCGGGCCGGTGGCCACCACCTGGCCACGAACCCGTGCCGCGGCATGGACCTGCTCGGCCGCGGCCAGTTCACCGTACAGCACCTGGCCCAGGGTGAGGTCGGGCTTGAGCAGTCGCCGCCACCCCAGCAAGGGCGCGCGCGACTCCAGCACCGGATTGCCGGCCAGGTCCTGGCGCCAGGCAGTGGCGTACGCCTTGCCGTCCAGGTCGACCTGGAACTCGATCTGGTCGCGACGCAGTGCCGTCACCTGCATGCCCAGCAGGTGCACGGGCGCCCCGGCGGTGGTGCGCTCTTCGTAGACCAGACGCTCGCCCAGCACCACGGGCAGCGAAGCCTGCCGCTGGGCCGCCATGCCTTCACCGGGGGGTGGGCAGGACTGGCGCTCCGCCATGCTGCGCAGCGCTTCGAAGCGCCCCTTCAGGTCGGCCAGTTCGGTGGCCTCCAGGCCGTCGGGCCGCATCGCCAGCAGCGCCGGCCAGAACACGGTCACTCCCAGTCCGAGGGCAATCATGTTGTTGCCGACGCGGGAATCGACGGCATAGGCCACGTCGGCCGCACGCTGCTGCACGCTGTCGATCTCATCATGCAGGCGGCCGCAATCCCAGCCTGCGTATGCAGCGGGGTCGGTGGCGCGGGGCACCACCTCCCCCGAGCGCGTGGCACACCCCGCCAGCAGGGCCACGCCGACCAGAGGCACCAGCATGCGCCGCAGGCTCTGCCTTGCCGTGGCACCAGCGCCCGCGCTCCCCATCATTGTCGTCATGGCGCAGGATTGTGCCCGCTGCGCAGGCCCGGCAGCGCTCCCGGTTGCCGTCCCTGGCTGACCGGCTGGCCGGCGCAGAGGCCATCCATGGCGGCGGCTTGGGCACCAAAGCGCTGTGCCGGTTGCTGGCCCCACTTCGACGACGTCGCCGCCCAGGCCCGCTTCAGCGGCAGCCCTGCAGCTTGCGCCCGGGGTGGACACCGACGCGCCCGAACGCTGCGCATGCCTCCAGGACCGAGCCAGCGGGCATCCGACCGCCCAGCGGGGCGGCCGGGCCGGTGCGATCAGTACCTCAGATTGATCTGGAGCACGGCCGTGGTGCCGCTCTCCTCGTTACCCACGATCAACAGCGGTTTGCCGTTGGGCGACTTGGATGCCGGGACAAAGGCCATGCCCTCGGGACCGCGGTCGCCGGTGGCACCGGTGCGGGTGTTGAGGTAGGTCACGAACGTGGCTGCGGCTGGCTTGCTGACGTCGTACACGGCCACGCCGCCGATGCGCTCCAGGGCCACGAAGGCGAAGCTGCGGCTGCCGAACTGGGCCACCACCACGCCCTCGGGCTCGGGGCCCTTGTTGCTGCTGCGCGCGTCCAGCGTGTCGTTGTCATGGCTGGCGTTGAACTTCGCCTCGGTCAAGGCCTTGGTGCGCTGCTCCAGGTCGTCACCAGAGTCGAACACCCGGCTGACATCGCTCGCCTTCCAGATGGAAATGGACCGCCCGCCGAAGCTGTACAGTGCATTGCACTGCCCCGCTGCGTTCTTGCCGGTGTCGCCGCCATTGGGCGTGGTCGTGATGCGCAGCCGGCCCAGTGCCGAGTCGAACAGCAACTTCGCTGCGTCGGCGCCGAACACCGCCGGGTCCAGGCCGCCCGCCGAGCAGTAGGCGCGGACCCGCGTCTCCTCGTTGAAGCCCGGCCAGTCAGCGCGCGCATCGCCCTCGTTGGCGGTGATGAGGTAGGTGACGCCATCGACGCTGTAGTTGGCGATCGCGTCGGGCAGATAGAGACCCTTGACCGGTCGCGGCACGATGTCGACCTTGGCGGTGCCGCTGTTGGTGTCGGTACCGCCGTCCTCATCGCTCGCGTCCAGGCCCGCGCCCGCGATGTTGTGGTCCTTGAAGCCCAGCGGCTTGATCGCCGTGACCCGGGCTGTAGCCACATCGACCACCGCGATGGCATTGTTTTCCTGCAGGGTCACGTAAGCGGTCTTGCTGTCGGCGCTGACGGTGATGTATTCGGGCTCCAGGTCCTGCGCGGCGTTGGCGCCCGGCCCGTAGATGCGGACACCCTGGGCACGCAGTTCGCCTTCTTTGCCGATGAAGGCCTTGAAGTCGGCCGTGGCGACCACCGGGGCCACGGTCAGGGACGATCCCGACCCGCTGCGGTTGACCGTGATCACACTGACCGAACCCTCGGGGTCCACGTAACTGCTGCCGGCGGGCGGCGTGCCATAGCCGCTGGGCTCGCCTTCGTTCGCAACGAGCACGTGCTTGCCATCGGGCGTGAAGGTGAGCATGTCCGGCAGTGCCCCCACCGTGACGGAGGTGATCAACTGCAACGTGCTGGCGTTGTAGAAGGCCACGACGCCCGGGTCGGTCTTGGGGTTCTTCTCGATCGCCACCGCGACCAGACCGTCGCTCACGGCCACGCTGTTGGCGCTGGCGCCCAGGGCGCTGACGTCGATGACGCCAACCCGGACCGGCTTGGTCGGGTCGCTGAGGTCGAGCACGTCCACGGTGCTCAGGCTGGCGTTGACGATGAAGGCCCGCTTGGTGAGGGCGTCGAAGGCAGGGATTTCCTGGGCCGTGACCGTACCGGGCGGCGTCGCCGACTTGCCCAGGGGCGAGAGGTAGTCGCCGATCTTCTGCACCGTCAAGCCGACCGGCGTGGGCTCGTCATCATCACCACCGCCACAGGCGGCCAATACACCCAGGGACAGGGCCGCCACGAGGGCGACCCGAGGCCATGTCTTCTGCATCAGTGACTCTTTTCCAATGAAAACCCGGCATTTTTTGTGACTAAAGTGACGGTATCGTGACTTGATTGGTTAGGGTAAGCGCCGCAGAAAAGCACGAACAATCCAGGTCTACTGCTGACCCGAGGCTCAAAGCATTAGAAACGTCTTAGCTGTTTTACGACGTTTTCCAGATGCTGATCGATGGCGTTGCCGGCCCGGCGGCGCGTTGCGGGCCGTGACAGGATGCCCATGCCGACCTGGTTGATCTCGCTTGACCGCTACTTCCCCATCCGCTACCTGACCATGCTGATGGCCAGCCTGGCCTTGCTGGCCGGGTTGTCGTCCTGGTTCCTGCTGCACGAAGGGGCCTGGTTGGCGCTGCTGGGTGCCACCGGCCTGGTAATCGGCATCAGGGACCTGCGCCAGACGCGGCATGCGCTGCTGCGCAACTATCCGGTGATCGGCCATGTTCGGTTCCTGTTCGAATGGGTTCGTCCCGAGATCCGGCAATACCTGCTGGAGAGTGACCGCGAGGCCGCACCGTTCTCTCGCCAGCAGCGCTCGCTGGTCTACCAGCGCAGCAAGGGCGAGTCAGACAAGCGGCCTTTCGGCACCCAACTCGACGTGGGTCAGGCCGGCTACGAGTGGATCAACCACTCGTTGCAGCCCAGCACGCTGGCCAGCCATGACTTCCGCGTGCGCATTGGCGGCGATCGCTGCACGCAACCCTATTCGGCCAGCCTGTTCAACATCTCGGCGATGAGCTTCGGTGCGCTCAGCGCCAATGCGATCCTGGCGCTCAACGGCGGCGCCAAGGCAGGTGGCTTCATGCACGATACCGGCGAAGGCTCGATCAGCGTTCACCACCGCCAGAACGGCGGCGATCTTGTCTGGGAGATCGGTTCCGGCTACTTCGGCTGCCGTGACGACCAGGGCCACTTTGATGAAGCCAAGTTCGAGGCCAATGCCCGCGACCCGCAGGTCAAGCTGATCGAACTCAAGCTCAGCCAGGGTGCCAAGCCTGGCCATGGCGGCGTGTTGCCGGGGCCCAAGGTGTCGATCGAGATCGCCTCGGCGCGCGGTGTTCCGGTCGGGGTCGACTGCGTGTCGCCGGCAGCGCACACCGCGTTCACCACGCCGCTGGGGATGCTGCAATTCCTCGACCGATTGCGCACCCTGTCGGGCGGCAAGCCGGTGGGTTTCAAGCTGTGCATCGGGCACCCCTGGGAATGGTTTGCGCTGGCCAAGGCGATGGCCGAGAGCAACCTGCTGCCTGACTTCATCGTGGTCGATGGCGCCGAAGGTGGGACCGGTGCGGCGCCGCTGGAGT
>JBBAPL010000040.1:0-36217 GCA_040400895.1 Aquabacterium sp.
GCCACGGCACGCGAGGCGAAAGGCTCGGCCCGGTTGATGATGTTGCCGTAGTTCACACTGCCGTTGACGCAGACGTCGATGCCGACTTCGAATTCCAGCGTGCCGCACATCGCGATGTTGGCCACGCCGTTGGTGAAGGTGACGCCGCCGCAGGAGCCGATGCCCTCGCCGCCGGCGCTGACACCGGCCGAGCCGCCGCCACCGCCGTAGGGGCTGACACCGCCGCCGGCCAGGGTGACGCTGCAACTGCTGCCCGAGCTCACGTCGGCGCAGACCATCACGCCGTTGGCGCCTGCCGTGCCCGCGGCATTGCCGTAGGTGCCCGAGGCACAGGTGGTTTCCAGCCCGATGTAGCCGTTGGGGTCGGCATAGCCGGTGGTGTTGGTGCACGACACGCCGCTGCCGAAGCTGCCGCTGCCGCCCACGTTGTTGCCGCTGACACCGCCGCTGCCGGTGGCCGTGGTGCCGGCGGTGCAACTGGTGGAGGTGCTGACACCGCCGCCGAGGTTGGTGGTGCTGCCGACCGTCACGGCGCCCTTGTTCGCCGTCATGGCGTTGGAGGTCTGGGCCAGTGCGAAGGTCGGCGCGGCGGCCAGCAGGGCGCTCAGGCCGGCGAGTTGGATGCGTTTCATGGGGGATGTCCTGGAATCTGGGAAAGAGGGAGGTTGGCTGGTGGTCTGGACGTGGGGTTCAGTTCAGCGTGCGCAGCAGGTCGAACTGCTTCTTCAGGCTGGGCTGCAGCTTCTCGACGCGGGCCATTTCCTCGGCCAGCTTCGGAAAGTGGGTGTCGTCCAGCTTCTCGACGGCGGCCGCCAACTTCGCCTGCTCGGGTGGCGCCTTGCCTTTCAGCTTGCCGGCCCCGAAGGCCTGCATCGCCCCGTGGTGCAGGCTCTTGTGGTTGGCCATGTACTTGGGCATCTGGCCGGCCAGATAGCCCTCGTAGCCCTTGGCCACATCAGGCGTCTGCACCTTGGCCAGGTCGGCCAGCATCGCCTCCAGGTCGTCCTGGTGCGTCTTGAGCACGGCCTGGCTCAGCGCCGGTGCCGGTTGGGCATGGGCCGTGCCGCCGGCCATGGCCAGCACCATGGCGAGACCAGCGGCCGCAACGGCCGACTTGAACGGGGAAAAACGGGTCATCGAGAACTCCAGAGAGGACAAGCGGGAATGGCAAGGGCGCAGGTGCGTCCGATGCCGGGCTGGCCTGGTGGCCAAGGGACAAGCCCCGCCGCCCCAACAGGCGCGGCGGCGCAGGAAAGCGTCATGGCAGTGGCACGGCCTGGCGGGCACGCACGGTGGGCATGGCCACCGGGCCGGCCTCGGGCGGATGGGCCGCCACGTGGGGCGCCAACCTGTCGCGTTCGGCCCAGGGCGGGCGGTTCCAGCCCAGCAGCAGGCCGTGGCGCACGGCCTGGCGCGCCAGTTCGAGCGTGCTGTCGACGAGCAGCAGGCCGTGCCCCTGCAGCGCGGCCGCCGCCAGCGGGATCTCGGTGCAACCCATGATCACGGCCTGCGCGCCGTGCCGGCGTGCATCGGCCAGCGCACTGGCGAGGTGGGCGCTGCCGCCCGCCAGGTCCCCGCCCTTGACGGCCCGGATGCAGGCATCGACCGCCTGCTGGGCGCCGTCGGGCGCGGGCACCATGCACACGCCACCGCGTTGGTCCAGCGCGCGCTGGTAGAAGCCCGATGCGATCGCGCCGCGCGTGGCGAACAGGCTCACCCGCACCAGCAGGTCGGCAGGCAGCGCAGAGATGCAGGCCCGCGCGATGTGCAGCATCGGCGCGCGGCTGGCGCGGGCCATGGCGTCGAACCAGTGGTGCGAGGTGTTGCAGGGCACCACCACCAGGCCGACGGCGGCCTCGTTGAGCACGGTGATGCCGGCCGCCATGTGCGGCCAGGGGTCAGGCCCGTCGCCCAGGATGGCACGTGACCGATCCGGCACATGGGGCAGGTTGGCCACCACCACGGGCAGGTGGTCCTGGTCGCAGGTGGCCGGGGTCAGGGCCACCAGCTTGGCCATGAAGTCCACCGTCGCCGCCGGCCCCATGCCGCCCAGCACGCCGATGCGGCTCATGCGGGGGCTCCGGCCAGTGCCGGGTGCGCGGACGGCGCCGGCTGCGCGGACAGCGCCGGCTGCGCAGCCGGGGCGGGCTTCTCGCAGATCAGCGCCACCGCCGCCGCATTGCCCAGCACCAGCACCACGGTGCGCAGCATGTCGCACAGCGGGTCGACCGTCAGGAACAGCACGAAGGCGGCCTCAAAGGGCAGGCCGAGGTAGCCGCAGACCATGCCCACCAGCGAGACGGTGACCAGCCCGCTCATGCCGGCCGAGGCACAGCCCGCCAGCATGGAAGCCGCCCCCACCAGCACCAGGTCACCGGGACTCAGCGCGCGCCCGTAGAGGTGGGCGATGAACATGGTGGCGCAGACGTAATACAGCACCGGCCCGATGCGCAGCAGCGAGATGCCCAGCGGCACCAGCAGCTCGACCCGCTCGCGCTGGAAGCGCAGGCCGCCACACAGCGCCTCGATCATCGACGGCATGCAGGTGGCGCTGCTGCGGGTGGCCAGGGCCAGCGCGAACGGGGCGCGCAGCGCTTGCAGGGTGCTGCCCATTGGCTGCCCGCTGCGGTGCCAGATCAGCAGCACCGCCAGCACGATCACCGCCAGCGAGGCGAGCGAGAATACCGCCAGGAACTGCAGCATCGACTGCAGCGGCCCGAGCCCGGTCTTGGCCAGCTGTCCGGCGGTCATGCACACCAGCACCAGCGGCAGCGGGTAGTTCAGCCACTGCGTCAGGCGCTGGCAGGCCTGGTAGACCGCCTCCAGGCTGCGCGACAGGCCGTCGGCCACGCTGCCTTGCACCTTGCCCATGGCCAGACCGAACAGCAGCGCAAAGACCAGCGCCTTGAGCGTCTCGCCCTGGGCCAGCGCGGCAAAGACATTCGTCGGCACCAGGCTGGCCCGCAGCGTGGCGGCCAGGTCGGGCACCGCGTCGGCCGCACCGCCCTGCAGGTCGATGACGGTGTCGGTGGCCGAGGCGTCCTTGCCGATGATGCGGCTGTAAGCCTCCACCTGGCTGGCGCTGGGCGTGCCGCTGTCCTGCACCGCCAGCGTGGCGGCCACGCCCAGCACCGCCACCACCACCAGCGTGGCGACGAACACCACGCTGGCGCGCTGCAGGATCACGCCGGCACCCCCCTGGCGCAGCAGCCGCTGCAGGCTGAAGATCACGGCCGAGACCATGAAGGGCAGCACGATCATCTTCAGCAGGTCGATGTAGACATCGCCGACCACGCCCAGCTGCAGCGACAGCGCCGGCTGCACGATGCCCAGGGTGCAGCCGAGCGCCAGGGCGGCGAAGACAACCCAGGGGTTAACGGCCAGGTTCTGCAATGCGTTCACGGGGTGGCCGCTTTCTTGTCGGTGGGCGGCAGTGCGCGCAGCACCTCGCCGATGTCCAGCCGCGTCTTGCGCGTCGTCAGGAACAGGTTGATGAAGGCATGCAGGGTCGGCGCGTCGGCGCCCACGGCGATGCCGATCGTGTCGTCGCGGTCGCGCAGCGTGATGGTGCGCAGTTGCAGTGCCGCCGCGGGTTGCTCGGCCAGCAGGCGCTTGGCCTCGAACTCGTCGCGGTAGCCGCCCACCACCTCACCGCGCTGCACCGCCGCCACCAGCGCATCCCAGCTGGGGTAGGGCCGCACACTGGCCTTGGGAAAGTTGCTGACGGCGAAGTCGGCGAACGAGGAGTTGGCGATCACCCCCAGGCTGCCGTCGAAGCTGCGCACCGCCTGGGCTGGCGTGCGCTCCCGCGCCAGCCGGGCAAAGGCCAGCCGGTTCAGGATCAGCGCATGGTGCAGCGTCAGGTAGGGGTCGGAGAAGCGCACCGCCTGGCTGCGCGCCAGGGTGCGCGAGATCTTGCTGATGCCCAGATCGGCCTCACCGCGCGAGACAATGTCGACCACCTCGTTGAAGCTGCCGGCGCTGCGGTCGAAGCGCACCGGCACGTTCAGCTCGCGGCCGATCTCGTGCGCCATGTCCACATCGATGCCCGCCAGGTCAGCGCCGCGCTGGTAGAAGAACGGCGGCGAATCGGTCTGAGCATGGCGACCACCAGCACACCGCGCTGGGCGATCTTGACGAACTCGGGTGCCTTGCGCCGGCCTGTGGCGGCGGTGGATGCGGCCGCCGCCGGTGCGGCTGCAGCGGCCCCGGGCGCTGCGGCCGGGTTGGCGGGCGTGGTGGCTGCAGCCGGCCAGGCCGCGCAGGCCGCCGCCAGCAGCAGCACCGCGCAGCGTGCAAGACCCGCGCTCAGCATGGCTTGGCCCGGTTGCCATCGGGAAAGACGGCGCCGCAGGTGCGCGCACCTTCGAGCACCGCACTGCCCAGCTCGGCACCGCTGAGGTCGGCATGGCGCAGATCGGCGTTGCTCAGATTGGCGCCGGTGAGGTCGGCACGCAGCAGCCGGGCGTCGGTCAGCACCGCGTTGGAGAGGTTGGCGTACGACAGGTCGGCGCCCGACAGATCACTGCCGCTGAGCCTGGCATGGCGGAAGTTGGCCATCGGCAGGCGCGCCGCGACCAGCAGCGCCCCCTGCAGGTTGCTGTGCATGAACTGCGCCCCCCGCATGCGGGCGGCGCTCAGGTTCACCGCGCGCAGGTCAGCGCTCAGGAAGCGCGCCTGTTCGGCAAAGGCGTTGATGAAGCTGGCGTCACGCAGATCGGCGGTGGTCAGGTCGGCGTCCGACAGGTCGGCGGCGTCGAAGTTGGCCCCGCGTGCCGCCACCTGGGCCAGCGAGGCGCCCACCAGGGTGGCGCCCATCAGGTTGGCCTCCGCCATCACTGCACGTGCCAGCTGGGCACGGCTGAGGTCGGCGCGCTCCAGGTTGGCCAGCTGCAGGTTCGAGCTCTCGAGCCGGGCGTCCAGCAGCCGCGCACCCGAGAGATTGATGTTGAACATATAGGCACCGCGCAGGTCGGCGCGGGGCAGATCGACCCGCACGGCGCTGTGGTAGCGCAGATCGCAGCGGAAGCACGAGCGCCCGGCGACGAAGCGCGCCACGTCCTCGGGCTCGCTGGCGTGCGCCGGGGCGGTGAATGCTGTGGTGGCCAGCGGCACACACAAGCCCAGCAGCAGCCTGGCCGTGAGGCGGCGAAGACGCATCTCCATGGTCGATCCCTTGTCAGAAGTTGAATGCACGTCCGGCATGGCCGGCGCCGTGTTGCGCGTGGTGGCGCACTCTCAAGAAAACGCCGGGCCGCCCCAAGTTTTCTTGACCCCCTCGGGGGGGCCTGACGCGAAGCGGCAGGTCTGGGGGCGCTCAGTAGTGGAGAAAGCCGAGCGCCTGGGTCAGGCGCTCACGCGTGGTCTCCATGCGGTCCCAACGCTCCAGCGTGACGTCGCCGGTGCGGAACTCGCGGTACAGGTCGGCCGAGTTGAGGTGGTGGAACACCGAGGCGAGGTTGGGATAGGGCTTGAACCAGTCGCTGTAGCGCGCGCGCAGCACGTCGATGCTGGCGGTGGCGGCATCGTCGCCGTCCGCCCCGGCGGCGGGCACCGGCCTGCCGTCCTCGGCCACCCAGGTGTAGGCCGCCGGCCGGGGGGTGATCAGGATCAGCACCGAGCGCTGGTAGTCGGTGCGCGACTGCTGCGAGAACAGGTACTGCGCCACCGGCAGGTCCTGCAGCCCCGGCACGCCGTCGCGGGTGTTGGTCGACTCCTTCTCGCTCAGGCCGCCCAGCACCAGGGTGTCGCCCATGCGCATCACCACATTGGCATTGGCCAGGATCTCGGAGATCTCGATCTTGTAGGTGAAGCCGATGTTGGCGCTGGGCGGCTTGAGGAAGGTGCGCGAGGCGTCGATCGCCAGCTTGATCATGCCGTTGGGCAGGATCTGCGGCAGCACGGTGAGCTTGACGCCATAGCGCTTCTCGACCGACACCGCACTGCCGCTGGCGCCGCTGCCGCTGGAGACCACGGCCGCGTTCAGGCTGGTGCCGGAGAAGAACTCGCTGCGCATGCCCTCCACCGCCGCCAGGGTGGGCCGCGCCAGCACCTCGTTCAAGTTGGTGTTGGCATTGGCCAGGTTCAGCGAATACACCAACCCCGGCACGGTGATGGCCCGGGTCAGGATGGTCGAGCCGCCGGCACCGGTGCTGCCGGTGCTCACCTTGCCGAAGGCCGGCGAGCCGGACGAGCCGAACTGCAGCGTCAGTGCGCTGAGCAGGTTCACGCCCTTGGCGGTGGAGATCGAGTCCTCGGTGCGCACCATCACCACGTCGACCAGCACCATGCGCGAACCGACCGATGCGGCCGGGTTGGCGCCCGCGGCCGGCAACTGGCCGGCCGGGCTGCCGGGTGCGGCCCCCGGGTTGAAACCGCTGGCGGGGCCGGCCGGTGCAGCGCCGGGCGCAAAGCCGCCGCCGCCCGGCACGAAATGCGTCTTGACCAGGCCGCCCGCGCCATCCGCCGACGCTGCCCGCGCCCGGTGGAACGCCTGCCACTGCGCCAGGCGCTGGCCGGCGAAGCGGCCGTCAGCGCCGGGCTGGCCGCTGAGCCTGCCATCCGCACCCGGCTGGCCGGGTGGGGCCAGCAAGGCGCGTGCGGCCTCGGCCTTGTCGAAATCACCGCAGGCCGCGTACACCGACACCGCGGTGCGCAGAAAGCCGGGCTGGCTGGCTTCGGCTGCGCCGGCCAGCCGGTCGGCCATGCCGCAGGCGGTGGCGGCATCGCCGGCCATGTACGAAGCCGCCAGCATGCGCGACAGCACCACCGTGTCGTCGGGGCGCATCAGCAGCACCTCGGCAAACGCGCTCTGTGCGCGGCCGTACTGCTTCTGCTCGAGCAGGGCCAGGCCGAGGAACTCGTGGGCGATCCAGTTGCTGGGGTCGAAGTGGGTGGCCTGGCGGTAGCCTTCGATGGCCAGGTCGGCCTTGTCCTTGTCGCCCTGGCGGGCCTGCAGGTGGTAGATGAAGCCGTTGAAGAAGTGCAGGTAGGAGTTGCGCGCATCGAGCTGCAGCGCCTCGTTGATGCCCTTGCTGGCCTGGCCCAGGTCCAGATCGGCGGCGGCCTTCAGCCCGGCCGTCGCGCGCTGCAGGGCCTGGGTGTCGGCCGCTGCCGCGGGCACGCTGCGCAACGCCGCCAGGATCTCGGCCATCGTGCGCACGTTGGCGGGGCCGGCGGGCTCGGCCGCCTTGGCCTGCAGCGGCAGGGTGCCTGCTGCCAGCAGACAGGCCAGCGCCACGGCGCGCCCTGCCTGTGCCGCCACGGTGCGGTGCGCAGCGTGACTCATGGGCGCACCGCCGGCACGGCCTGCAGCGCCCGCAGCGCGCCCGGGTGCAGCGGCGCCGGCAGGCTGGCCAGGTTGACGGCATCCATGGCGACCATGCTGCCGAGCAGGGGCTGGGCGCCCAGCAGCTGGGCATGGCGCTTGCGCAGGGTCGAGACGAAGCGGAACACCGCCTCCTCGCCCACGCCGGCATGGGTGAACAGCAGGTTGCGCATGCCCAGGGTCTGCACCGCCTGCGCCTGGCCCGGGTAGGTCAGCGCCGGGATCGTCATCGCCGACAGCAGGGTGTTCTCGGCCAGCATGCGGGCGATGACGGCGGGCGGGATGTCGACGAACTCGCCGCCGCAGGCCCGCAGCTTGTCGAACAGCGGCGACGGGTGGGCCACCGCCTCGACCACCACGTCGACCTTGCGGTCACAGAACGCGCGCTCGAACTCGCTGGTCGGCAGGAAGCTCACGCTGCCCAGGTCGTCGTTGCGCAGACCGAGCGCGCGCAGGATGGAGGCTGTGACGGTGAACTGACCGGAGCCCCGGTTGCCCAGGTTCATGGCCTTGCCGGCAATCTGGCGCAACTCGGTGATGCCGGCGGCGCGGTGGGCCATCACCGCGATCGGCGAGCTGTGCAGCACGGCGATCACCCGCAGCGCCGCGCCGTCGGCCACCTGGCGGTTCTTGTAGAGCGCCGAGACCAGGTCTTCCTGGGCCAGGCCCAGCTGCATGCCGCCGTGGGCGACGGCGTGCAGGTTGTAGGCCGAGCCGGCCGTGCCCACCGGCACGCACCGCACCAGGGTGGCCCGGCGGTCGTCGTTGACTGCGTCGCACAGTGCCTCACCGATCGGCCGGAACGTGCCGCCCACCGGGCCGGTGCCGAGCTGCAGGAACTTGTCGGCAAAGTCGTCGGCGCTGGCCGCCAGCGCCGGGCCGGGCCAGACCCCGGCGCACAGGCCCAGGGCGGTGAGGACCAGGGCCAATGCCGCGCGTCCGCACGGCCACGGTGGCGGTGGCGATCGGCGCGCTGGTCGGGCTGGGGTGCAGCAACGGCGGAGGGGCATCGAAACTCTCTGGAAAACAGGGCCGATGGAAGGCGGACTGGCGCCGGATCGACCTCGGAGACGGCGTGCCGGTGGCAGCGATGTCCCTGTTTTCGGTGCCGGCCTTGTCCCGAGGAGGACGCCAGCGGACAGATTGGCCACCGTGTCGGACAAGCCGGGGCCGGCGCGCACAATACGGTAGTTACCCTGATCACCATGCCCGCTGCCGGTCTGCGCGAGCGCCCGGCAACCCCGCCGCGACTGCCCTGAAAGCCCTCCGCGACCACGTCGATTCCCGAGCTTCGCAACGTCGCCCATGCCGAGCCCTTGTTGGTCCGCCAGATCCTCATGGAACTGGCCCGGCGTGGCCACGATCCGCAACCCGTGTGCCGCGGCCTGGGTTTCGAGGCCGCAGATGTCGAGTCGGACAGCTTGCGGGTCTCCTACGCCCAGGCCAGCCAGCTCATCCGCCGTGCGCTGCCACTGCTGGGCGGGGTGCAATCCGGCCTGCAACTCGGCGAGCGGCTCAACCCGGTGACCTGGCGCTGCTGTTACCTCGGCCTGCTGGCGTCGGCAGATTCGCGCGCCATGCTCGACCTAGCGGTCGAGTTCCTGCCCTCAACCGGGCAGTTCGTGCGCATCCACGGCGAGGACAGCGCCGAGGCGTACTCGGTCGTCATC
The DNA here is from genome assembly GCA_040400895.1 of Aquabacterium sp. Lineage (GTDB taxonomy): Bacteria > Pseudomonadota > Gammaproteobacteria > Burkholderiales > Burkholderiaceae_C > Pseudaquabacterium. The sequence continues at coordinate 8,998 of JBBAPL010000040.1, forward strand.
GACCCGCGCTTCGACGACCCGGCGGTGTTCGCCTTCCTGGTCGAGCTGACCTTCGCTTCGCTGGCACGCATCGGCCGGCAGGTGGTGGGCCCGGCGTTCGGTCCGGTGTCCATCGCCTTGACGGCCACGCGGCCGGCCGATGTCGGGCTGCTTGCACAAAGCTTCCACTGCCCGGTGGCCTTCGGCCAGACCGACAACCGGATGCGCTTCTCGCACTGCCTGTCGCTGCTGGCGTCGGCGGACACGCTGGTCGCACGCAGCATGCGCCAGGCGCTGCGCCTGCAGCACGCGGTGTTGCCTGCCGTGTCGTCCCTGGTGACCACCGTGACCCTGGCCGTGCGAGCCAGCCTGCATGCCACTGCGCCGTTGCAGGCGATCGCCGCCTCGGTTCACCTGACCGAGCGCACGCTGCGCCGCCGCCTGGTCGCCGCAGGCCTGACCTTCGCCACCATCCTCGACGCCGAGCGCCGCACCCGCGCCCTGCAATTGATGCGCGACGGCCACTTGTCGATCGCCGAGGTGGCCGCGGCGACCGGCTTTGCCGATGTGCGCAGCCTGCGCCGGGCCACCATGCGCTGGACCGGGCTGACCACGCGCCAGGTCCAGGCCTCGCCGCCCTGAACCTGGCCGAAACCCGCGATCACGCGGTGGGCATCGGGCGGTGCTTCCGGCCAGCGCCGGCCTGGGCGTGGCCAGTCACAGCTGCGCTGCGCGCGCCGCGTCGGGGTAGAGCTGGCGCAGCACATCGGCGCTGACCTCGGCCAGCAGCGCGGCCACGGCCGCCTGCCAGTGGTCGCGGTCGGCGGCGCCCGGTGCGTCGGCCAGCCAGCCGGCGCGCTGCTGCCAAAGCGCCAGCACCGCTGGACGGCAGGCGGCCAGCGCGGCATCCACGGCGTCACCCCAGGCGGCAGGCGGCTCGCTGGCCCGCCAGTCACCGCGACCGCGGCCGTGGTGGGCCACGGCCAGGTAGCCCAGCAGCGCGGCACGCAGCAGGCCGTCCAGCACCGCGTCGTCCCAGGCCAGCAACGGTTCGCGCAATCCACGCAGCCGGTTGACGCCCCGGGCGGCGCCTGCCGCGCCCAGCGCGCCCAACACGCCGCCGGCCAGCAGGCCGCCGCCCAGCGTCAGGCCGCCGCTGGCGATGTCGGCTTTCAGGCCGGCCAGCGCGCCAGCCACAGCACCACCCCACAGCGCGGCGCGCCCTTCGTCGACCGGCGTGCGTCGGGCAAAGTGCCGGGCCAACTGGTCCAGCACCTCGCCGCTGGCCTGACTGGCCAGGCCGTGCAACTGGATCAGCGCGTCGGTGCTCTGGCGGATGTCGGTGTCCAGGCGGGCGGCCAGCGCGGCCATGGCGCGGGCCTGCGGGTCGGCATCGGCATCTGACGGCAGGCCCAAGGCATGGCCCAGACCAGCGGCCAGGCGTTGCAGCGGTGCACGCCAGCCGGCCTGCTGCGGCAGGGCTTCGCGGTCGGCCGCGGCACGTGCCAGGCGACCGGCCAGCAGAGCCATGGCCTGGCGCCACACCGAGTGTTGGCGTGCCGCCCAGGCCGCGGTGAGCCGCTGCATTGCCGGCTGGCGGTCGGCCGGCAGGGCCTCGGCCACCGCCTGCAGCAGCACACGCTCCTGCACCCAGCAGCGGGCAAAGGCATCCAGCGGCAGCACCGCCTGCACCCGGGCCATGGCAAATGGTGTGGGCCGGGCCGCCAGCCGGGCCAGGTGGGCTTGCCACTGCTGCACTTGCTGCGCCTCGGCGTCGGCGCTGCCGGGCGGGCCCAACTGGTTGAGCAGCACCACCACCGGCTTGCCCAGCAGGCCCAGCACCTGCAGCTCGGACGCCAGGTAGCCGGCGTCCTCGGGCTGCTCGGCAGCGCTGACCATGTACAGCGCCACTTCGGCCTCGCCCAGCACATGGCGGATGGCGCGCTGGCTGGCCCAGAACGGCCGGTCGCGCCAGCGGTCCCACACCTCGGTCATCACCCAGCCCAGCGGGTTACCGGCCTGGGCCAGGCGGCGCGCCAGGCGCATGCTGTCGCCAAAGCCGGGCGTGTCCCACAGCAGCAGGCGGTCGCCGTCAGGGGATTCGACCAGCAGATGCGGCTCGGCCACCTCGGTCACATGGGGAGCGTCGCGCACCTCGCCCACGTCGCGGCCCAGCAGGGTGCGCGCCAGCGTGGTCTTGCCCACGTTGGTGTGGGACACCAGGCTGATCGACAGGGTGACGGTCATGTCCGGCTGGCCGCTGGCGCCAGGTCGATGAAGCCCGGCACCACGCCCAGGCCCAGCAGCAGGCCTTCCCAGGCGGCGCGGCGCTGGGCCAAGCGCTCGGTGCCGTCGGGACCGGCCAGACGCTGGCGATAGCTGGAGGTGTCGACCGCCACCCGCAGTTGGGGCCGCGGCGCCGGCAGGGCGCCCAGCGCCTGCACCATGGCCTGCACCATCGCGCCATGGCTTTCACGCTCGGGCGTGGCAGTCAGGGCGAACAACAGCACCAGCACCGGCGGCGGCGCCGCCCGGGCGTCTGTCAGTGGCATGGCCGGCAGCCGCGCCAGCGTGGCGGGCAGCCACTGCGGCAGCTGGTCTTCGGCACCCAGCGGCAGGCTGGGTTGCAGGTCACAGCGCAGGCCGGGGCCCAGCCAGCTGGCCAGCGCAGGCGCCACGGCGGCCTGCAGTGCAGGGTCGAGCCGGTAGCTGTAGGGCAGAACCGCGACCGGGCGGCCGCCGGTCGCATCGGCCGACTCGGCCTGCTGCAGCCCCTGCAGACCGGCATCGTCCGGCAATGGCAGATGGGCTGCCAGGGACCGGGCCTGGCGCCAGGCCCAGGCAGCCAACAGCGCACGCGGCACCACCACCAGCAGCAGCAACGTCAGCGCCCAGCGGTGGATCCAGGGCGCGGCGCTCTCGCCGCCACCAGCCGACAGCCGCAGGCCAGCCAGACCGGCGGCGTCGGGCAGCGGCAGCCCGGCCAGCCACGCGGCCGGGCCCAGCAGCCCCTGCAGCACCGCATGCACCTGGGCCGGCTGCAGGAAGGTGCTGTCCCAACCAGCCTGGTAATCGAACACCAGGCCCCGCGCATAGAGCGCCACCACCATGCCCAGGGCGAGCAGCGCCGCGCCGACATGCAGCAGCGCCGCGCCGCGTGCCGCCTGCAGCGGCCGGCTGTGCGCCAGCCAGTCGGCCGTGAATGCGCCCAGTGCCGCAACCGCCGACGCTGGCAGCTGGACGGTGCGATGCCGACGCCGATCCAGCCAGGCACCCAGGCGGGCCAGCGCCGCCACGCCAGCCGATGGCTCGACCGGCGCGCCGCCGGATGCAACCCCAGCGCGGGCCAGACGCCGGCCGAGACCCTGCACCAGGACCAGCAGGCAGACCACCAGGTTCCAGGCCACCAGGCCCAGCAACGGCAACGCCAGCAAGTTGATCCGGCGCGCCGGGCCCAGCCCATCGGCGAGCAGACCGACCCCCGCTGCAGCCGCCAGAAACAACAGCACCGCCGGGCTGTGATCGGGTGCCTGCACCCTGGCCAGGGCAGGTCGCAGCGCCGGCTGCTGATCGGCCAGACGGGCCAAGGCCAGCCTGCCGCGCCGAGCCAGCCAGGCTTCGCCGCTGGCGGCGTCGCCCAGCTGGCGCCGGGCTTCGCGGCCGGCCCAGGCCGCATCGTCGGTGCCAACCAGCGCTGTACGCTCGCAAGAGCGCATCAACAGCACGGCACGGGCGTCGGTCTCGGTCATGGTGGGAGGCTGCAACTGCCGGGATGGCCGCGGGGTCGGGGGGATGGCTGGCGGGCGGGCGGGCACTGCGCCGGTGTGGGCATTGTGACGGCCAGTCCGCCAACGGCCGCCTCGGCAAATGCGGCACCAGGCACACGGCACGCCAGCGCAGATCAGCGTGTGTTGGTGATTTACATTGCACACAATTTAATTGTTCGCTACATTTTCGCCCATGCCACCAAGCGCCAGCACCGCCGACCGCACAGCCACCACCGCCCGCACAGTCACCACCGTCCGCGCAGCCGACTGGCTGGCGCTGGACCACCAGCTCTGCTTTGCGCTGTATGCCGCGTCGCTGGCGATGACCAAGGCCTACAAGCCGCTGCTGGCCCCACTGGGGCTCACCTACCCGCAATACCTGGTGATGCTGGTGCTGTGGGAGGGCGACGGCATCACCGTGTCGCAACTGGGCGATCGGCTGACGCTCGACTCGGGCACGCTGACGCCGCTGCTCAAGCGACTGGAGGCGCTGGCCCTGTTGCAGCGCCTGCGCGACCCGACCGACGAGCGCCGCGTGCTGCTGCGCCTGACCGCCAGCGGCCAAGCCCTGCGCGCGGCGGCCACGGCCGTGCCCCAGGCCATCGCCTGCGCCACGGCCTGTGATCTGCAGCAGATCGGCGTGCTGGCCTCCCAGCTGCACCAGCTGCGGTGCCAGCTGCAGGACACCCTGTCCCCGATGGTGGTGCCGGCCTTCGGCGTCACCGCTCCACCCCGGCCCTGAGCCAACGCGCCGGTCCGTTCCACCACCTCTTCAACCCACAGGACTCCACCATGGCACTCGACAAGGTTCTCTACACCGCCACAGCCACCGCCACGGGCGGCCGCACGGGCACCGCCAGCTCGTCGGACAACGCACTGCAGGTCAACCTGTCCACGCCGCGCGAACTGGGCGGCGCCGGCGGCACCGGCACCAACCCCGAGCAGCTGTTTGCCGCTGGCTACAGCGCCTGCTTCATCGGCGCGATGAAGGCCGTGGGTGCCGGCATGAAGATCAAGGTGCCCGACGACGTCAGCATCACCAGCACCGTGGGCATCGGCCCGATCCCCGGCGGCTTCGGCATCCAGGTCGCCATGGCCATCACCCTGCCCGGCTTCGAGCGCGCCGCGGCCGAGCAGCTGGTGGCTGCGGCGCACAAGGTGTGCCCGTACAGCAACGCCACCCGCGGCAACATGGATGTGACGTTGACGGTGGCCTGACCGCCAAGACCTGAACCGTCAGTCGCACGCGTCTGCCCCCACACCCAGGGGGGGAACGCTGTCGCATCCGCGCAGTTTGGTCATGGGACCGTCACATCTGGGTCATATGTTCAGGGGCTTCCCCAACAAGTCCTCCAAGACCACAGCAGGCAACCATGACTTTGAACCGAACTCCCCTCTCGATCGCCTTCGCCGCTGCAGTCGCGGCCCTGGCCGGGCCTGTTCAGGCCGCTGGTCCGCTGGACGGCGCGTCCATCGCCTGGACGCAAAAGCACACCGGCGCCCCGACCGGATTCCTCTCCGAGATCGTCACCTTCGACAGCTTGACGAAGTCGCTGTGGGTCGCTGGCGTCAACGGCGTCCAGGTGCTGAACGCAGCCACCGGTAGCGCGCTCGGATTCATCGCCGCAGGCAGCGGCTGGTCCGTGAACAGCGTGGCGATCCACGGTGGCATCGCTGCCTTCGCGCTGGAAAACAGCACTGACCGCAAACTGGCTGGGGTGGTGCGCCTCTACGACACCAGCACGCGCTCGCTGGTCAACGGCATCAGCGAGATCGAGGTCGGTGCGCTGCCCGACATGCTGACCTTCACCCCCAACGGCAGCAAGCTGCTGGTGGCCAATGAAGGCACACCGGCGTCGATCCCTGACGCCGTCTACACGTCGCCCGACCCGGTGGGCAGCGTCAGCATCATCAGCATGGCCAGCCGCAGCGTGGTGGCCACGCCGACCTTTGGCAGCGTCACGCCGGTGGCCAGCAACATGGGGCTGAACGTGCGCCAGCCCGGCATGGACTTCGAGCCCGAGTACATCGCCATCAACAAGGCGGGCACCAAGGCATTCGTCAGCCTGCAGGAGAACAACGCCCTGGGCATCATCGATCTGGCGACCAACAGCACCACCAAGGTCGTGGGGCTGGGCAGCAAGGACTTCAGTAAGACGGGCAACGAGATCGATCCGCGCAACGCCAGTGGCGCCGTGTTCAAGACCTACGAAGGTGTCAAGGGCTTGTACATGCCGGACGGGCTGGCCAGCTACCAAGTTGGCGGCAAGGGGTATGTGGTGCTCGCCAACGAGGGCGATCTCCGTGAGGATGGCGCCGATGGCGCGCTGGCCAGCACCTTCGGCGCAACCGGGGATCTCGCCAGCCTGCGCGTGGTTAACGACATCTCGTCCACTGGCAACCTCTACTCGGTGGGCGCGCGGTCGTTCTCGATCCGCGACGAGGACGGCAACCTGGTCTATGACAGCGGCTCAATCCTTGACCGCGAGGCCGCCAAGCTGAACATCTATGCCGACAGCCGCAGCCCGGAGAAGGGCATGGAGCCCGAAGGCGTTGAGCTGATCACCATTGGTGGCCGCACCTACGCATTCATCGGATTGGAGCGCACTAGCAGCGGCGCGGTTGCCGTGTTCGACATCACGGTGCCAGAGAGTGCCAGCTTCGTGCGCATGCTGCAGACCAACACCACCGAACGGCGCCCTGAGGGACTGAAGGGCTTCACGATGGACGGCATGCACTACCTGGCCGTGACCAGCGAAGGCTCGAACTTTGCAAGTTCGGGCACCACCCTGTTTGCGCTGGCCCCAGTGCCCGAACCCAGCACCTACGCGCTGATGCTCGCCGGCCTGGCCGGCGTGCTGACACTCAGCCGCCGCCGCGCCGCGCGCTGAGCAACTGCAGCTGCAGCGCCAGACGCGCCTGCCAGGGCGACATCGCCGCCGCCGGGCTGGGCGCGGCGCCCGGCGCCGGTACCAGCACCCCGCCGGCGCAGCGGCTGCACAGCCACACCGGCAGGCCGGCGGCACGGGCGTCGGCCAGCGCCGACAGCAAAGCCTGGTGCACCGACCCGTTGCCGGTGCCGGCCACCACCAGGCCCTGCACGCCGGCCGCCACCAGGGCCCGCACACCGTCGCCGCGCGCGGCGGCATGGCTGGTGACGATCTCCACCCAGGGCCACTGCGCCGGGTCGGTGTCCAGCACCTCCAGCCCCAATGGCGTGCCGTCAGGCCAGCCGGCAAAGCGGCGCAGCACGCCCTCTTCCACCATACCCAGCGGCCCGGCGTCACCCGAGCTGAAGGCGTCGCTGCGGTAGGGGTGCACCTTGCGCACGGCGCCAGCGGCATGCACCCGGCCGGCCAGCACCGCCACCACGCCGCGCGCCCCCGGCGTGCGGGCCACGGCCACCGCATCCAGCAGGTTCTGCGGGCCGTCGGCCGATAGCGCGGTGGCCGGTCGCATCGCCGCCACCAGCACCACCGGTTTGGCAGGCGCCAGCACCTGCTGCAGCAGCCAGGCGGTTTCTTCCAGCGTGTCGGTGCCGTGGGTGATCACGACGCCCTGCACCGCCGGCCGCGCCAGCTGCTGCCCCACCGCGCGGGCCAGGGCCTGCCAGATGGCGGCGTCCATGTCCTTGCTGTCGAGCTGGGCCACCTGCACCGCCTCCACCGCCAGGCCCGCCAGGGCCGGCACGGCAGCCAGCAGGTCGGCCACGCTGCGCTGGCCGGCGGTGTAACCCACGTTGTCGCCAGCGACGCTGGACGCACCGGCGATGGTGCCGCCGGTGCCCAGGATGACGATGGTGCTGCCCGATGGATCGATGTTGCTTGTCATGAAGCCCTGACATGGATGAAAATACAGTGACTGGATGGAAACGCAGGCAGTCTCCAGCCGCAACCTTGACGAGGCAATCCGCATGGACCACACCGAAGACAGCCCCAAGCTCACCGCCCGCCAGCAGCAGATTCTGGACCTGGTGCAAAGCGCGATCGAGCGCACCGGCGCGCCGCCCACCCGGGCCGAGATCGCTGCCGAGCTGGGCTTCAAGTCGGCCAACGCCGCTGAAGAGCACCTGCAGGCGCTGGCCCGCAAGGGCGTCATCGAGCTGGTCGGTGGCACCTCGCGCGGCATCCGCCTGCGGTCTGACACCCTGCGGGCGCTGAACGCATCGCGCAACAAGCAGTTCTCGCTGCCGCTGCCGGGGCTGATGCAGCTGACCCTGCCCCTGGTGGGCCGGGTGGCGGCGGGCAGCCCCATCCTGGCGCAGGAGCATGTCGACCGCACCTACGGCGTGGAGGCCAACCTGTTCGCCCGCGCGCCCGACTATCTGCTGCGGGTGCGCGGCATGAGCATGCGCGACGCCGGCATCCTCGATGGCGACCTGCTGGCCGTGCAGAAGGCCAGCGACGCGCGCAACGGCCAGATCGTGGTGGCCCGGCTGGGCGACGAGGTGACGGTCAAGCGCCTGCACCGCACCCGCCACGGCGTGGAACTGCTGCCCGAGAACCCCGACTTCCAGCCCATCGTGGTGGGGCCGGGTGATGCGTTTGAACTGGAAGGCATCGCCGTGGGGCTGATCCGCAACCACATGATGATGTAGCGCCCCGCGCGGCAGGCCGGCCATGTTGCGCGTGAAGTCCCCCAAGGCCGCCACGGCCGGCGCCTGCCAGCGCCTGGAGCAATTGCCCAACATCGGCCCGGCCATGGCCGCCGACCTGCGCGCCCTGGGCATCGCCCACCCGCTTGAGCTGGCCAGCCGCGACGCCTTTGTGCTGTACCAGGCGCTGTGCGCCCACAGCGGCAAGCGGCAAGACCCCTGCGTGCTCGACACCTTCATGGCCGCCACCGACTTCATGCGTGGCGCCGCGCCCGCGCCCTGGTGGGCCTACACCGCCCAGCGCAAGCGGGTGTACGGCGCGGTTTGACCCAACCGGCCAGGCACCGCCTCAGGGTGTGCCGCTGATCGACAGCGTGTGCACCAGCGCACCGGCCGGCACGAACAGCGGCACCCCCTCCACCCGGCGCCAGGGCTCGGCCAGGCTGCGGTACAGCGGCGACCAGACGATGCCGCTCTGCCCGGTGCTGTGCACCACCCGGCTGTTGGCGCGGTCGCCCAGGTCGTACAGGCCGCGCAGGCTGGGGCCGTGCTCGTTCAGGTAGAACTCGCCGGTGGTGGCGTCGGCCTTCAGGCTGACACGCGACACGTTCACCGTGTAGCTGTCGCCGCCCACCGGCGTTCGCACCTCGAACCACTTGGCCAGCAGCTTCACCTTCGAGAACGGCCGGTGCTCTGACCGGGCGATGTGGGCGCGGCCCCATTGCCAGGCGGCCACGTCGCTGCCCTGCAGCGCCTGCAGCTCATCCAGCGCGGCGCTGAAGGCGCGGTCGACCTGCTGGGTGCAGGTTTCTGCCGCGGCTGTGGCCTTGTCGTCGCACCACCAGTGGTCACCGGCAGCGGCTGCGGCCAGCACGCCTTCCAGTGCGTCGAAGTAGCCGCGCTGGCCCAGCAGCCGGTCGTACAGCGGCGCGCCCAGTTCGTCGGCCAACACCTGCTGGGTCAGGTGGCGGTGCCAGGCCCAGTAGATCAGCGGCGCGGCCTGGTCGGCGGCCATGCTGCCGTCAAACGTGGCCAGCCTGGCCTGGGCCGCTGCCGCCAGCGGGTGGCTGGACTGCGCCTTCTGCAGCCGCGGCAGCAACTGCGCCGCCGCCAGCGACTTCACATCCGCATGCATGCGGCCCAGGTCGGCCTGGCTGTGGGTGGGCTGGGCGGCGATCAGCTGCTCGATGCGCTGGAAGCGGAACGGCAGCGCCCAGTGGTGGGTGATGAAGTGCGGATAGCCCGACTGGGTCACCCGCTGGTTGGCATTGGCGATGTGGCCCGACGCCGGGTCGCGGATCAGCGGCACCTGGTCGGCCGGGATGAAGCCGGCCCAGTCGTAGCGCGCGTCCCAGCCCGGCGCTGGCGCCAGCCCCTGCAGGTCGTTGTCGGGCAGGCGCTGCGGCACCCGGCCGGGCGACACCAGGGCGATGCGGCCGGCATCGTCGGCCACCGCCATGTTCTGCATCGGCACCCCCCAGCCGCGGGTGGCGGTGATGAAGGCCTCGACCGAGTCGGCGCTGTTCATCGCCAGGGTGCTGGCGAGGATGTCGTGGTCGGTGTCCAGCCCGGTCCAGCGCAGTGCGATGGCATAGGCCGGCTTGGCCTTGGGACCTAGCGTGCCAGCCAGGTCGTCGGCCAGGCCGGCCAGCGCCGCGTCCGACAACACCGGCCCGTGGCGGGTGCTGCGCACCGTCAGCAGCACGTCGGGCCTGCCCTTGACGCGGATCACCTCCTGCCGGGTGTCGAAGCGGGCCCAGCCGGTGGGCGTCTGGTACTGGCCGGGGTCGTCGGGCTTGATGCGCTCCAGGTAGGTGTCCTGCACATCGGGCCCGGTGTTGGTGAAGCCCCAGGCGATGCGCTTGTTCTGCCCCACCACCACACCCGGCAGCCCGGGCATGGTGGCACCGGCCACGTCCAGCCCGGGCGCCTCCAGCCGGGCGAAGTACCACAGCGCGGGCGTGCTCAGCTTCAGGTGCGGGTCATTGGCCAGCAGCGGCTTGCCGGTGGTGGTGCGGCTGCCAGCCAGCACCCAGGTGTTGCTGCCGGTGCCTTCCAGCCCGCTTTCGGGGGCGATGGCCAACAGCTCCAGCAGCGTGGGCTCGGCCAGGGCCTGCTGGCCGTCGAGCTTCAGGCCGCGGTAGAAGGCAGCGTAGTCCAGCGTCTGGGGCAAGGCGTCGCCCGGGTAGGGCGGCAGCAACTGGTCGATGCGCTCCTTGGGCATCTTCAGCGCCAGGCGCAGCCGGATCAGCTCGGTGTTCCAGTTCGCGCCCAGGTCCCAGGCCATCATGATGGCCCAGGCCAGGCTGTCCTCGGGGGTCCAGGGCTCGGGCTGCAGGCCCAGGATCAGGAACTCGGGCGGACGCGCGCGCAGCGTGGCGATCACCGCGTTCACGCCATCGGCATAGGCCTGCAGCGCCTCTCGCGAGGCCGGCGACGCATGGGCCCACTGCGCGGCCGCCACCCGGCGCACGCCCAGCATGCGCAGAAAGCGGTCGGTGTCGAGCGCTGCCTCGCCAAACGCCTCGGACAGGCGGCCGGCGCTGATGCGGCGGTGGGTCTCCATCTGCCACAGCCGGTCCTGCGCATGGGCCACGCCCAGGCCGAACATCGCGTCGCGCCGGCTGGCCGCGCGCACCGTGGGGATGCCGTGGGCATCGCGCAGGATCTGGAATGGCGCGCGCGCGCCGGGCAAGGCCAGCGCGCCGTCGGTGGTGGGCAGCACACGCTGGGCATAGACCCAGGCCGCCAGCGCGGCAGCCACCAACAGCAGCAGGATGAGGGTGAGCAGGCGGCGGATCCAGCGGCCGATCATGGTGGTCTCCGGCCCCGCAGGGCATGGTGGGGGTTCAACACCGTGGTCGACCCTGGGGCGGCAAGCCTACCAGCCAGTGCGCGTGGGGCACCCGCACGCCACCCTGCACAGCACCACGCCGCAAAGTGGCGGCGCTTCGCGCCGCTGTTCCCGCCATGGCTGCGCAGGCCCGGCTCCAACAATTGCTTCAGCTTGGCCCACCTGCTGCCGACATTGCTGTCATGAACCCGCTGCACGCACCGATGTCTTCCTGGATCCCCCGCTGGGTGGCGCGCCGCCATGGCAGCGTGCAAAGCACGCTCACCCAGAGCCGGGTCGAAGTCTGCCCGCCGGAGTTGTTCCCCTCATCTCTGAGCTGGCGGGGCCGCATGCAGCGCTGGAGCAGCCGCCTGCTGCACCAGGCCGCCCCCTGGCTGCCGGAGCAGGCCCGGCCGGTGAACCGCCTGGCGGTGGTCAAGGGTGAATTCCGCGACAGCCTGTCCGACCTGGGCACCGCGCCTGCCCAGCACCTGCTGGAGCGCATCGAGCGTGCCCGCTCGCTGCGCGAGATGTGGCACCTGCGGTCCAGCCTGTACGGCGAGGTGTCGATCACGCTGAGCCAGGGCGAGGCCGAGCGCCGCCTGGGCCGCCTGAACCGGCACTTTCCGATGCGCGCACCACGGTCGGCCCTGGTGCCGATGGAAACATGAACACCAGCACCCAGGTCCGTCCCCCACGCCAGTACTTCGCCGCTGGCGCGGCAGGTGCCGTGCTGCCCGAGCCCGGTCTGCCGCAAGACCGCCATGCCCGCATCGCCGCACGCCGCATGTTCGTGGGCCTGAAGCAGCAGTTCATGGCCGCCATCGAATCGCTCGACGGCATGCGTGGCGACTGGCTGCGCCACCAGGTGCGCCAGACGCACGAGCCGGTGGACCTGTGGATGCTGCGTGGTGCGGTGTTTGCCGCACTGGAGACGCAAGACGAGTACAGCCGCCGCACCCGCAACGACCTGACGCGGGTGCTCGACAGCGCCTTCCCGGACGCCGGCACGCTACAGGCCTGGGGCGCGCGGCTGTAGTGGCCGGGGGTCGGCTCAGGCCACGGCCAGGAAGTCGCCCTTGCCCAGTTCCACACCGGCGTGGCGCAGCAGCGCATAGGCCGTGGTGATGTGGAAGTAGAAGTTCGGCAGCGCCCAGTGCTGCAGGAAGAACAAGCCCTTCATCTGCACCGGCTCGCGCGGGGGGCGCATCGCAATGACGATGTCACGGCCTTCGCTGCCGTCCACCGCGTCGGCCGGCACCGAATCCAGGTAAGCCAGCGTCTTGCGCACCCGCTCGCGCAGGTCGGCCAGTGTGGCCTCGTTGTCCTCGAACTTCGGCGGCTCCACGCCGGCCAGCCGGGCGACGCAGCCCTTGGCGGCGTCACTGGCAATGCGGATCTGCGACACGAAGGGCAGCATGTCGGGCGCCAGGCGCAGTTGCAGGTAGTTGTTGGCGTCGAACTTGCGCGCGGTGGCGTGGGCTTCGGCCTTGTCCAGCCAGGCCAGCAGCGCGCCGAGCTGGCGCTTGAACAGGGGCACGCTGGCCTGGTGCATCGAGATCGTCATGGGGTGTCTCCGAGGGTTGTGGGGCAAGGCCGGGATCTTAGGCGGGGCCCGAGCGACGCGCCGGACGCGGCACAATCCCACGCCTGACCATGAACATCATCATCCTCGACGATTACCAGGACGCCGTGCGCAAGCTGCGCTGCGCGCCGCGCCTGGAACCCTACAACGCCAAGGTCTTCACCAACACCGTCAAGGGCATCGGCCAGCTGTCGGTGCGGCTGCGCGATGCCGAGGTGCTGGTGCTGATCCGTGAACGCACCCACTTTCCGCGCGCGCTGCTGGAGAAGCTGCCCAAGCTGCGGCTGCTGGTGCAGACCGGCAAGGTGGGCTCGCACATCGATGTGGACACCTGCACCCGCCTGGGCATTGCGGTGGCCGAGGGCACTGGATCTCCGGTGGCCGCCGCCGAGCTGACTTGGGCGCTGATCATGGCCGCCATGCGCCGGCTGCCCCAGTACATCGGCAACCTCAAGCACGGCGCCTGGCAACAAAGCGGGCTGAAGGCCGCCAGCATGCCCGCCAACTTCGGCCTGGGCCTGGTGCTGCGTGGGCGCACGCTGGGCATCTGGGGCTACGGCAAGATCGGCCAACTGGTGGCCGGGTACGGCCACGCCTTCGGCATGCAGGTGCTGGTGTGGGGCAGCGAAGCATCACGTGCGCGCGCCGTGGCTGACGGCCACCAGGCCGCCGACAGCTGCGAGGCCTTCTTTGCCGACTGCGACGTGCTGAGCGTGCACCTGCGTCTGAACGACGCGACGCGCGGCCTGATCAAGCTGGAAGACCTGGCGCGGATGAAGCCCACGGCGTTGTTCGTCAACACCTCGCGCGCCGAGTTGGTGGACGACAACGCGCTGGTTTCGGCGCTCAACAAGGGCCGGCCGGGCCTGGCGGCGGTGGACGTGTTCGAGGCCGAGCCCATCTTGCAGGGCCACCCGCTGCTGCGGCTGGAGAACGCCATCTGCACGCCGCACATCGGCTATGTGGAGCAGGACAGCTACGAGCTGTACTTCGGCCAGGCGTTCGACAACGTCATCAACTTCATCCAGAACACGCCCAGCCACATCATCAACCCCGAGGCGCTGAAGGTGATCCGGTGAGGACGGTCTGTTGAGGGTGGTCCGTTGAACCAGCCACCCGCGCAGCGCGGCGTGCGCTGGGCGCTGCTGGCGGGCAACTTCACCATCGGCTGCGGCGTGATGGTGGTGGCCGGCACGCTCAATGACATGGCGCGCTCGCTGCAGGTCAGCGTGGCGGCAGCAGGCCAGCTCATCAGCGTGGGCGCGGTGCTGATCGCGGTGTGCGCGCCGCTGTTCGCGGCGGTGGTGGCCGGCATCGACCGACGCCGCCTGCTGACCGGCGCCCTGATCTGGTTCGGACTGTGGCACGGCATCGCCGCGCTGGTGCCCAGCTTTGCCGCCCTGTTGCCGGTGCGGGCCATTTCGGTGCTGCCCGCTGCGGTCTTCACGCCCCAGGCGGCGGCAGCCCTGGGGGTGATGGTGCCGCCGGCCCAGCGTGGCCAGGCCATCACGTTCATCCTGCTGGGCTGGAGCCTGGCGTCGGTGCTGGGCATGCCGATCGGCGCCTGGGTGGGCGAGACCTGGGGCTGGCGCTGGGCCTTCGGTGCCATCGGCGCCCTGGCCCTGCTGGCGGCACTGGGCGTGTGGCGCACCCTGCCCGACGGCGTGCGGCCGGCCGCGTTGTCGCGCGCGGCCTGGGCCCAGGTGTTCACCGACCCCGGGCTGATGGCCATCGTCGGCGTCACCGTGTTCAGTGCGGCCGGGCAGTTCACGCTGTTCAGCTACTTCGCGCCGTACTACCACCAGGTGCTGGGCGCGTCGCCGGGTCAGATCAGCCTGTTGTTCCTGTGGTTCGGCGCGGTGGGCGTGCTGGGCAATCTGCTGCTCACCCGCCACATCGACCGCATCGGCGCCGACCGCGCGGTGGGCCTGCTGCTGCTGTGCATGGCCGCATCGCTGCTGGTGTGGCCGCTGGGCGTCAGCGTGTGGGCGATGGCGCTGGTGATCACGCCCTGGGCGCTGGGCTGCTTTGCGTCCAACGCCGGCCAGCAGGCGCGCCTGGTGCAGGCCGCACCGGTGCTGGCGCCGGCGCTGGTGGCGCTGAACTCCTCGGCGATGTTCACCGGCCAGGCGCTGGGCGCGGCCAGCGGCGGCGCGGTGATGACCGCCGCCGGCTGGGGCCCGCTGCACTGGATGGGCCTGGCCTGGATGCTGGCCGCCGTGGCCTTGAGCGCCTGGGCCACAGGGCGCCTGGTGCGTGGCCGTGCAGCGGAGGCCCGCCTTGCCTGAGCCGGCTGCCCCGGCTGGCCCGGGCGACGCAGGCGCACCGCTGAACCGGCCTGCGGGTTGCGCCGACCTGTTCCGCACCTTCAACCGGCTGGCCTTGCAGGGCTTTGGCGGCGTGCTGCCGGTGGCCCACCGCGAGCTGGTGGAACGCGCGCGCTGGCTCAGCCCGCAGCAGTTCGTCGAACTGCTGACGCTCGGCCAGGTGCTGCCCGGCCCCAACATCATCAACATGGCCATCGTCATCGGTGACCGCTTCCATGGCTGGCGCGGTGCCCTGGCGGCCTGCGCCGGGCTGCTGGTGGTGCCCCTGTTCATCGTGCTGGGCCTGGCCATCGCCTACCAGCAGCAGGCCGCGCACCCGGCGGTGGCCGGCGCGCTGCGCGGCATGGGCGCAGTGGCCGCCGGCCTGATCATCGCCACCGGCGTGAAGCTGGCGCGCACGCTGCGCGGCAACCCGCTGGGCCTGCCGGCCTGTGCAGCCATCGGCCTGGGCACCTTCGCGCTGGTGGGCTTGTTGCGCTGGCCGATGGTCTGGGTGGTGCTGGGCCTGGGTGGCCTGGGCATGGCGCTGGCGTGGCGGCGCATCCGGGCGGCGGAGGCCGCGCCATGAGCTGGGCGGACGCGCTGTCCACCCACGGCATGGGCTGGGCCGACCTGGCCGGCCTGTGGCTGCACTTCATGCTGCTGTCGGTGCTGGCCGTGGGCGGCGCCATCACCACAGCGCCCGACATGCAGCGCTACCTGGTGGGCCAGCAGGGCTGGATGACCGACGCGCAGTTCACCGCCGGCGTGGCCATCGCCCAGGCGGCGCCGGGGCCCAACATCCTGTTCGTGGCGGTGATGGGCTGGCATGTGGCCGGCCCGGTGGGTGTGCTGGCCACCATGGCCGGCATCATGGGGCCGTCGTCGGTGCTGGCCTTCGCGGTGGGCCGCTACGGCCAGCGGCGCGCCGACGCGGTGGCGCTGCGCGCCTTCACCGCCGGCATGACCCCGCTGACATTGGGCCTGCTGCTGTCCACCGGGTGGGTGCTGACCGCACCGGTGCGCAGCGAGTGGGTGGCCGTCGCGCTGGTGCTGGGCACGGTGCTGGCGAGCGTGCGCAGCCGCATCAGCCCGATGTGGCTGATCGCGGCGGGCGCGGTGGCCGGCGCGCTGGCGCTGCAGCCGGGCTGAGGCCGCGGTGACCGCCTGGTTCGGCGACATCCAGCAATTGCCGCTGTTCGTGGTGGCCGGTCTGCTGCTGAACATCACGCCAGGTGTCGACATGGCCCTGGTGCTGCGCAGCAGCGCAGCGCAGGGATTCCGGGCCGGCGCAGCGGCAGCGCTGGGCATCAGCGCCGGCTGCTCGGTGCACATCGCCACGGCGGCGTTGGGCGTGGGCGCGCTGCTGGCCGGCTCTGCCACCGCCTTCCTGGCGCTGCAGTGGCTGGGTGCCGCCTACCTGGTGTGGCTGGGCATCGGCCTGCTGCGCAGCCAGGCGGGCGGACCAGCCGCCGCCAGTGCGCCGGCGGGCGACCGGCAGGCGCTGCGCAGGTTGTTTGTGCAAGGCTTCCTGACCAATGCGCTGAACCCCAAGGTGGCGATGTTCTTCCTGGCCTTCGTACCGCAGTTCATCCAGCCCCATCCGACCCACCCGGCGCTGGCCTTCGTGCTGCTGGGCGGGGTGTTCGTGTTCAACAGCGCGCTGGTCAGCCTGGCGATCGCCGCGGCTGCAGCGGCGCTGCGCCGCAGGCTGGCCGACCAGGCACGCTGGCAGCGGCTGGGGCCCTGGCTGAACCGCGGCGCCGGGGCGCTGTTCGTGGCGCTGGGGTTGAAGCTGGCGCTGGGCGCGCCGGGGCATTGATCCGCCGGCCGGTGCCGCCCTGGCTGCGTCAGCCCGGCTGCGGCAGCAGGCGCTGCACCAGCGGGTGCAGCACCTTCTTCTCGGTGGCGATGGCGTAGAACTGCTCGTCCAGGCCGTCGCCATCGGCCACGTGCTGCACGCCGTAGCGCGTCATCAGGCTGTCGTGCACGGCCACCGGCGCCGGGAACACGCCCATGCCCGCCGCCGCAAAAGTGACCAGCAGCGCACTGTCCTCGAATTCGCCCACCACCAGCGGGTGCAGGCCACGGCGCTCGAACCAGGTGTCCAGGCGCTGCCGCACCGCCGCATGCTGGGTGGGCAGCAGCACCGGCAGGCGCGCCAGGCTGTGCGGGAAACCATCGGCCGCAGCGGCCGCCAGCGCGGGCGGCGCATACCAGGCCAGAGCCGACTGGCCGATGGCATGGCTGTAGACCTTGAGATTGCGGTTGGCCGGCGCCGGCCGGTCGGACAGCACCACATCCAGACGGTGCAGCGCCAGGTCGGCCAGCAGGCGGTCGAACTCGTCCTCGTGGCACAGCAGGCGCAGGCGCGGGGTGTCCATCACCGGCTGCAGCAGGCGGCGCACCACCAGCTTCGACAGCCCGTCGCTGATGCCCACGGCCAGCCGCACCTGCGGTGACGCCACCGCGTCACGCACCAGCCCGGGCAACTGCTCGCCCAGGGCGAAGATCTGGTCGGCCTGGCGCAGCGCGGCGTGGCCGGCGTCGGTCAGCGCCAGACCGCGGCCGGCAGGCTTGAGCAACTGCTGACCCAGCGCGCGCTCCAGCTCGCGCACCTGGGCGCTGACGGTCTGCACCGCCATGCCCAGCCGCGCGGCGGCGCGCGCCATCCCGCCCTCCTTGGCGACGACCCAGAAGTAGTACAGGTGGCGGTAGCTGTAGTCCAGGCTCATGATCAGTCATTTCAGAATCATCACTCACTGATTCTCTGCTTTTTCAGGATGGATTCGACGCCTATCTTTCGTGCACCCCAACCGAAGGAGCGATGCCATGCAAGTGATCTTCGAATCCCGCGACCCACAAGCCGCCCAGATGCGCCACCTGGCCGTGACCCGGCTGCAGTTCGTGCTGCGGCGCGTGCAATGGCTGGTGCCGCGCGCCACTGTGCGGCTGTCGGACGTGAACGGCCCGCGCGGCGGGGTCGACAAGCGCTGCCAGGTGGAACTGGACACCGACGGCAACGGCAAGGTGGTGATCACCGCGCAATCGCGCGACTGGCGCAGCGCCATCGACGCCGCGCTGGCGCGCGCCACCCGTGTGCTGATGCGCCTGTGGCAGCGTGGCCGCCGCCATGGGCGCGGCACGCCCCGCGACCCCCCCCCCCCCCCCCCGCCCTGCCCCAGACCTGAACCCGACCCCACCGACACCGGAACCCACACCATGCGCCACTACCCACGCAACAGCCCACAGGCCGCCGGCCGCATCCTGGCCCTGGCCCTGCTGTCCGACGGCCACCTGTCCAAGCGCGAACTCGACATGCTCGACAGCCTGGACGCCCACACCGTCCTGGGCCTGGGCCGCACCGAGCTGCACACCGTCGTGCACGGCTTCTGCGAAGACCTGCTGTCGTGCATGCACCTGAGCTGGGGCGACGCCTGCCGGGTCGATCAGGCCACGCTGGCGGCACTGATGGACGACATCGACGACCCTGCGCTGCGCCACACGCTGCTGCAGCTGTGCCTGGCCATCGTCGATGCCGATGCGCATCTGGCCGAAGGCGAGTCGGTGATGCTGACCGCTGCCATCCACCACTGGGGCCTGCCACGCGACCTGCTGCGCACGCACCGCACCGCGCCGGTCTGAGCGCTGGCGCGCGGGACATGGCGCCCGTCATGCCACCGAAGCCCACGGACTGGCACACTGGATCTCCATGACCGATCACCTGCACCAACGGCTGCGCGATGCCGCAGCGGCGCTCACCGGCGAGCCGGTGGCCTTGTCCCATCTGGCCGACCTGCACGGCAGCGCGACGCGGGGCACGCTGCTGGTGCTGCTGTCGGTGCCCTGCGTGCTGCCCGTGCCCGGCGTCGGCAATGTGCTGGGACTGGGGCTGGTGCTGATGGCCCTGGCCATGTGGCGCGGCCAGGGCAGCCACCAACTGCCCAGCCGGGTGGCCGGCTGGCAGATGCCGTCCCATTGGGCGCAACGGGTGCTGGGCCTGCTGGCGCGCTTCTACAGCCTGGCCGGCCGCTGGTCGCGTGAGCGCTGGCTGCACCTGGTGGATGGCCCGCAAGGCTGGCTGGCCCCGAAGGTGGGGCTGATGGGCGCACTGATCTTCCTGCCCATCCCGTTCGGCAATGTGCTGCCCGCGCTGGCGCTCAGCCTGCTGGGCCTGGGCCTGGTGTTCCGCGACGGGCTGGCGATGCTGGCCGCCATGCTGGCAGGTGCGGCCGCCGTGGCCTACACCGCTGGGCTGGGCGTGCTGGCCTGGCATTGGGGCGTGGGGCCGCTGCTGCAGTGGCTGCGCGTCTGAATCCGCACCGATCGGACACCGCCCCATGTGGCATGCCTTGGTCTGGCTTCTGACAGCGGTGTGTGCCGCCGGCTGGAGCCTGGCCTGCTGGGCCTTGCACCAACTCGTCACCGGCCCCGACTGGCAAGCCTTGGGCGATGGCGCCTGGCTGGACTGGCTGACACAGTGGCGCATCCCTGTCTGGCTGGCCGACTGGCTGCCGCTGGGCGCCATCGGTGAGTTGCAGGCCTGGCTGACGATGCTGGCGCCCTGGGTGGAAGCTGGGGTGACCAACGCACCGGGCCTGCTGGGTTGGCTGGCACCGCTGGTGTGGGTGGGCTGGGGCCTGGGTCTGCTGGTGCTGGTGCTGCTGGGCGTGGTTGGCAGCGTGGTGGTGGCCGTGGTGCGGCGGGCCGTGGCGCCGCAGGCCCCTGCAGCCCCTGGTCAGGCGCCCAACACCTGAACCAGCAGACCTGGCAGACCTCGCTGGTCAGCCGCGCCGATACACCAGCAGGCGGCCCTTGTAGGCGGGCAACGTGCCCGCACCCACCGGCAGGGCATGGCCCAGGCGAACCTCCTCGCGGCCGAAGCCCTGGGCGGCCATCTCGCGGTTGAAGGCCGGGCGGTTGCCTCGGTCCGGATCGACGATCCACACCTCGGCCACGGGTGCGGCATGGCGCTGGATGAAGTGCGACAACACGGCCCGGTCATCGCGTTCGTACAGCACATCGCTGCCGATGATCAGGTCGAACTCGCCATCCACGTCGCCCACGGCAGGCACCGCTGGCGCAGTCCAGGGGCCATGGCGGTACTTCATCGGCGGCAGCCGGTTCAGGCGCAGGTTCTCCAGCAGGAAGGCCGCTGCCATCGGGTGGATGTCGCTGGCGGTGATGTCCGCCCCACGCCGGTGGCCCACCAGGCTGGCCAGACCCAGGCCGCAGCCGATTTCCAGGATGCGCTCTGCCAGCAGCACCGGCCGCAGCGCCAGCCGCGCCGCGAGGTGCGCGCCCGACGGCCACAGCAGCCCGAACAACGGCCACTGGGCGGACGAAATCCCCAGCCGCTCGGCCGTGCCCTGCGGGTCGGCGTGCTGCTGGAGGTCGAGCAGGGAGCGGATGACCAGGTTGTCCTCGCCAGCAATGGCGATGGACTCCTGCTTGGTGTGGTAGCCGGGCATCGTGGTGGGCACGAAGCCCGGGCGGGCGGCTTCAGGCAGGCAGAAACAAGGACTGAGTCTACGGCTGCCGCCGCGCCAGCGCAGCCAGGCGGGCGCAGCCCTCCGCCAGCGCCGCGTCGGGCACGGTCAGGCTCATGCGCACCATGCCGGCGGCTGCTGCGCCGAAGGCGATGCCTGGCATCACCGCCACCCGCTCCTGCGTCAGCAGCGCGTCGGCAAAGGCCTCGCCATCCAGCCCCAGCCCGTCGACCGACAGCATCACGAACATGCCGGCCTGCGGCACATGCACCCGCAGGCCGGGCACGGCGCCCAGCACCTCGGCCACCATGGCGGCGCGGCGGGCATAGGCATCGCGCATCTGCCCGGTGATGGCGAAGTCGCGCGACAGCGCCTCGGTCGCCATGTCGGCGATGAACGGCTGCGCGCCGAACAGCATCGATTCGGCCAGCGGCAGCAGGCGGGTGATGAAGGCCGCCGGCCCGGCGCACCAGCCAGCGCGGAAGCCCGGCGCGGCATGCGACTTCGACAGCGACGAGGCCACCACGGTGCGGCTGGCCAGGTCGGGCTCATCGAACGGCGAGGCGAAGGCAGCGGCGCAGGGGCCACCGAAGATCAGTGACTCATACACCTCGTCGCTCAGGATCCACAGGTCATGTGCCTGCGCCACCGCGCCGATGGCACGGATGTCGTCGCGGGTGAGCACTGCACCGGTGGGGTTGTGCGGCGAGTTCAGGAAGATCAGCCGGGTGGCCGGGGTCACCGCCCGCGCCAGGTCGGCAGCGTCCAGCCGGAAGCCGCGCTGCTCACGCAGCGCCACCGGCACGGTGACGGCGCCGGTGGCGCGCACCAGGCCGTGGTAGGTGGCGTAGCAGGGATCGGCCACCAGCACTTCGTCACCGGTCTCGACCAGGGCCGTCAGCAGCAGGTACAGCGCGCTCTGCGTGCCCGGCACCCAGATGAACTGGTCGGCGCCCACAGCCCGGCCGCTGCGCGCGCTGTACTTGGCCGCCAGCGCCTGCAGCACCGGTGCCTCGCCCCGGCCGTTGGAGTAACCGGTGCGTCCGGCCTGCAGGGCCCGGTGGGTGGCGGCGATCAGCTCGGGCGGCGTGGGCTGGTCGGGCTCGCCGATGGTCAGCAGGATGACCGACTCGCCCCGGCCCTGCATCTGGCGGGCGCGGAAGTGCACCTGCCACTTGTCGGAGCCGAGACCGGCGACGCGGTCGAGAATGGAGGCCAGGCGCATGCGACGCTCAGCTGCCGTTGGCAAACCCGGCGTCGGCCTGGAAGGCCTCCAGGTCTGCCAGCATGCTGTCGCGCGTGCGCCGTGGCAGCCAGGCCACCTCGATCGCGTTGCGTGCCAGCTGCACCTGACCCGCCGCGCCCAGGCCGACCTCACGTTCGACGGCCAGCAGGTTCTCGGTGATGTCGCCACCGAAGTACGCCGGGTCATCGGAGTTGACCGTCACGCGCAGGCCCAGGTCGAGCATGCGGGCGATGTGACGCGCCTTGGTGTCGCCCGTGACGCACGCATTCGACACCGGGCACACCGTGAAACCCAGCCCCCGCGCCTTGGCCAGTTCGCACAGCGCGGGGTCGTCCAGGGTGTTCACGCCGTGGTCGATGCGGTCGACCCCGATGTCCTCGATGCACTGGCGGATGTGGCGGGTGCTGTCGGCCTGATCGACATCGCAGTGCATGGTCAGCAAATACCCCTCGTCGCGTGCGCGGGCAAACACCTCGCGGAACTTGGCAGGCGGGTTGTCCTTCTCGTCCGAATCCAGTCCGACGCCGACGATCCACTCCTTGTAGGGCAGAGACTGGAGCAGCGTGGCCATCGCGTAGCCGGCGCTCTGGTCACGCAGGAAGCACATGATCAGCTGCGACCGGATCTGCAGCCTGGTCTCGGCATCGCGCTGCGCACGGCGAATGCCCCGGATCACGGTGTCGAAGGCCACGCCCCGCGCGGTGTGCGCCTGCGGGTCGAAGAACAGTTCGGCATACACCACGTTCTGCGCGCGCGCCTTCTCCAGATAGGCGAAGGTCAGGTCGTAGAAATCCTGCTCCTTCAACAACACCCGCATGCCGTCGTAGTAGACCCCGAGGAAGCTCGGCAGGTCGCTGAAGATGTAGCTGGCGCGGAGGTCCTCCACGGTGGTGTGCGCCAGGCGCAGGCCATTGCGGGCCGCCAGGCGCAGCTTGAGTTCCGGTTCCAGCGTGCCCTCGACATGCACATGCAGTTCGCACTTCGGCATCGCGGTGATGAACTGGTCGATCTCGGACTGCATGGCACGGGCTCCTGTGGGGTGGGTGGCAGTGGGTGGGTCGGCGGTCGGGTACCGGCTGCGCTGGTAAAGGAAAGGGCCATGCCAGGCGTCAGCCGGCCATCGCCCGGCGGCGCGCTACATCAGCACGATGTCGTACTGCTCCGGGCTGAAGCTCGGCTCGGTGCTCAGCGAGATCGGCTTGCCGATGAAGTCGCTCAAGCCGGCCAGATGCTGGCTTTCCTCGTCGAGCAGCATCTCGACCACCGCCGCGCTGGCGACCACGCGGAACTCCTTCGGGTTGAATTGCCGTGCCTCGCGCAGGATCTCGCGCAGCACGTCATAGCACACGCTGCGCGCCGTCTTGACCTGGCCACGCCCTTCGCAGGTTGGGCAGGGCTGGCACAGCATGTGGGCCAGGCTCTCACGCGTGCGCTTGCGCGTCATCTCCACCAGCCCCAGCTGGGTGAAGCCGCTCACCGTCACCTTGGTGCGGTCGCGGCTCAGCTGCTTCTTGAACTCGGCCAGCACCGCGGCCTGGTGCTCGTCACGCACCATGTCGATGAAGTCGACGATGATGATGCCGCCCAGGTTGCGCAGGCGCAACTGCCGGGCAATGGCGCCGGCCGCTTCCAGGTTGGTCTTGAAGATGGTGTCGTCGAAGTTGCGCGCGCCGACGAAACCGCCGGTGTTCACGTCCACCGTGGTCAACGCCTCGGTCTGGTCGATGATCAGGTAGCCGCCGCTCTTCAGATCGACTCGGCGCGCCAGCGCGCGGGCAATCTCTTCCTCGATGCCGAACAGGTCGAAGATCGGTCGCTCGCCCTTGTACAAGTCCAGCTTGGACGCTGAACTGGGGGTGTAGGCGACTCCGAAGGCTTTCAGCGCATCAAACTGCAGCTGGCTGTCGATGCGGATGGTCTGGGTGCTGTCGGTGGCCAGGTCGCGCAGCACTCGCTGTGCCAGGTTCAGGTCTTCATGCAGCAGGGTGCCGGGCGGCTGGCTCATGCCCTGGGCGCGGATGGCGGCCCAGGCCTTGCGCAGGTAGGCGATGTCGTCGGCCAGTTCGTCATCGCTCGCGTCCTCGGCATTGGTGCGCAGGATGAAGCCGCCGGTGGGCGACCCATCGCTGGTGGCCGTGAGCTTCTGCATGCGCAGGCGCAACTGCTCACGCAGCTCGGCCGAGCCGATCTTCTGCGAGATGCCGATGTGGTTGTCCTGCGGCAGGAACACCAGCATGCGCCCGGCGATGCTCACCTGGGTCGAGAGACGGGCCCCCTTGGTGCCGATCGGGTCCTTGATCACCTGCACCATCAAGGTCTGGCCCTCGAACACCTGGCGCTCGATGGGCACCTGCACCGCCACGTCGTGCTTGGGGTGGTGGCCGCTGTGCAGGTCGGCCACATGCAGAAAGGCTGCACGCTCGAGCCCCAGCTCGATGAAGGCGCTCTGCATGCCCGGCAGCACCCGCGCCACCTTGCCCAGGTAGACGTTGCCGACCAGGCCGCGCTCCAGCGTGCGCTCGATGTGCAGGTCTTGCACCGCACCGTTCTCGATCAGGGCGACACGGGTCTCCTGCGGGGTCCAGTTGATCAGGATGTCATGCATGGCGCGGGGGGTTCTCGTGGGCGCCGTGGGCACCTGTTCAGAACCGCACGTGCGCTTGTCTCAGCAACTGGGCCGTCTCGAAGAGGGGCAATCCCATGATAGCGGAGTAGCTCCCGCGCACTTCGGGGATCCAGCCCGCCAGCTGGCTCTGGATGGCGTAGCCGCCGGCCTTGCCGAAGGGCTGGCCGCTGGCGATGTAGGCGTCGATCAGCGCGGCATCCAGCGGCGCGAAGCGCACTGTCGACACACTCAGCGCTGCAAAGCTGCGCCGCGCGGTGCCCACGGCCACGGCCGTCAGCACCCGGTGGCTGCGACCGCTCAATGCCTGCAGCATGGCCCTGGCTTCGTCGGCATCGGCCGGCTTGCCCAGGATGCGGCGGCCGATGGCCACGGTGGTGTCGCTGCAAAGAATCGGCGCGCCCGGCAGGCCGCGCGCCTTCAACCGCGCGCGCGCGGCCCGCAACTTGAGCGCAGTGACGCGCTGCACATAGTCGGCCGGCAACTCGGCGGTCAGCACCGCCTCCAGCGCCTCGGCCGCGTCAGCCTCGGCGCCGGGCGCGGGCACCAGCAGTTCATGGCGCACGCCCATCTGGTCGAGCAATTGTCGGCGGCGCGGGCTCTGGCTGGCGAGGTAGATGAAGGCGTGCGGTGTCATGCGTGGTGCGTCATTCGCGGTGATACGGGTGGTTGGCGGTCACGCTCCAGGCGCGGTACAGCGCCTCGGCCAGCAGCACCCGCACAAACGCATGCGGCAGCGTCAGGTCGCTCAGCCGCAAGGTTTCGTCGGCGGTGGACTTCAGTGCCGGGTCCAGGCCGTCGGGGCCGCCCACCAGCAGGGCCACATCGCGCCCGTCGCCCAGCCAAAAGCGCAGCCTGTCGGCCAGTTGCACCGTCGTCAGTCGCGTGCCGCGCTCGTCCAGCACCACCCTGCGCGCGCCCTTCGGCAGGGCGGCCTCCAGCCGCTGGGCCTCGGCGGCCATCAGCTGCGCTGCTGTCTTGCCGCTGGTGCGCGGCTCGGCCTTGACCGCCTTCAGCTCCAGCTTCA
This sequence comes from Aquabacterium sp., assembly GCA_040400895.1. Lineage (GTDB taxonomy): Bacteria > Pseudomonadota > Gammaproteobacteria > Burkholderiales > Burkholderiaceae_C > Pseudaquabacterium. The sequence continues at coordinate 34,447 of JBBAPL010000040.1, forward strand.
GCTCGGGCGGAAAGCGCTTGGCGAAGTCGTCATACGCGGCTTCGGCCCAGGCGGGCGGGCGCTGGCCCACCGATGCCAGCAGCAGGCGCATCGGCGCGTTGGCGATCTGCGCAGCAGCGGCTGGCGGTCAGCCGCGCCGCGCCGGGGTCTTGCGCGCGGGAGCCTTCTTGGCCGGGGCCCGACCTGCCACCGTCTTGCCCGCCGCTGCCGTCTTGCGGGCGATCGGCTTGACAACGATGGTCTTGATCTTCGGGCCGGCCGGCGCTGCAGTCTTGCCGGCTGCCGTCTTGCGCGCCGGGGTCTTGCGCGCGGCCTTGTCGGCAGCCGCCTGCTCGGCCGCCCGGGCGGCAATAGCCAGGGCTGCCGCAGCGGCGCGCTCGGCATTGGTGGTGCGCACCGCCGGCACGCCAGCGGTCTTGCGTGCCGGTGCCTTCTTCGCGGGCACCTTCTTGGCGGCCGCCTTCTTGGCCGCCACCGGCTGCTTCTGCGCCCGGGCCACCCGCGCCGGGCCCTGTTTGGCCGCGACGCCCTTGCGGGCAGCGGCCTTGCGCTCGGGTGCCATGGCGGGCGCTTCTTCCTCGTCGGGCTCGCTGGCCTTGACCAGGCCGGTCTTGGCCGCACCCAGCTTCATCTTGACCGGCTTGCCGCCCCAGATCTCTTCCAGCCGGTAGTACTCGCGGATGGCCGGCTGCATCACGTGGGCCACGGCGGCGCCACAGTCCACGATGATCCATTCGCCGTTGTCGCCACCCTCGGTGGCCAGCACCGGGAAGCCCGCCGCCTTCACCGATTCGCGCACGCCGGAGGCCAGCGCCTTGGTCTGGCGGTTGCTGCTGCCGGTGGCGATGATCACCCGCTCGAACAGCGGCGAGAGATGCTCGGTGTTGAAGACCAGGATGTCCTGGGCCTTGACGTCTTCCAGGCCATCGACGATGGCCCGTTGCAGTTTGCGAATGTCCATTCAGCCTCTGTTGCCTTGTGCATTGCCCCGGGGATAGGGCTGGTGTTGATCAATATAGCTGGCCACGGCCGTCCCCACCAGCGGGACAAGTGCCGCCACCGTGGTGCCGGCAGCCAGTTGGCCACGGATGTCACTGGCCGCGAGGTCATGCCGCGGCAGCGGCAGCGTCACCACGCGGTGGGCCACGGCCGCCAGCGCGGCAGGGGGAGTGGGCACGTGGCCCGACCGCCCAGCCACCGCCAGCGTCAACCGCTGCAGCAGTTCAGGCCAGTCGCGCCAGGTGTCGAACCGGCCGTACTGGTCCTGGCCCAGGATGAAGAACCACGCCGCACCTGGCGCCTCGGCCTGCAGTTCGCGCACGGTGTCGATGGTGTAGGTGGGGCCGCTGCGCTGCAATTCGCGCGTGTCGATCACCTGGCCGGGCTCGCCTTGCAGCAGCGCGGCCAGCATGGCGGTGCGGTGCGCCGGGCTGGCCATCTCGCGGCCGGCCTTCTGCCAGGGGGCGCCTGCCGGCAGCCAGCGCAACTCGTCCAGTGCCAGCACCTGCTGCGCCAGCCGGGCCAGCGCCAGGTGCGCCAGGTGCGGCGGGTCGAAGCTGCCGCCCAGCAAGCCGATGCGGCGGGCTGTCTGGCGGACGATCTGGCGGTCGGGCATCAGCCTCCGGCCAGCCAGTCACGCGGGCGCAAGAAGTCGGTGTACAGCCGGGCTTCGGGCGTGCCGGGCTCGGGCTTCCAGTCGTAGCGCCACTTCACGATGGGCGGCATGCTCATCAGGATGCTCTCGGTGCGCCCACCCGACTGCAGGCCGAAC
>JBBAPL010000041.1:0-35788 GCA_040400895.1 Aquabacterium sp.
ACTGACAGCGGATTTCATCCGAGGCGTCGCGCTTCAAGCTTGAAACCGCCCTGCCGATGCCTTCCAACCGTAAGACCCTTGACGTTTTCGAAGACGAAGTACTTCGGTTGAAGCTCCTTGACTAAGCGCACGAAGTGGTAGACGAGTTGATTCCGTGGGTCGTCGAAGGCCCGCTTTCCAATCATCGAAAAGCCCTGGCACGGCGCGCCACCGACGACAACATCGATGTCCCGACGGCCGATTCCAGCTCGCTTACGCAACTCTGCACCGTCCACGTCTACGACGCTCTTGCAGACGGTCGCACACTGTGGGAAGTTGAATTTATGGGCGGCACTGTGGATGGGGTCGATCTCCACCGATGCCACGATGTCAAAGCCCGCTTGCTCGAAGCCTAGGCTCAGGCCCCCGGCACCTGCAAACAAGTCGATTGCGATTGGTCGCGCCACGAATCCTCCGGGGGGTTGTTGTTTGGACAGGGTGGTATCCACCCGAAAAAACGATCGCACAAGCGATCGCTATCTTAGCTGCCGTCGAGGATCGCTCCCAGCCGCCGAAGCGCAGCGGGCTTGTCTACCAGCTCGCACTGCCATACGACAACAACCTGCCAACCCAGCACCGTAAGTTCTTGCTGCTTCCGCAGGTCTCGCGCTCTGTTGGCCTCGATTTTCGGTCCCCAATAGTCCAGCTTCGACTTGGGAAGGCGTCCGATTCGGCAGCCGTGTCCGTGCCAGTAGCAGCCGTGAACGAACACGACGATCCGTCGGCTGGGAAACACGATGTCTGGTGTTCCAGGGAGGTCCTTGCGGTGTAGGCGGAACCTATACCCTGCGGCATGCAGCCACGAGCGCAACAAGCGTTCTGGCGTCGTGTCCTTGTGGCGAACCGCTCTCATCAACCGGCTGCGCCGCTCCGGGTCTATTCGGTCGATGGCTTACTTCCCCCGCTCAGAGAAAAGCTGCGGAGAGCGGCATCGAAGCTGACCTCTCCCGATGCGATCAAGGCGTCCACAGCACAGAGCGCGCGCGTTTGCGTGAGCCCCGAGCGCTCGATCAAGTCGCGACGGCTCATCGTGCCGCGAGAAAGGGTCTTTCGGACTCGCTCGATGTCCTGCGGTCGCGGCGGCAGGTCGCTTCGATAGAACTTCGGCGTGGCGGTTGGCATGAAACAGACGGCGATCAGTGGTACTGCAAGGATTTTGACCCGCGAAGCCGCGCGGCTCGTTCGAGGGTGCCGGTGATACACTCTGTGAGCCGATCAACACCAGCTCATGGCTGGCTGCATGCGGGCCTAAGTTGTTGATTTAGCAGGAGTTTTGGAGATGCTGGCCGTGCATCCCTGAAGCGCCACCAGATCACCGTCAGTCAACCGGCCCGAGCATGTCTCGGGCCGTTTTGTTTGTCCCGGCGCGTTGGTGCCGGCATGTTCACCACAGCCCCTGGATCCACACCATGCCCCGCTGTGTCTTGCAGGCGTGCCTGTCCGCCGCCCTGCCCTTGCTGCTGGTGTCAGGCGCCTTGGCGCAGACCTCGCGCCCCTTTCCGGCCACCGCGCTGCGCGGTGCGCTGGTGGTCACCCAGCCGCCCGAAGTGCTGATCAACGGCGTGCCAGACCGGCTGTCGCCCGGGTCCCGCATCCGCGGCGCCAACAACATGCTGCAGATGTCGGCAGCGCTGGTCGGCCAGAAGCTGCTGGTGCACTACACCCGTGAGCCATCCGGCCTGGTGCATGACGTCTGGATCCTCACGCCCGACGAGGCTGCGCGCAAGCCCTGGCCCACCACGCCCGAAGACGCCCAGCGCTGGGAATTCAACCCCGCCGCGCAGACCTGGACCCGGCGTTGACTGCCGACACCTGAGCACGCCATGACAAAGAAGGTTTACATCCGCAGCTTCGGTTGCCAGATGAATGAATACGACGCCGGCAAGATGGCCGACGTGATGCGCGCCGCCGAAGGCTACGAGCCCACCACCGACCCGGAGCAGGCCGACCTGATCCTGTTCAACACCTGCTCGGTGCGCGAGAAGGCGCAGGAGAAGGTGTTCTCCGACCTCGGCCGGGTCAAGCACCTGAAGGCCAAGGGCGTGCTGATCGGGGTGGGCGGCTGCGTGGCCAGCCAGGAAGGCGCAGCCATCATTGACCGCGCGCCCTACGTCGACGTGGTGTTCGGACCGCAGACCTTGCACCGCTTGCCGCAGTTGCTGGCGCAGCGCCAGGCCCAGGGCCGGGCGCAGGTCGACATCAGCTTCCCCGAGATCGAGAAGTTCGACCACCTGCCGCCGGCCCGCACCGACGGCGCGTCGGCCTTCGTGTCGATCATGGAAGGCTGCAGCAAGTACTGCAGCTACTGCGTGGTGCCGTACACCCGCGGCGAAGAAGTGCACCGCCCGTTCGACGACGTGCTGGTGGAAGTGGCCGGCCTGGCCGACCAGGGCGTCAAGGAAGTCACCCTGCTGGGCCAGAACGTCAACGCCTACCGCGGCCGCATGGGTGACACGGCCGAGATCGCCGACTTCGCCTTGCTGCTGGAGTACGTGCACGACATCCCCGGCATCGAGCGCATCCGCTACACCACCAGCCACCCGAACGAGTTCACCCAGCGGCTGATCGACGTCTACGGCAAGCTGCCCAAGCTGGTGGACCACCTGCACCTGCCGGTGCAGCACGGGTCGGACCGCATCCTGATGGCGATGAAGCGCGGCTACACCGCCATTGAATACAAGAGCACCATCCGCAAGCTGCGCGCCGTGCGCCCCGGCATCAGTCTGAGCACCGACTTCATCGTCGGCTTCCCTGGCGAAACCGAAGACGACCACCAGAAGTCATTGAAGCTGATCGAGGACGTGGGCTATGACGCATCGTTCAGCTTCGTCTTCAGCCCGCGCCCTGGCACCCCCGCAGCCGCGCTGGCCGACGACACCCCGCAAGAGCGGAAGCTCAAGCGCCTGCAGCAACTGCAAGCCCTGATCGAGCAGAACGTGCAGCGCATCAGCGCCAGCCGCGTGGGCACGGTGCAGACCATCCTGGTCGAAGGGCCCAGCCGCCGGCCGGGCCCGAATGGCGCCGCCGAACTGATGGGCCGCACCCCCTGCAACCGCATCGTCAACTTCGACGGCGGACCGCTGTCGCAGCGGCTGGTCGGCCAGCTGATCGATGTGCGCGTCACCCAGGCCCTGCCGCATTCGCTGCGCGCCGAAGTGGTGGTGCAGGCCACATCCGCCTGAACGGCCGTCACCTCTGGGCAGGCGCCGGGCCCGTGTCCCAGCCGGCCCAGCGCGCGCGGCAGGGCCCTGCGCCTCGGCCTGGCCTTCAGGGGGCGTTCAGCGTGACGCAAACCACTCTGGCAGGTGGTGTCGGCTTCAGATCCAGCGCTGGCGGCCGATGTCCCGGTGAGTCACCGGCACAAGTGTCGGACCCATCCTGCCCATGATCCGATTGCGCTGGCCACATCTGTCGATCCGCAACACCGTGCTGCTGGCAATCGCCGCGGCGGTGTTGTTGCCGACACTGCTGCTGTGGCACGCCGAGCAGCGGCTGGCCCGTGACACCCACGCGCCACTGATCGCGCAGGGCCGGCAGGCCATGCTGACCATCGCCGCGTCGGGGCTGGTCGAACCGCTGTGGAGCCTGGACCGCGCAGCCATCGACAGCGCACTCACCAACACGCTGACCTCGCCCGGTGTAGACAGCCTGCAGCTGCAGGAGAAGAACAACCCGTTGGCCAAGCCGATTGCGCTGGCGCGACCTGGCGCGGTGCCTGGAGAAGGTGTGCGCCTGGCCGCGACGATTCAGCGCGAAGGCCAGACGCTGGGGGAACTGGAGATCTGGTTCGACCCCCATCAACTCGACGCCGCGCTACAGGAACAGTCCCGGGCCACGCTGACCCTGGCTGCGCTGCAGGTGCTGGTGGGCGCACTGGCCCTGCTGGCCATCCTGACACAGCGGCTGCTCAAGCCCATCCAGCGCCTGAAGCAGCAAGCCAGCGACATCGCATCGCGGGCCGATGTGGCACCAGTGGCCTGGGACCGCGCCGACGAGTTGGGCCAGCTCGGCCAGCACCTCAACGAGGTGCATGGCCAGATCGACGGCCTGTTCAACCGGCTCGAGTCACAGAAGGCCGAACTGGAGAAGATCGCGCTGCACGACGGGCTGACCAGCCTGCCCAACCGCGCCCTGTTCCGTGAGCTGACCCGCGGTGCGGTGGCCGCGGCCGAGCGAGACGGCGGCAAGGTGGCCCTGCTGTTCATCGACCTGGACCGGTTCAAGGCAGTCAACGACACGATGGGCCATGCCGCCGGTGACGCGCTGCTGCTGGAAGTGGCCCGGCGCCTGAAGGCCAGCGTGCGGGCCAGCGATGTGGTGTGCCGCCACTCCGGCGACGAGTTCACCGTGCTGCTGCGCGATGCCAGCCAGGTCGACGAACTGGCCGCCACCGCCGACCGGATGCTGAAGGCGGTGGAAGAGCCGTTGACCCTGAACCGGCGCGACATGCAGGTCACGGCCAGCATCGGCATCGCGCTGTACCCCGACGACGCCGACGATGCCGACACTCTGGTGCAGCATGCCGACACTGCAATGTATGTGGCCAAGCACCTGGGCAAGGCACGCTACAGCTTCTTCCGGGCCGAGTTCAACCAGCGGCTGAGCATCACGCTGCAGCTGGAACGTGAGCTCCGGCACGCGCTCCAGCACGACGAATTCGTCCTGTACTACCAGCCGCAGACCGATGCCGCCGACGGCACGCTGGTGGGTTGCGAAGCGCTGATCCGCTGGAACCACCCGCAGCGGGGCCTGGTGCCACCCGGTGAGTTCATCGCCGCCGCCGAAGCCTGCGGCCTGATCGGCGACCTGGGCGCCTGGACCATCCGGTCCGCCTGCGCCCAGATCGCCGCCTGGCGTGCACAGGGCGTGCCGTTCGGCAGCATCGCCGTGAATGTGTCTGCGCTGGAGTTCCGCAACCACCGGCTGGTCGACACGCTGACGCTGGCGATGGCCCAGTTCGGCGTGCAACCGCATGAGCTGGAGATCGAGATCATCGAGAGCGTGCTGATGACCGACACCGACACCACGCAGCGCATCGTCGAGAAGCTGCATGCGCTGGGCCTGCGCCTGGCGGTCGACGACTTCGGCACCGGCTACTCGTCGCTGGCCTACCTGAAGCGCCTGCGGCCGAGCAAGATCAAGATCGACCGCAGCTTCGTCCAGGGGCTGCCCGACGACGACAACGACCGCGTGCTGGTGCGCGCAGTGGTGCAGCTGGCCGGCGCCATGGGCATCCGCGTGGTGGCCGAGGGTGTCGAGACCGAGGCGCAGCGGCAGTTCCTGCATGACAGCGGCTGCCAGGTGCTGCAGGGCTACTTGCTCGGCCGGCCGATGCCGGCGCAGGCCTTCGCCGCCCACACGCCCCACGCCCGACCAGAACCGGCCAATGCCAGCGCCTGACCGGCGGACCGCCCGCAGGGGCAGGTCAGCGGCGACCGGGCCCGAAGCCCGCCCACCACAGCGCCCCGGCACTGCACAGCACCATCGCCGCGTAGGTGGACATGCGGCCATCGCGGCCGGTCAGCACCAGCCCCGCCAGCAAGGCCAGGCACGCACCCCCACAGGCCCAGCCAGCCAGCCGGCGCCAGGGCACCTGGGCCAGCGCCTTGCGCCAGAGCAGCTTGGCCAGGCTGGCGGCGATCAAGCCCAGCCCCGCCGCCGGCAGCAGCAGGTTGACCAGATGCCACAGTGCGTCGAGCAGGTCCATCGGCGAGGTTTCCGGGAAAGTGTCAACTTGACTTGACGATCAAGCGCTGTTCTCATTGACCCGCGTCAACGGATCCATTGGGCTTGGCGGCCGATGGTGCCGCTGGGCAAGACCCCAAAATTCTATAATCCCCACATGAGTGTGTTCACCCTTGGTCTGAACCACACGACCGCGCCAGTCGACATGCGTGGTCGCTTCGCGTTCTCGCCGGAACAGCTTTCGCCAGCGTTGCGCGGCTTCCGTGAGCGCCTGCTGCGTGCGGTGCCCGAAGCCGCCCTGCTGTCGACCTGCAACCGCACCGAGCTGTACGTGGCGGCCGACCCGGCCCAGGTGACCCAGCTGGTGGCACCTGCCATCGACTGGCTGGCCGCCCAGGGCGGTGTGCCCGGCGACCAGCTGCGCCACCACACCTATGTGCTGGAACACAACGACGCCGCCCGTCATGCCTTCCGCGTCGCGTCAGGCCTGGATTCCATGGTGCTGGGCGAGCCGCAGATCCTGGGCCAGATGAAGCAGGCCGTGCGCGAGGCCGACGCCGCTGGCACGCTGGGCACCACGCTGCACCAGCTGTTCCAGCGCAGTTTCTCGGTGGCCAAGGATGTGCGCACCAGCACCGAGATCGGCGCCCACAGCATCAGCATGGCGGCCGCCTCGGTGCGACTGGCGGCGCAGCTGTTCGAAGACCTGCGCGACATCAGCATCCTGTTCGTCGGCGCCGGCGAGATGATCGAGCTGGTGGCCACGCACTTTGCCGCCCGCTCACCGAAGACCATGGCGATCGCCAACCGCACGCTGGAGCGTGGCGAGAAGCTGGCCGGCCGCTTTGGCGCCGAATCGATCCGCCTGGCAGATCTGCCGTCGCGCCTGCATGAATTCGACGCCATCGTGTCGTGCACCGCCAGCACCCTGCCAATCATCGGCCTGGGCGCCGTGCGCAGCGCATTGAAGGCCCGCCGCCACCGGCCGATGTTCATGGTCGACCTGGCCGTGCCGCGCGACATCGAGCCCGAAGTGGCAGGGCTGTCCGACGTCTACCTCTACACCGTCGATGATTTGTCGGCGGTGGTGCAGTCGGCCGGCGAGAAGCGCCAGGCCGCCGTCGCCCAGGCCGAGGTCATCATCGACGCCGGCGTGCAAAGCTTCGCCCATTGGCTCGACCAGCGCGCCACCGTGCCGCTGATCCAGGCGCTGCGCGCCCAGGCCGACGACTGGCGCGCTGCTGAGCTGGCCCGTGCGCGCAAACAGCTGGCCAAGGGCGCCGACATCGAATCGGTGCTCGACGCCCTCAGCAAGGGCCTGACCCAGAAGATGCTGCACGGCACCCTGGCGGAACTGCACGCCAGCGACGGCGAAGCCCGTCAGCAGATGGCGCAGACGGTGTCGCGCCTGTTCCTGCGCCAGACCGTCCGCAACCCCGCGGCCAACGACAACAGCTAGCCGGCCCGCCACAGGCCCGTGTGCCGGCGCGTGTGCGCTGGCCACGGGCCTGTTGCATTGGGCGCCCACCCAACTCTCCTCGATGAAACCAGCCCTCCGCCAGCAACTGCAGCGACTGGCCATGCGCCTGACCGAACTGGACGCCCACCTCGCCGACCCGGCGCTCAGCCAGGACATCAACCGGTACCGCACGGTGGCGCGTGAGCAGGCCGAGGCCGCCAGCCTGGTGCAGCGCCTGTCGGCCTACGAGCAGCGCGAAGCCGATCTGGCGGCAGCACAAGACCTGCTGGCCCAGCCCGGCCAGGACGCCGACATGGCCGAGATGGCGCGCGACGAGATCAGCGCCGCCACTGCCGACCTGGTGCGCCTGCTGGCAGAGTTGCAGGCCGCCCTGCTGCCCAAGGACCCGGACGATGCGCGCAACGCCTTCGTCGAGATCCGCGCCGGCACCGGCGGCGATGAATCGGCGCTGTTCGCTGGCGACCTGGCCCGCATGTACCTGCGCTTCTGCGAGCGCCAGGGCTGGCGCACCGAGATCCTCAGCGAGAACGCCAGCGACCTGGGCGGCTACAAGGAGCTGGTGGTGCGCGTCGAAGGCCCGCAGGTGTACGGCCAGCTCAAGTTCGAGAGCGGCGGCCACCGGGTGCAGCGGGTGCCGGCCACCGAATCACAGGGCCGCATCCACACCAGCGCCTGCACCGTCGCCGTGATGCCCGAGCCCGACGAGGCCACCGAGATCACGCTGAACCCGGCCGACCTGCGCATCGACACCTTCCGCGCCAGCGGTGCCGGCGGCCAGCACGTCAACAAGACCGATTCGGCCATCCGCGTCACCCACCTGCCCACCGGCCTGGTCGCCGAATGCCAGGACGACCGCAGCCAGCACCGCAACAAGGCCAAGGCGCTGGCGGTGCTGCAGGCGCGGCTGCGCGACCGCGAGCGCGCTGAGCGCGAGGCCAAGGAAGCCGCCCAGCGCAAGAGCCTGGTGGGCACCGGCGACCGCAGCGACCGCATCCGCACCTACAACTTCCCGCAGGGCCGGCTGACCGACCACCGCATCAACCTCACGCTCTACAAGCTGGGCGCGGTGATGGACGGCGACCTGGGCGACGTGGTGGGCGCGCTGCAGGCGGCCCAGGCGCAAGACCAGCTGGCGGCACTGGAAGGCAGCGTGTGACGCGCGGCACCGGCCTGCCGACCATCGCCCAGGCGCTGGTCGGCGCACGGGCGCAGGGGCTGGACCGGCTCGACACCCAGTGGCTGCTGGGCCATGTGCTGCAGCAGCCCAGCGCCTGGCTGGTCGCCCACGATGACCAGCCGCTGACCGATGCGGCAGCCCTGGCCTACGCCGCGCTGTGCCGGCGCCGTGCCGACGGCGAGCCGCTGGCCTACCTGGTCGGCCAGGCCGGCTTCCACGGCCTGACGCTGCAGGTGACACCCGACGTGCTGGTGCCCAGGCCCGACACCGAGACCCTGGTCGACTGGGCGCTGGCCTTGCTGCCCACGCTAGCAACGCCGCAGCCACGGGTGATCGACCTGGGCACCGGCAGCGGCGCCATTGCGCTGGCCGTGGCCCACCGCCACGCGGCAGCGCAGGTGACGGCCACCGACCTGAGCCTGGCCGCACTGGCCGTGGCGCAGGCCAACGCCCTGGCGCTGGGTCTCGCGCTGCGCTGGGTCCAGGGCAACTGGTGGCAGGCGCTGCCGGCCGCCGACCGCTTCGACCTGGTGCTGAGCAATCCGCCGTACATCGCCGGCACCGACCCGCACCTGGCCGCGCTGCGCCATGAGCCGCAATTGGCCCTCACGCCCGGCGGCGACGGCCTGGACGCACTGCGCCAGATCGTGGCCGGTGCGACAGCGCATCTGCGGCCTGGAGGCTGGCTGTTGCTGGAGCACGGCTGGGACCAGGCGGGGGCGGTGGCAGCCCTGCTGGCCACCGCAGGGTTCTCGGACGTTGCCCACCGTGCCGATCTGGCCGGCCATGCCCGTTGCACCGGCGGCCGCTGGGAAGGCTGGAACAAAGGGTGATGGACACCACAATCGCCTGAACCCACCGGGTCTGGCCGGGCGTACGATGATTGCGTGGTGGCCCGGCAGGTCGGGCCATCCAGCCCAACCTGGGAGCGACCATGCGCCGAACCGCCTTGCCTGTGCTGCTTGCCGCCGCGGCTGCCGCGACCTCCCTGGCGCCTTGGGCTCAGGCCCAGACGCGTGGCCTGACTGCCGCACCCGACGCCCTGGGTGGCCCGGTGTGGCAGGCCCGCTTCGAGCGCGATGCCGCCGTTCTGCCCCCTGTGCGTGGCCTGGCCACCTGGCTGGCGCCGGCCGGCAACCCGAACAGCCTGCGGCTGCTCGGCGACTACCAGTTCAGCGCGCTGCGCCTGGGTGAAACCGGCGGCCTGCGCCTGACAGGTGGCCTGCTGATCAACCTGCGCCAATCAGCCACCGGGCTGCTGACCAGTGGCAGCCTGTCGGCCCTGCCCTATGCCGGCGTGGGCTATGCCAGCGGCAGCCTCGACGGCCGCTGGGGCTTCAGCGCCGATCTGGGCCTGGCCGCCGGCGGCCAGGCGGCACTGCGGCTGGAGCGGCAAGCGCCCAGCCTGGGCACCGACGGCCTGCCCCGCCTGCTGCCGATGGTGCGCCTGGGCATGACGCTGTCGTTCTGAACCAGTGCCCCGGCCAAGGGCCATCCCCACCGCGCCATGCTTGACAGGCGCGCTTTGCCGTATAAAGCGCACCTGACACAACCATCCCCATCCTGGGACTGAAGACATGAGCGACGTTCAACAACGCATCGACAGCATCGTGAAGGGCGGCCGCGTGGTGCTGTTCATGAAGGGCACGGCGCAATTCCCGCAGTGCGGCTTCTCCGGGCGCGCCATCCAGGTGCTCAAGGCCAGCGGCGTGACCGAGCTGAAGACCGTCAACGTGCTGGAAGACGACGAGATCCGCCAGGGCATCAAGGACTATGCCAACTGGCCGACCATCCCCCAGCTCTACATCGACGGCGAATTCGTCGGCGGCTCGGACATCATGATGGAGATGTACCAGTCGGGTGAGCTGCAGCAGTTGATCACCAAGTGAACCCGCCACGGCTCGTCGTTGGCATCACTGGTGCCAGCGGGGCCGTCTACGGCGTGCGCTTGCTGCAGCGCGCCCGCGTCTTGGGCGCCGAGACGCATCTGGTGGTGACGCCTGCGGGCGTGCTCAACGCCCACCATGAACTGGACCTGGGCCGCGCCGCGCTGGATGCGCTGGCCGACAAGTCCTACGCCCCGGGCGACATCGGCGCCTGCGTGGCCAGCGGCAGCTTCGACACGGCGGCCATGGTCGTGGCGCCCTGCTCGATGAAGACGCTGGCCGCCATCGCCCATGGCTTTGGCGACAACCTGCTGACCCGCGCGGCCGACGTCTCGCTGAAGGAACGTCGCCGGCTGATCCTGCTGGTGCGCGAAACGCCCTTCAACCTGGCCCACCTGCGCAACATGACGGCCGTCACCGAGATGGGCGGCATCGTCTTCCCGCCGCTGCCGGCGTTCTACAACAAGCCCACCACCATCGACGAACTGGTCAACGACACGGTGGAACGGGTGCTGGCCCTGGCAGGCATCGACCGGGCCGCGCCCAAGGCCTGGGCCGGCCTGCGCGCCTGATTCAGCTCAGCCAACGGGTGCGGTTGGCCAGCACCGCGTCCGGGTAAGGCGCCTTGCCCCGGCTGCCGTTGTAGCGGCCCAGCGCCAAAAACAGGTTGCCGCGCTCGACATCGAGGTAGTGCCGCAGGATCACGCAGCCGAAGCGCAGGTTGGTCTGCAGATGGAACAGGCGCGCGGCATCGCCGTCGCCGATCACCCGGGCCCAGAACGGCATCACCTGCATGTACCCGCGTGCGCCGGCGCTGCTGATGGCGTACTTGCGGAAGCCGCTCTCCACCTGGATCAAGCCCAGCACCAGGGCTGGCTCCAGGCCGGCACGGGTGCTTTCGTACCAGACGGTTTCCAGGAATTCGAGCCGGGTGTGGGCTTCGGTCTTGTGGCGCTTCAGGCGCTCCGACATCGTGCCCTGCCACTGCAGGAAGGCCAGGCGCTGGTCGGTGCTGGCAAAGCTCAGCCGCGGCGGTGCGGCGCTGGCGATGGCGGCCGACAAGGCGGTGCGCACCGCATCGGCCAGGGGCTCTTCGGCCTGGGTGCCGGCCCGTGCCGGTGGCAAGCCAGCGAGCGCGGCGGCCGCGGCCGCACCCCTTGCCAGCCACGCCCGCCGGCAGCCAGGCGTCATGTGGCCAGCCGGCCCTTCACCAGGGCGGCCACCTCGGCCAGCGGCACCACGCTGGCGGCGTCCTCGCGACGGCCCTGCAGTTCCACCGTGCCGGCCTTCAGGCCACGGTCGGACAGCACCACACGCTGCGGCACGCCGATCAGTTCCCAGTCGGCGAACATCGCGCCGGGCCGCTCGCCGCGGTCATCGAGCAGCACGTCGATGCCCATGGCTTGCAGTTCCTCGTGCAAGGCATCTGCGGCGGCCTTCACCTCGGGCGAGCGGTCGTAGCCGATGGGGCACAGCACCGCGGCGAACGGTGCAATGGACGCCGGCCAGATGATGCCGCGCGCATCATGGTTCTGCTCGATCGCCGCGCCCAGGATGCGGGTGACGCCGATGCCGTAGCAGCCCATCTCCATCAACTGCGGCTTGCCGTGCTCGTTCAGGTAGGTGGCGTTCATCGCCTGGCTGTACTTGGTGCCCAGGTAGAAGACATGGCCCACCTCGATGCCGCGCTGGATGGCCAGCATGCCCTGCCCGTCGGGCGACGGGTCGCCGGCCAGCACGTTGCGGATGTCGGCCACCAGGGTGGGCTCAGGCAGGTCGCGACCCCAGTTCACGCCGGTGATGTGGAAGTCGGCCTCGTTGGCGCCGCAGACGAAGTCGTGCATCGCGGCCACGGTGCGGTCGGCAATCACCTGCAGCGGCTTCTTCAGGTGGATCGGCCCCAGGTAGCCGGGCTTGCAGCCGAAGTGGTCTTCGATCTCGCCGACCGTGGCAAAGCGCCAGCCGGCCTTCAAACCGGGCAGCTTGCCGACCTTGACCTCGTTCATGTCGTGGTCGCCGCGCACCAGCAGCAGCCACACCGTGCTCTTGACGATCTCGCCCTGGGCGTTGGTCTCGTCGGTGGCCAGCACCAAGCTCTTGACGGTCTGCGCCAGCGGCAGGCCGAGCAGCGCGGCCACATCGGCGCAGGTGCTCTTGCCCGGCGTGGGCGTCTTGGCCAGGTCTTGCGTGGGTGCACTGCGGGGTTCGGCCGGCGCCACGGCCTCGGCCAGCTCGATGTTGGCGGCGTAGTCGCTGGTGGGGCAGTAGACGATCGCATCTTCGCCGGTGTCGGCGATCACCTGGAACTCATGGCTCAGGTCGCCGCCGATGGCGCCGGTGTCGGCCGCCACCGCGCGGTACTGCAGGCCGAAGCGGTCGAAGATGCGCTTGTAGGCCGCGAACATGCCCTGGTAGCTGAGCGACGCTGCAGCCGCATCGCGGTCGAAGGAATAGGCGTCCTTCATCGTGAATTCACGGCCACGCATGATGCCAAAGCGCGGGCGCCGCTCATCCCGGAACTTGGTCTGGATGTGGTAGAAATTCTTCGGCAGCTGGCGGTAGCTGCGCAACTCTTGTCGGGCGATGTCGGTCACCACCTCTTCGCTGGTGGGCTGGATGATGAAGTCGCGGTTGTGGCGGTCCTTGACCCGCAGCAGCTCAGGGCCCATCTTGTCGAAGCGGCCGGTCTCCTGCCACAGCTCAGCTGGCTGCACCACCGGCATCAGCAACTCCACCGCGCCGGCGCGGTTCATCTCGTCGCGGATGATGGCCTCGACCTTGCGGATCACCCGCAAACCCATCGGCATGTAGTTGTAGATGCCGGCGCCCAGCCGCTTGATCATGCCGGCGCGCATCATCAACTGATGGCTCACCACCTCGGCGTCGGCGGGTGCTTCCTTGAGGGTGGAAATGAAGAACTGGGAGGCTTTCATCGGGGGCTCGGCGGGGTTTCACCTTGCCGGCCGACCGGGCGCTGCGGGGAGCGCTGGCGCTGGATCTGCATGCGGGTTACCGAGGTTCGCGGGCCGCACAACGCCGATGCAATAATGAAACCAATCTAGAAATTGGGGTTTGATTATGCTCGACAGGGAAGGCTTCAGGCCCAACGTCGGCATCATCCTGCTCAACGCGCGCAACCAGGTCTTCTGGGGCAAACGGCTGCGAACCCACTCGTGGCAGTTCCCGCAGGGCGGCATCAAGTACGGTGAATCGCCTGAGCAGGCGATGTTTCGCGAATTGCATGAAGAAGTCGGACTGCGGCCCGACCATGTGCGCATCCTGGCGCGCACCCGTGACTGGCTGCGCTACGAGGTGCCCGACCACTTCATCCGCAAGGATGCGCGCGGCCACTACCGCGGCCAAAAGCAGATCTGGTTCCTGTTGCGCCTGATGGGCCGCGACAGCGACCTGGACCTGCGCGCCACCGACCACCCCGAGTTCGACGCCTGGCGCTGGAACGAGTACTGGGTGCCGCTGGAACTCGTCATCGAGTTCAAGCGGGATGTCTACCAGATGGCGCTGAGCGAGTTGGCGCGCTTTCTGCCGCGGGTGAACCACCACAACCGCTTCCTGCGCTCGGGCATGCGCACGCGCAGGCATGATGATCCGCAGGACAACGGCCACGATGACGAGCCGCCCGAGTCAGCCATGGGCGAGTTGCTGCACCCGGCCGAGACCGAATCTGGCGCCCCGCTCCAGTCGGCGCACCACGAGCCACCGTCGGGCGGGCACTGACGCGCCCGCGGCTCAGGCCGCCTCGGCCGTCCCGCCCCAGGGCAACATCAGCGACAGCAGCAGCAACTGCTGGAACTCCGGCTCGAAGCGGTCGATGATGGCCTGCGGGTCGGCGCACAGCCCGGCGTCGGTGATCAGGCCGAACTGCACACCGCCGCCGTAGCTGAGGATGGACACGCCCACGCCCACGTCGCCCGAGGCCGGCACCCAGAACATGGTCTGGCGCAAGGTGCTGCCGCAGAACTTCAGCGGCACGGCCGGGCCGGGCACATTGGTCATCACTGCCGTGGTCTTCTTCGCGAACAGGCCCAGCACCACGTCCTGCACCGGCTTGATGAACAGGCCGGTGACGGCCAGCACGCCGAAGGCCAGCAGCGGCTGGTAGCTGCCCTTCAACTGGTTCATGCGCTGGCGCACCGCATACACCCGCTCGACCGGGTTGGCGATGCCGATGGGCAGCACCAGCGGCGCCAGGCCGAAGCGGTTGCCCAACTGCCAGGCTTTCTCCAGCGGCCGCAGGTTGACCGGCACCATCGCGCGGATCTCGGCACCGTCGGGGTTGTCGCCCTGCGCCCGCAGCCAGCCGCCGATGGCGCCCGACACGCACGACAGCAGCACGTCATTGATCGAGCAGTTCAGCGCCTTGCCGACCACCTTGACCACGTCCAGTGGCATCGGCTCGCTCCAGGCCACCACCTTGCGGCCCACCGGCTTGCCCTTCAGCCGCGTGGGTGAGTCGTCGGCCATCAGCGCCAGTGCGGCAAGATCACTGGCCACCTGCAGGCCGGCCTTGGCCATGTCCAGGGAGCCCTGCAGCGGCTCACGGGGGTGCGACAACGCCTCGATCGAGCGGGCCACGCCGCTGCCATACATGTCGAGCGCCTTGACTGCCAGGCCAGTCAGCGGCTTGAGCACGGCGTCCGACAGCCAGTCGTGGTCACTGTCCTCATCGGCGGCCTTGCGGCGGCGCTTGGGTGGGTCGTTGCCGCCGTCGGTGATCGAGTTCATCACCGAGATCAGCGCGATCCCGTCGCCGATGCAGTGGTGGATGCGGGCGATGATGGCGCTGCCACCTTCATAGCGCTCGACCAGGTGGAACTGCCACAGCGGCCGGTCGGGGTCGAGCGGGGTGACGGCCAACTCGCCGCAGCGCTGCTGCAGCGCCTGGCGTTCAGTCTGGCCACGCTGCTTCGGGATCGTCTCCAGCACCACTTGGCGGTCGATGTCGAAGTCGGTGTCCTCGACCCACATGGCGCCCATGGCGTCGGCCACGGCCTTGTGGCGGAAACGCTCGTACTGGAGCAGCCGGGTCTCGATGCGCTCGCGCAGCGCCTCCAGCGTGATGGCCGGGGCGAGCAGCCAGACTCCGACGATCATCATCAGGTTGACGTCGTTGTCCATGCGCAACCACGCGGTGTCGACCCTCGACATGCGGCGCTCGGCAGGGGCGGTCATCGGGGGGTCTCCTCGGGGCGGTTGTTCTGGCGGGGGCAGGCGCCGTCCGCGGGTGCGTTGCACGATGCTGGGTAACATCGCCCGCGTCAACACCGATTTTCACGCACAGGAGACCCGCGCATGGCCGATCTGAAAGTCCGCTTCGAACAAGCCGTTTCCGAGAGCAAGCAGTTGCCCGAGAAGCCCGACAACATGACGCTGCTGAAGATCTACGCGCTGTACAAGCAGGCCAGCGCGGGTGACGTGGACGGCAAGCGCCCCGGCTTCACCGACATGGTGGGCCGCGCCAAGTGGGACGCCTGGAACGGCCTGAAGGGCACCAGCACCGACGACGCGATGCAGGACTACATCGACCTGATCGAATCGCTGAAATAGCCCAGCCCCGCAGCGACTTCGGCGCTCCCACTCAAGGGGGTGCTCCCAGCGGCCCGGCGAAGCCGGATCCGCGGCTGCCGCTGGGTGAACACGCTGAGCTCACTTCTTGCGCGGCTTGGCCTTGGACTTGGCGCCGGCGGCCGCTGCGCCCAGCAATTCGTCCAGGTTCTTCTGGATCTCGCCTTCGATGGTCTTGGCGAAGGCGCCAAGCAGAAAGCCGAGCTTGGCGTTCAGGTCGAAATGGTCGGCCGCCACGATCAGCGCGCCGCTGACGCCGCTGCGGGTGAACTCCACCGTGTCGCTGGTCTCGCCTTCCAGCACGGTGCACTCCATGTCGAACTTGGACTCGGCCTGCTCGGCCCAGGCCCAGGCCACCTTGCGCGCCTGGGCCAGGCCCAGGCTGTGGTCACGGTGGATGTGGATGTCGGGCATGTGGTTGGTCTCCCTCAGGGTTGGGTTTGGTCGAGCGCGGCGCGGCGCTGGCCGGTGGGCAGCGCGGCCAGACGCCGCACTTCGGCATGGAACCGGGCGAAATCGCTGCCCTGCTGGCGGAACAGCGCCTCGAACTGCGGCACCAGTCCGTCGTAGGCGGCCAGCAGTGCCAGGCTGGCATTGTTGGCACGGGCGAACCAGCCGTCGTAGCCGTTGAAACCCACCCAGGGGCCGTCGGGCCGGGCCTTCAGCGCGGCATGCTCGGCCCGCATCGCGGCCATCAGCACGGCCTTGCGCTGCTGTTTGGTGGCGTCGTCCACATCGCTGGCGTACAGCGCAGCCAGCGCGGCGCGGGTGCGCAGGGTGATGGCGCGGAAGTCGGCCGCACGCTGGGCCACCGCCGGGTCGTCGGCGCTGCGGCCGGTGGCCGCTTGCCAGCGCGCCAGGCCGAGGCGTTCCACCGTGGTGGCATAGCTCTCGTTGAACATGGTGTCGCCGGCCACATACAGCTGCTGGTGCGCCAGCTCGTGGAAGATCAGCCGGACGGTGTAGGCCTCGCTGCCGCCCACCAGGGTGTTGAGCAGGGGGTCGCCGCCGATCCAGTTGGTCCAGCCCAGGGTGCTGTAGGCCGGCACGCCGTAGACGCTGACCTCCAGGCCCTGGGCCCGCAGCGCAGCGCCCTCGGTCTCGGCCTGGGCCTGGTCGAAGTAGCCGCGGTAGCCCACGCAGCCCATCACCGGGTAGCACCAGGTCTTCAGCGTCAGCGACAGCGGCGGCGCGGCCACCACGTTCCACACCACCGCGCTGCGGCCCAGATCGGCATGGCGGGTGTAGCTGGCGTTGTCGGGCAAGGCCAGGTCGGTGACGGCGAAGCGGCGCGCCTGCTGCGCCACTTGCAGCCGCGCCTTCAGCGCGGTTGACGTGGCCGGGTCGGCCAGCCAGCCGTCGATGGGGCGGGCGCGCTGCAGCAGATCGAGGTGCCCACCGACCGACTGGGCGTAGTAGCCCACCGTGCTGCAGCCGCTGCCCAGGCAGACGGCGGCCAGTGCCGCCACCACGGTGGCCGCGCTGCCGAAGGCCGCCCACCTCATGGCCGCGCCAATGCCCACGGATGCCGCCAACCGAGGCAGGTCAAGCCGGTGCCACCTCGACCAGGCAGTCGTAGAAGGTGGGCGCGCGGCCGATGTCGGTCAGGCGCTGGCTGGTCAGCTCATTGACGTTGGTGCCGTCGGGCCCCAGCTTGCGCCACCAAACGCCCAGGCCGTTGACCACGCCGGGCCGCGCGCGGTCGCCCACGGCCGCCTTGCAGCGGTAACTGCCGCGGTCGTTGAACACCCGCACCAGCTGGCCGTCGGCAATGCCGCGGGCGGCGGCGTCGTCGGGGTGCATCTCCACCAGCGGCTCGCCCTCGATGCTGCGCAGGCTGGTGACGTTGACGAAGGTGCTGTTGAGGAAGTGCCGCGCCGGCGGCGAGATCATCGCCAGCGGAAAGCGCCGTGCCAGTTCGGGCGACGAGGCGCGGCTTTCATACGGCGCCAGGTAGTCGGGCACGCCCAGGCCCGGCGCGTCGACGATGGCCTTGCCGTTGGGCGTGTGGAAGCCGCCGTTGGCGAACGGCAGCTCGGGCAGCGGCAGCTTGACCCAGCCCTGGGTGCTGAGCTGGTCGAAGTCGAGCGACGGCACGGCCTGGCGGGCCAGCGTGGCGTCGCTGTCCTGCAGGCAGGGGTCGGTCAGGCCCATCTTGACGGCCAGGCGGCGGAAGATCTCGGTGTTGGGCTGGGCCTGGCCCATCGGCGGCACCGCCGGGTGGTTGATCAGCACATAGGTGTGGCCATAGCTGGTGTGCACATCCAGGTGCTCCAGCTGGGTGGTGGCGGGCAGCACGTAGTCGGCACAGTCGGCGGTGTCGGTGAGGAAGTGCTCCAGCACCACGGTGAACAGGTCGGTCCGCTGGAAACCGGCCACCACCTTGGACGAATCAGGCGCCACCGCCACCGGGTTGCTGTTGTAGACCACCACGGCCTCGATCTTCGGGCCGAAGCTGGCTGATGTCTCGCGCAGCAGGTCGTCGCCGATGGTGCTCATGTTGATGGTGCGCGGCCGCTTGCCGGCCAGCAGGTCGGGCCGCTGCAGCGTGGCCGCATCCACCGTGCCGCGGAACCAGTGCGACGCCGACAGCAGCAGGCCGCCGCCGCGCTGGCGCCAGGCGCCGGTCAGGCAAGGCAGCAGGCCGATCAGCCGCGTGGCATTGCCGCCGCCGCGGCAGCGCTGCATGCCGTAGTTCAGGCGGATGGCGGCGGGGCGGGTGGTGGTGTAGGCGCGCGCCAGGTTGCGCACTTCATCGGCAGTGATGCCGCACACCTGGGCGGCGCGCTCGGGCGGCCAGTCCAGCGCCTTGGGGCGCAGCTTGTCGAAGCCGTCGACATGGCGGGCGATGTAGTCCTCATCCAGCCAGCCTTGGGTGATCAGCTCATGCATCAGGCCCAGGGCCAGCGCGCCGTCGGTGCCAGGCTGGATGGCCAGGTGCTGGTGGCACTTCTCGGCCGTCTCGGTGCGGCGCGGGTCGATGCAGACCAACGTGGCGCCGTTGCGCTTGGCCTGCTGGGCGAAGGTCCAGAAGTGCAGGTTGCTGGCGATCGAGTTGCTGCCCCAGATGATGATCAGCTGCGCATGGGCATAGTCCTCCAGGTGCATGCCGATCTTGCCGCCGTAGGTGGCCACCAGCGCGTCGCCGCCGGCGCTGCTGCAGATGGTGCGGTCGAGCAGGCTGGCGCCCAGGGTGTGGAAGAAGCGCGCGGCGATGCTCTCGCCCTGCAGCAGGCCCATGGTGCCGGCGTAGCTGTAGGGCAGGATGGCTTGCGGATTGCGTGCCGCGATGGCCCCCAGCCGGGCGGCAATGTCGGTCAACGCGTCATCCCAGCTGACCGGCTGGAACTGGCCGCTGCCCTTGGGGCCCATGCGCTTGAGCGGCGTCAGCACCCGCTCGGGGTGGTAGGTGCGCTCGGCGTAGCGCGAGACCTTGGTGCACAGCGCGCCGTGGGTGGGCGGGTGGTCGGGGTCGCCGGCCACCTTGATCACGCGGCCGGCCTGCACGCTGACCTTCAGCGCGCAGGTGTCGGGGCAGTCATGCGG
Source organism: Aquabacterium sp. (assembly GCA_040400895.1). Classification (GTDB taxonomy): domain Bacteria; phylum Pseudomonadota; class Gammaproteobacteria; order Burkholderiales; family Burkholderiaceae_C; genus Pseudaquabacterium. The sequence continues at coordinate 19,397 of JBBAPL010000041.1, forward strand.
GCAGGCGCCGCGCACGGTGGTGATGGGCGCGTCGGCGGAGGCGGTGGTGGTGCTCATGCAGCCACTATTGCACAAGGCGCCGGCGCCTGGCATGCCCACCCGCCCTGCCTGCGCGGGTTTGTCCCAGCGCTTGCCCTGTGGGCTGTGCAGGGCTTGGCGGCGCCACTAAACTGGCCCGCATCCTCACCACTGCCGCAGGACCCGCCATGCGCCTGATCGAATCCATCCTGGCCGACGCGGCCGCCATCACCACGCTGCGGCGCGACATCCACGCCCACCCGGAGCTGTGCTTCCAGGAACAGCGCACGTCCGACGTGATCGCCAAGGCGCTGACCGACTGGGGCATCCCGGTGCACCGCGGGCTGGGCAAGACGGGTGTGGTGGGCATCATCCAGAACGGCACATCCAGCCGCGCCGTGGGCCTGCGCGCCGACATCGACGCCCTCCCGATGCAGGAGGGCAACACCTTCGCCCATGCCAGCAAGCACGCCGGCAAGATGCACGCCTGCGGCCATGACGGCCACACCGCGATGCTGCTGGCCGCGGCCAAGCACCTGTCACGCCACCGCAACTTCGACGGCACGGTGTACTTGGTGTTCCAACCGGCCGAAGAAGGCGGCGGCGGCGCGCGCGAGATGATCAAGGACGGGCTGTTCACCCTGTTCCCGATGGAGGCGATGTTCGGCGCCCACAACTGGCCGGGCATGGCGGTGGGCCAGTTCGCGCTCAAGAGCGGGCCCTGCTACGCCAGCAGCAATGAATTCAAGATCATCCTGAAGGGCAAGGGCGCGCACGGCGCCATGCCGCACCTGGGCGTGGACCCGGTGCCCGCCGCCGCCGCGCTGGTGCAGGGCTTCCAGACCATCATCTCGCGCAACATGAAGCCCATCGACACCGGCGTGATCTCGGTGACGATGATCCACACCGGCGAGGCCACCAACGTGATCCCCGAGACCTGCGAGATGCAGGGCACGGTGCGCACCTTCACCACCGAGCTGCTCGACCTGATCGAGACCCGCATGAAGACCATGGCCGAGGCCACCGCCGCGGCCTACGACTGCAGCTGCACATTCCAGTTCCACCGCAACTACCCGCCCACCATCAACCACGACGCCGAGACCGCCTTCGCCCAGAAGGTGCTGGGCGAGGTGGTGGGCCCCGAGAACGTGCTGCCCTTCGAGCCCACCATGGGCGCCGAAGACTTCAGCTACTACCTGCTGGAGAAGCCCGGCTGCTACTTTATGATCGGCAACGGCGACGGCGCCCACCGCGAAGGCGGCCACGGCCTGGGCCCGTGCATGCTGCACAACCCGGCCTATGACTTCAACGACGACCTGATCCCGCTGGGCGCCACGGCTTGGGTGCGCATCGCCGAGCAGTGGCTGGCCACGCCGCGATGAGCGTCGGGCACTTTTCGCAGAGTTACGCAGAGGCGCGCGGCAAGTTCCTGGCGGCGGCCGACGCCGCCGGGCTGGATGCCCAGCCGCACATCCACCCGCTGCTGGGCCGCGACGGCGAAACCCTGGCGCTGGACGTGGTGCGCGACGGCCCGGCCGATGCCGCGGCGGTGCTGCTGGTCAGCTCGGCCTGCCATGGGGTGGAGGGCTACTGCGGCTCGGGCATCCAGATCGCGCTGCTGGGCGACGCACCATTGCGGCAGCAGGCGCACGCCAACGGCGTGGCCCTGGTCTACCTGCACGGGCTGAACCCCCACGGCTTCTCGTGGTGGCGGCGCACCACCCATGAGAACGTCGACCTGAACCGCAACTTCCAGGACTTCAGCCAGCCGCTGCCGCGCAACACCGCCTACGACAGCATCGCCCACCTGCTGGTGCCCGCTGACTGGCCGCCCACGCCGGCGGTGCAGCAGGCCACGCACGACTGGATCGCCGCCCACGGCCTGCCGGCCTGGCAGGCGGCGGTGTCGGGTGGCCAGTACCACCACCCCGAAGGCCTGTTCTACGGCGGCCACAACCCCACCTGGAGCCACCAGGCCGTGCGCCAGGTGCTGCGCGACCACGGACAGCGCTGCGCCCGGCTGGCCTGGATCGACCTGCACACCGGCCTGGGGCCCAGCGGCGAGGGCGAGCGCATCTATGCCGGCCGCGACGATCCATCCGCCATCGCCCGCACCCGCGCCTGGTGGGGCGGGCCGGACGGCCGGGCCATCACCTCGATCTACGACGGCAGTTCCACCTCGGCCCTGCTGACCGGTCTGATGTGGGAAGCCGGCCCGCAGGAATGCCCGCAGGCCGAGCACACCGGCATCGCGCTCGAATACGGCACCGAGCCCATCACCACGGTGCTGGATGCATTGCGCGCCGACCAGTGGGCGGAGAACCACCCTGAGCTGCCGGCCGACCAGCGCGCGCGCATCAAGCGCCAACTGCGTGACGCCTTCTACACCGACACCGACGCCTGGAAGCAGCAGGTGCTGGCGCAGGGGGTGGAGGCGGCGCACCAGGCGGTGGCGGGGTTGGCAGGCTGACGGCACCACGGGCGCGCCGCCAGGCCGGCCCCCACCTGCGTGGCCGGCCTGCCGGGCCTAGTAGTGGATCGCCTTCGGCGCCCCGCCGCCCACACAGATCGCATCGCCGTTGATCGCGCGCGACTTCGGCGAGCAGAGGAAGGCCACAACGTGGGCCACCTCGGTGGCGTCGACCAGGTGGCCGATGCTGTTGCCGGCGGCCATCTGCTGCTCCAGCACGGCTGGGTCCACACCCTGGGCCGCCGCGCGGGCGGCCACCAGCGGCGCGGTGCGCTCGGTGCGGGTGAGGCCCGGGTGCACCACCGTCACCTGGATGCCGGCCGGGCCCAGTTCGTCGGCCATGTTCTTGGCCAGGGCCGCCACCGCCACGTTGCGGATGCTGCCCACGGTGTTGCCCGTCTGGCGCGCCCCCAGTCCGCTGATGTGCACGATGCGGCCCCAGCCCGCCGCCCGCATGCCCGCCACCACCGCCTGGCTGCTGCGGATGTAGCCCATCACCTTGGTGTCGAGCTCGCCCTGGAAGTAGGTGCCGGTGATCTCGCCCAGCTTGGGTGGGCCGGCATAGCCGGCCGGTTCGGCGGCGGCATTCACCAGGATCTGCAGCGGCCCGCCCAGGCGGGCGACGGCCTCGGCCACGGCGGCCTGCACGGCGTCGTCGTCGCGGGTATCGGCCACCACACCCACCACGGTGCGGCCGGTCTCGGCCATCAGCTCGGCGGCGCAGGCGGCCAGGGTGGCGGCGTCGCGCGCCAGCAGGGCCACGTCGGCGCCCTCCTGCGCCAGCGCCCGGGCCACGGCCTTGCCGATGCCCCGGCTGCCGCCGGTCACGAGTGCGCGCTTGCCTGCGAGTTCCAGATCCATGAGATGCCCCTTTGATGGCGTTGAAAGCGGCGCCAGCTTAATCGGGCAGATGGCAGCGCTACAGTCGCGCATGTTGCCCCCACACTCATCAAGCTCGTTGCCCCCCAAGGGGGCGCTCAGTCCCTTCGGAACGGCCGGGCGGTCCTGACATGACCTACGAACTGCACTACTGGCCCACCATCCCCGGCCGCGGCGAATTTGTGCGCCTGGCACTGGAGGCCGCCGGCGCGGTCTATGTCGATGTGGCGCGCGGTGACGCGGCCGCCGGCCAGGGCCTGCCGGCGATGATGAAGCTGCTGGGCGACCGCCAGCAGCCGCACCCGCCGTTCGCCCCGCCGGTGCTGAAGGACGGCGCCCTGCTGATCGGCCAGACCGCCACCATCCTGCAACACCTGGGCCCCACGCTGAAGCTGGTGGGCCGCAGCGACGCCGCGCGCGTGTGGACGCAGCAGATCCAGCTGACCATCGCCGACATGGTGACCGAGGCGCACGACACCCACCACCCGGTCGCCACCAGCCTGTTCTACGCAGACCAGCAACCCGAAGCCCTGCGCCGCGCCACCGCCTTCTGCCGCGAGCGGCTGCCCAAGTACCTGTCCTGGCTCGAAACCATCATCCACCGCAACCCGGCCGGCAGCCGCCACCTGGTGGGCGGCAAGCTGAGCTATGCCGACCTGTCGCTGTTCCAGCTGGTCGAAGGCCTGCGCTACGCGTTTCCGCGTGCCACCCAGGCGGTGCTGGCAGGCACGCCCGGCGTGGTGGCGCTGCACGGCCGGGTGGCAGCGCTGCCGCGCGTGAAGGCCTATCTGCGCAGTGAACGCCGCATCCCGTTCAACCAGCAGGGCATCTTCCGCCAGTACCCTGAACTGGACATCGCCGAGCCATGACCCGCCTGCCCACCCTGCCGCCTGCCGCCCTGCCGGGCGATGCGCTGGCCGCCATCGACACCCCAGCCCTGGTGCTGGACCTGGCGGCCTTCGAGCGCAACCTGGATGCGATGCAGGCCGCCGCCACGGCCGCCGGCGTGGCGCTGCGCCCGCATGCCAAGGCGCACAAGACACCGGCGATCGCCCTGGCCCAGTTGCAGCGCGGCGCGGTGGGCATCTGCTGCCAGAAGGTGAGCGAGGCCCTGCCGTTCCTGCAGGCCGGCGTGACCGACATCCACATCAGCAACCAGACAGTGGGGAGGCCCAAGGCCACGCTGCTGGCGCAGCTGGCGCTGCACGGCCGCTTCAGCGTGTGCGTGGACAACGCGCAGCAGGTGGCCGACCTGGCCGCCGCCACGGCGGCGCAGGGCAGCCGGCTTGCGGTGTTCATCGAGATCGACATCGGCCAGGGCCGCTGCGGCGTGGCCGACGCGCCGGCCGTGCTGCGCCTGCTGGACGCGCTGGCGCCGCACCCGCAGCTGCGCTTTGGCGGCCTGCAGGCCTACCAAGGCGGCGTGCAGCATGTGCGCGGCCATGCGCAGCGGCATGCCGCGGCGGCCCGCGCCGCCGAACGCACGGCCGCCGTGGTGGCGGCGCTGGCCGCGGCCGGCGTGGCCTGCCCGGTGGTGACGGGCGGCGGCAGCGGCAGTGTCGAGTTCGACCTGGCCAGCGGCGTCTACACCGAGCTGCAGCCCGGCAGCTATGTCTTCATGGACGCCGACTACGGCCGCAACGAGGCCGGTGCCACGCTGCGCTTCGACCACAGCCTGTTCGTCGCCAGCACGGTGATGAGCGTGGGCGGTGGCGGCCGTTGCATCCTGGACGCCGGGCTCAAGTCATTGGCGGTCGACTCGGGTCTGCCGCTGGTGTGGCAGGGCGGCGCACCCAGCCCCACGCTGACCTACGCCGCGGCCAATGATGAGCACGGCATCGTGCGCGCGGCCGACGGCGCCGCCCTGCCCGCGCTGGGCAGCCAGCTGCTGCTGGTGCCCGGCCATTGCGACCCCACGCTGAACCTGCATGATGCGCTGGTGGCAGTGCGCGACGGCGTGGTGCAGGCGCTGTGGCCGGTGGCGGCGCGGGGCTGCAGCCGCTGATCCGCCGCGCCATGCCAGGTCAGCGCCCGGCGGCCAGCAGCGGCAGCCGGTTCAGCCGCGCATCGATCTCGCGCAGCATCGCCTGGTAGGCCGGGGTGTCCACGCCGCCGAAGCGGCGCTTGAACTCACCGGCCGACAGGTACTCGGGCAGGTCGCTCACATCGGGCATCAGGTCGGCTTCGTCCAGGCCGCGGGCCAGGCGGGCCTGGAACGCGAGCGGGTCACGCCGGGCCATCAGGCCCAGCCGGGTGCCGGCCCGGTCGGCGGCGATGTCGTTGAAGCTGAAGCCGCTGCCATGGCGTGCGTCAGCCACCTCCTTGTACAAGCCGATGGCGTCGGCCAGCGGCCCGCCGCCCTCAGCGGCCAGCGCGGCCGAGATCAGCAGGTGCTGCGGAAAGTCCAGCCGGCCCCGCAACCGCAGTTCGGGCAAGCGCTGCCCGGCCGGCCGCGGGCTGCGGGGGCCGGCGCGGTCTGCGGGCTGGGACGCCGGCGTGGCGCTGCCCAGCAGCGGGCTGAGCGGCTGGCCAGCGGCCAGAAACGCCAGCGCCACCAGCGCGGCCCGGTTCTCCTGCAGCGCACTGGCAGCGTCAGGGCTGTGGCGGGCGGCCAGCGCAAAGACCGGCTGCAGCACCTGCACCACCGACAACGTGGCCGCCGGCGGCTTGCCCGCCGCCAGCGTGCCGCCCAGCGTGGCCAGCTGGTCGGCATGGCGCCGCAGCCGGACCTGCAGGTCGGTGGGCAGCAGCGAGGTGGTGAGCGCCTGTTCGGCGTTGTCGGGCCAGGCATAGGCCAGCACCAAAGCCTGCGCCCGAAAGCCCACCCGGCTGACCAGGCGCTGCGCCAGCTCACCTTGGGCGCGCAGGTCCAGGGCCTCCAGCACCCTTGGCAGGGCGGCCTGGGCCAGCCAGCCCGGCACCGGCAGCCGGCCGATGCGCAACTGCTGCACGCGCGGCAGTGCGTCTGTCTCACGCAGCACCGCGCGCAGGTTCAGCCAGCCGCCCAAGGGCATGGCCGGCAAGGCCAGGCTGGCTTCGACCACGGCCAGGCCCGGCTGCAACCGCACCCGGCCACGTGCATCGCCCAGCCGGCGGCTGGCCTGCTGGATCAGCAGTTCCAGGTCGCGCTGCGACAGCAGCACCGCCCGTGTGATGCCGGGCAGCGCGCGGCGGGGGTCGTTGTGCGACAGCAGCTGGCGGGCGCGGTCGATGTCGGCCACTGACACGGCGGTCGACGGGTTGTCCACCCGCGGCGCGGCTTCGATCGCCAGCCACAGGCCCAGCACCACGGTGGCAGCCAACAGCAGCACCAATGTCAGCAGCGCCCACAGCCACCAGCGGCGGCGGGCCAGACGGTGCGGCCCGGCAGGATGTGAAGCAGACAACAGCGGCATCGCCCGAGTCTGCCACCCCGGCCTGGGATCGGCTGGTGGCGCCAGCCGCGCGGTCAGATCACCACACGTCGACGAAGCGAGCCGGCACCTGGCCAGCGCCCCGCGGCGCGCCGGTGCTGTCCAGCCCGCGCACCAGCCAGCTGCGGGTATCGGCCGGGTCGATCACCGCGTCGATCTCCAGCGTGGTGGCCATGTTGATGGCCGAGCCGTTTTCGTACTGGCGCGCCACCAGCTTCTGGTACAGCGCCTCGCGCTCCGGCCCGGCGGCGGCAGCTTCCAGTTCCTTGCGATAACCCAGCTTGACCGCGCCTTCCAGCCCCATGCCGCCGAATTCACCCGTCGGCCACGAGACGGTGAACACCGGCGCGTCGAAGCCGCCCACCGCCATGGCCTGCGCACCCAGACCGTAGCCCTTGCGGATGACGACGCAGAACACCGGCACCTGCAGGTGCGCGGCGGTGACGAACAGCCGGCAGGCGTGGCGCACCTGGGCCTGGCGCTCGACCTCGGGGCCGACCATGAAGCCGGGCGTGTCGCACAGGCTCAGCAGCGGGATGCCATGGGCATTGCACAGCTGCATGAAGCGCGCGCCCTTGTCGGCCGCGTCGGGGTCGATGGCGCCGCCCAGATGGTGCGGGTTGTTGGCGAAGATGCCCACCGGCCGGCCTTCGATGCGGGCGAACGCGGTCACCATGCCGTGGCCCCAGCCGCGGCGCAGTTCCAGCACGCTGCCGGTGTCGGCCAGCGCGGTGATGACGGCGCGCATGTCGTAGACCCGCAGGCGGTTCTCGGGCACCAGGTGGCGCAGGCCGCGCACATCGGCCGCCTGCCAGTGGGTGTGCCTGCCCTGGAAGTAGCCCAGGTACTGGCGCGTGGCAGCCACTGCCGCGGCCTCGTCGTCCACCAGCAGGTCGATCACGCCGTTGGCATGCAGGTCGGCCGCCGGGCCGATCTCATCGGGGCGGAACACGCCCAGCCCGCCGCCTTCGATCATGGCCGGCCCGCCCATGCCGATGTTGGCGCTGCGGGTGCTGATGATCACGTCGGCACAGCCCAGCAGCGCGGCATTGCCGGCAAAGCAGCGGCCATGCACCACGCCCACCACCGGCACCTGGCCCGACAGCGCTGCGAACTGGCTGAAGGTGTGGTTGTCCAGCCCGGCCACGATGGGCATGTCCACATCGCCCGGGCGGCCGCCGCCACCTTCGGCGAACAGCACCATCGGCAGCTTCCACTGGTGCGTCACGCCCAGCAGGCGGTCTTTCTTCTTGTGGTTGCGCCAACCCTGGGTGCCGGCCAGCACGGTGTAGTCGTAGGCCATCACCGCCGTGCGGCTGCGCTCGGGGCCGAAGTGGGCGGCGTTGACCGTGCCGATGCCGGTGACCATGCCGTCGGCCGGGGTGTTGCGCACCAGGTCGTCGAGCGTGCGGCGGCGGGTCTGGGCGGCGATGGCGTAGCCGCCGTACTCGCTGAAGCTGCCGGGGTCCAGCAGGTCGGCGACGTTTTCGCGCGCGGTGCGGCCGCCCTGGGCATGGCGCTTGGCCACGGCGTCGGGGCGGGCGGGGTCTTGCAGCAGGGCATCGCGGTCGCGCACCCGCTGCAGGTCGGCGCGGATGTGGTCGGGGCCGTGCGCCTGGGCATCAGCCGCGGCGGCCTCGGCCTGGTCGACCGGCGCCAGGGTCATCAGCAACTGGCCTTCGGCGACGAAATCGCCCGCGGCCACACACAGCTGCACCACCTGGCCCGCGCCAGCGGCGGTGATGCCGTGCTGCATCTTCATGGCTTCCAGCACCAGAGCCTCGCTGCCGGTGGCCAGGGTCTGGCCGGGCTGGGCGTTGAACTGGACCAGGCGGCCAGCCATCGGGGCGCGCAGGGCGATCTGGCCGTCCGGCACGGCGGCTTCGGCCGGGCCGGATGCGACGGCGGCGGGTGCGGCATGTGGCGGCGCGTCGGTGTGGGCGGCCAGCTGGCCCTGCAACTGCGGCCAGGCGCCTTCCAGCCAGCGGGTGTGGATGCGGTGGTGGGCCACGTCGTCGTGGGCGGCCAGCGCGCGCAGCAGCGGCAGGTTGGTGGCCAGGCCGTCGAGCCGGCATTCGGCCAGCGCCCGCTGCGAGCGGCGCAGCGCCTGCGCATAGCTGCCGGCGTGGTGGACCACCAGCTTGGCCAGCAGGCTGTCATGGTGCGGCGACGGCGCCAGGCCGTTGAAGGCATGGGTGTCGACGCGCACACCGGGGCCCTGGGCCAGGTCGCAGCGGGTGAGGCGCCCCGACGACGGCCGGGCCTGGCCGGCATCGTCCAGCGTCTCGGCATTGATGCGCCACTGGATCGCCACGCCGTGCACGGCCGGCGGATGCGCCGGGTCCAGGCCCAGCTGGGCCAGCGTCTGCCCGGCGGCCACGGCGATCTGCGCCGCCACCAGGTCGACGCCGGTGACCGCCTCGGTGACGGTGTGCTCCACCTGCAGCCGCGGGTTGGCCTCGATGAAGACCACCGGCAGGTCGGGCGAGGCGTCGTCGACCAGGAACTCGAAGGTGCCCAGCCCGCGGTAGCTGCTGGCCTGCGCCAGACGCAGCGCGGCGTTGATCAGCTGTTCGCGCAGCGCAGGGTTCAGGCCGGGGCTGGGGGCAATTTCCACCAGCTTCTGGAAGCGGCGCTGCAGGGTGCATTCACGCTCGCCCAGCGCCATGACCTGGCGGCCGTCGCCCAGCACCTGCACCTCGAGGTGCCGGGCTTGGGGGATCAGCCGCTCGGCATAGACCGCGCCCACGCCGAAGGCGGCCAGCGCCTCGGCGCTGCAGCGCGCGTAGGCCTCCGGCAAGCCCGTGGGGTCGGTGACCGCGCGCATGCCGCGCCCGCCGCCGCCGGCCACGGCTTTGAGCATCACGCCGCAGGCCGGGTTGCGCGCACGTTGGTCAGCGAAGAAGGTCTGAACCTCGTCCAGCGTGGCCGCGCCGGTGCCCGGCAGCAGCGGCACGCCATGCGCGGCGGCCAGGGCGCGGGCGCTGGCCTTGTCGCCGAACAGCGCCAGCTGCGCCGGCGTGGGGCCGATGAACACCAGGCCGGCATCCGCACAGGCCTGGGCAAAGTCGGCCCGCTCGCTCAGGAAGCCGTAGCCCGGGTGCACCGCGTCGCAGCCAGTGGCGCGGGCAGCGGCGACCAGCGCGGCGATGTCGAGGTAGGCCGCGGGGCCGGTGGCGTCCATCGCCACGGCCTGGTCGGCCAGCCGGGTGTGCAGCGCGCCGGCGTCGTCGCGCGAGAACACCGCCACGGTGGCGATGCCCAGGTCTTGCGCGGCGCGGAGGATGCGCACCGCCACTTCGCCGCGGTTGGCGATCAGGAGTCGTTTGAACATGGTGCGGACCATCCTACGGACGGCCCGCAGCGGCTGGCGTCACCTTGGTGATGGTGCCGGCCGCCTGCCAGTGTGGCGTCAGGCGACGTGCCGCACTTCGCCATCCCCATGCAGGTTGCTGACGCAGCGGCCGCAGATGGTGGGGTGGGCCGCATCGCTGCCCACGTCGTCGCGGTAGTGCCAGCAGCGCTCGCACTTGGGCGCGGTGGCGGCAGCCACTGCCACGGCGAGCGCCGAGCCATCTGCGCCGGCCAGCAGGGTGACGGCCGAGGTGATGAAGACGAACTTCAGGTCATCGCCCAGGCTGGCCAGCAGTGCATGCGACTCGGGCGGCGCCGTCACCGTCACATTGGCCTGCAGCGACGCGCCCACGCCGCCCGCACTGCGCAGGTCCTCGATGGCCTTGTTCACCGCCTCGCGCACCGTGCGCACCGCCGCCCACTTGGCCAGCAGCGCCGCATCGGGCGTGGCCAGCGGCCAGTAGGTCTGGGTGAAGATCGAGCCGCGGCCGGGGGCGAACACGCCCCAAGCCTCTTCGGCCGTGAAGCTCATGAACGGCGCCATCCAGCGCAGCATGGCCTGGGTGATGTGCCACAGCGCCGTCTGCGCGCTGCGCCGGGCCAGGCTCTTGGGCGCGGTGGTGTAGAGCCGGTCCTTCAGCACATCCAGGTAGAAGGCGCCCAGGTCTTCACTGCAATACACCTGCAGCTTGGCCACCACCGGGTGGAATTCATAGACTTGGAAGTGCGCCAGGATCTCGTCCTGCAACTGGCTGGCCCGCGCCAGCGCGAAGCGGTCGACTTCCAGCAGGTCATCGGGCCCCACGCTGTCGGTGGCCACGTCGAAATCGCTGACGTTGGCCAGCAGGAAGCGCAGGGTGTTGCGGATGCGGCGGTAGCCGTCGACCACCCGGGCCAGGATCTTGTCGTCGCCGGCGATGTCGCCCGAATAGTCGCTGGCGGCCACCCACAGGCGGATGATCTCGGCGCCCAGCTTCTGGTTGATCACCTGCGGCTCGATGCCGTTGTTCAGGCTCTTGCTCATCTTGCGGCCCTGGCTGTCCACGGTGAAGCCGTGGGTCAGCAGGCCGCGGTACGGCGCCTGGCCGTGGATGGCGCAGCTCAGCAGCAGGCTAGAGTGGAACCAGCCGCGGTGCTGGTCGTGGCCTTCCAGGTACAGGTCGGCCTCGGGGCCGGTGTCGTGGTGGCCGAGCGACCGCACATCCCCCAAAGCGTTGTCGGCATGCGTGCCGCGCAGCACATGCATGAAGGTGCTGCCCGAATCGAACCACACCTCCAGGATGTCGCTGCTCTTGGTGTAGTGCGGCGCGTCGTCGGCGCCCAGGATCTCTTCAGCCGTCACCCGGCTCCAGGCCTCGATGCCACCGGCCTGCACGATGTCGGCCGCCTGGTCCAGGATGTCCATCGTGCGCGGGTGCAGCTCGCCGGTGTCCTTGTGCAGGAAGAACGGCACCGGCACGCCCCAGCTGCGCTGGCGGCTGATGCACCAGTCGGGCCGGTTGGCGATCATGTCGCGCAGCCGGGCCTGGCCGTTCTGCGGGTAGAAGCCAGTCTGCTCGATGGCGGCCAGCGCCATCTGGCGCAGCGTCTGCGGCGCCTTGTCCTGGGTGAACACGCCCTCGCCTTCGTCCATGCGCACGAACCACTGCGCCGCAGCGCGGTAGATCACCGGCGTCTTGTGGCGCCAGCAGTGCGGGTAGCTGTGGGTGATGGTCTGCGTGGCCATCAGGCGGCCGGCGTCGCGCAGGGTGTCGATGATGGTCGGCACGGCCTTCCAGATGTTCAGGCCGCCGAACAGCGGGAAGTCGGCCGCGTAGCTGCCGTTGCCCTGCACCGGGTTCAGGATGTCGTCGATCTGCATGCCGTGGGCCACGCAGCTGTTGAAGTCGTCGACGCCGTAGGCGGGTGAACTGTGGACCAGACCGGTGCCGTCATCGGCCGTCGCGTAGTCGGCCAGGTAGACGGGGCTGAGGCGGTCGTAGCCCGGGTGCACGGCGGCCAGCGGGTGGCGGAAGTTCAAACCACCCAGGTTCTTGCCCACCGTGGTGGCCAGCACGGCGCCGGCGATGCCGTAGCGCGCCAGGCAGGATTCCACGAGCGTGGCGGCCAGGATCAACAAGCCACGCTCGGTGTCGACCAGGGCGTAGTCGAGCTCGGGGTTGAGGTTCAGCGCCTGGTTGGCGGGGATGGTCCAGGCCGTGGTGGTCCAGATCACCGCAAAGGCCGGCTTGTCCAGCGGCGGCAAGCCGAAGGCCGCGGCCAGCGACGCCGGCTCGACGCATTCAAACGCCACGTCCAGCGTCTGGCTCTTCTTGTCGGCGTATTCGATCTCGAACTCGGCCAGCGAGCTGCCGCAGTCGAAGCACCAGTAGACCGGCTTCAACCCACGGTAGACAAAGCCGCGCTCGATCACCCGCTTGAAGGCGCGGATCTCGCCCGCCTCGTTGGCGAAGTCCATGGTGCGGTAGGGCCGGCCCCAGTCGCCCAGCACGCCCAGGCGCTGGAAGTCGGCCTTCTGGATGGCGATCTGCTCGGTGGCGTAGGCGCGGCTCTTGGCCTGCATCTCGTCACGGCTCAGGTGCCGGCCATGCTTCTTCTCGATCGCGTTCTCGATCGGCAGACCGTGGCAATCCCAGCCGGGCACGTATTGCGCGTCGAAGCCGGCCAGTTGCCGGGCCTTGACGATCATGTCCTTCAACACCTTGTTGACGGCGTGGCCCATGTGGATCTGGCCGTTGGCATAGGGCGGGCCGTCATGCAGGATGAACAGCGGCGCGCCGGCGCGGGACTCACGCAGCTGGCGGTACAGGCCTTCGTCTTCCCACTGCTTGACCCAGCCCGGCTCGCGCTTGGGCAGATCGCCCCGCATCGGGAACGGGGTGTCGGGCAGGTTGAGGGTGGCGCGGTAGTCAACGGCGCCGGGTTGGGCGTTGGCGTCGGGCTGGGGGGTGGTGGATGCAGTCATGGGGTGGGCTCGCGCTGGGGTGCACGGGGGGCGGCACGGTGGTGCGGGGCCGGGCGGCTGGGCCGGCGCCCGGCAGGCAGGCCAGGGCAGGCCCCGGCCAGAGACGCTCAGACAGGCGAGCGCGGAATTCGGTCGCGCGTGGTCTGCCGCTGGGTGGCGGCGGTCCAGCAGGGGTGGGGGCAGACAACCCGGGTCGGCGACATGCCAGGATTCTAGAAGCACCGCCGCCGGGCCATGCCGGCGTCAGCCCGCCACCAACGGCGCGCTGGCGGCCAGCGCCAGCGGCGCCCCGGTGAAGTGCAGCGCCGCGTCGCCCATCGCCCCCAGCGGCAGCGCGCTGCGGCCACTGGGCAGGTCGACCACCGCCTCGGTGGCGCCGTCCAAGCCCAACACCCGCAGCGTCACCGGCCGCCAGCCGGCGTGCAGCACCTGCACCGCCAGGTGCAGGGTGTCGCCGTCACGCCGGGCGGTGATGCGCAGCCGGGTGCAGGCACCGCGCTGCCAGGCGTGGCTGGCGCCGTCGTCGGCCTGGTAGTCCAGCACGGCGGTGCGCTGGCAGCCGCGGCCCAGCAGCACCAGCAGGTCGATGGTGGCCAGGTCGTTGGCGGCAGCGTCGCTGCAGTCGCCCGGCTGCAGCGGCAGCAACCAGCCCTCGCGCAGGTACAGCGGCGTGTGGGCCTCGCCGCTGTCGGCCTGCACCAGGCGGTCGCCGTCCAGCCACTGGCCGGTGGCAGCATCCAGCCAGCGCTCGCCGGCGCCGGGCAACGGCACATGGCGGGCCTGCCGGCCCGGGGCCAGCAGCGGCGCCTGCAGGATGGCCGGGCCGACCAGGAAGGCATCGTCGACCCGGTCGAGCTGCAGCGTGGCGGTGTCGGCAAAGTCCAGAAACAGCGGCCGCAGCACTGGCGCACCGTCGCGCTGCTGGGCCAGCCACAGCTGGTCCAGGTAAGGCAGCAGCCGGTAGCGCCAGCGCACATAGTGGCGGATGACGGCCAGCGCCTCGGGGCCGAAGGCCCAGGGCTCCTGCGGCACGGTGCCGTGCGCCGCGTGGTTGCGCAGGAACGGGAACAGGAAGCCGGCCTTGTACCAGGCGATGGCCAGCGCCCGGTCGGCATGGCCGCCGAAGCCGGGCACGTCGGGGCCGTTGAACGGGATGCCCGACAGCGCCAGGTTCAGCGTGCAGGCGATGGCGCCCTGCAGGTGGCGCCAGTTGCTGAAGTTGTCGCCGGTCCACACCGCGGCCCAGCGGCTGGTGCCGGTGGCCGCGCTGCGCGAGACGATGAACGGCCGCTCGTCCGGCCGCGCCTGCTGGAAGCCCTCGAACGTGGCCTGGGCCATGCCGGTTGCGTAGACGTTGTGGTACGCCCAGTGCGGCCAGGCGCCATGCTGGAAGCGCATCTCCTCCAGCGCGGCGGCGCCGGTGGCGGGGTCGTTCATGTCGATCCAGGCGCCGTGGAAGCCCCAATCGCGGAACCGGGCGACCTGGCCGGCCCACCAGGCGCGGGCCTCGGGCAGCGAGAAGTCCGGAAACCAGGTGCGTCCGGGCCAGACGAAGCCCACATAGGGCTGGCCCTCGGGCGTGAGGCACCACACGCCGGCGGCGCTGCCGCTGTCCATCACCGCGTCGCCCGGTTCGACCTTCACGCCGGGGTCGAGGATGGGCACGATCTTGCGGCCGGCCGCCGCCAGCGCAGCCAGCTCGGCCGCGCGGTCACCGAAGTGCTGCGGCGACGTGGTGAAGACCTTGAAGCGGTCCATGTAGTCGATGTCCAGCCACAGGCCGTCGCAGGGGAAGGCACGGGCGCGGAAGGCGGCGTCCAGCCGCTGCAGGTCGGCCGTGCCCGCATAGCCCCAGCGGCACTGGTGGTGGCCCAGCGCCCACAACGGTGGCAGCGGCGTGGTGCCCACCAGGCGCTGCAGGCGGCAGGTGACGTCCAGCGCGCTGCGGCCGGCGATCACATACAAGGCGAGCGGGCCCTGGTCGCAGCCCAGCCAGAAGCTGGGCGGGCCGCCCAGGTCGTCGGTGCCGGTGAAGCACCAGGACGAGCCGGTGTCCATGAACACCGCGCCGGGGTGGTCGACCAGCAGGCCGACCCAGGCATCGTCGGCGCAGCGCACCAGCAGATAGGGCACCGACGCGTACTGCGGATCGGCCGTGCCGTGCTCCACCGTGTGCATCGCATGGTCGGCCCAGACATCGGCGTTCCAGAACAGCGTGCGCTGGCCGGTCTTCTCCAGGCCGGTGAGCTTCTCGCCCTGGCCGTAAAAGCGCATGCCGGCATGCCGGCTGAACTGCAGCAGCCAGGCACTGCCGCACACGCCCACAGCCTGTCCGGCCGGGCCCTGCAGCAGGCAACGGCCGTCGGACCCGGTGAGCTGCAGCGCGCCGTCGGGCTGCACCTGCAGGCGGTGGGCCGACGGGCCCTGGAACGCGTCTTCGCACAGTGGCACCAGGCGCGCGTCCAGCGGCCAGCGTGCCGGGGCACGCAGCTCCAGGTGGAACACGTCGTCGCCCAGGTCGCGCAGGCGCAGGTCGGCATGGGTGCTGCCGAACTGCAGTTGCCCGGCGTCACAGCGCTCGGCAAAGCGGAAGTTCGACGGGTGGCGGATCTTGTGGAAGTCCATCGGCTGCAGCGGGTGGTCAGAACGCGCCGGATTGTGGCCGGCCGGCACAATGCCACCATGGTCAGCCGCGCCCGCAGAGCCACCGCCGCGCCGCCCGCCAGCCCGTTCGACGCCTGGTTCGGCGTGCGCGGCTGGCAAGCCTTCGACTTCCAGCGCCAGGTGTGGGACGCCATGGCCGGCGGCAGCGGTGGCCTGCTGCATGCCACCACCGGCGCCGGCAAGACCTACGCCGTGGCACTGGGCGCCCTGGCCCGCGCCGCCGCGCTGGGCGTGCCGGCCACCGGCAAGCTGGCGCCGCCGGTCGGCGTGCTGTGGATCACGCCGATGCGCGCGCTGGCCGCCGACAGCCACCGTGCCCTGGCCGCGCCGCTGGCCGACCTGGCACCGGCCTGGACGCTGGGCCTGCGCAGCGGCGACACCCCCAGTGCCGAGCGGGCGCGGCAAGACCGGCGCCTGCCCACGGTGCTGGTCAGCACGCCCGAATCGCTGACCCTGCTGCTGACCAAGCCCGACGCCGCCGAGCGCCTGCACAGCGTGCACACCGTGGTGGTCGACGAATGGCATGAACTGGTCGGCAACAAGCGCGGCGTGCAGGTGCAGTTGCTGCTGGCCCGGCTGGCGGTGTGGAACCCGCGCCTGCTGGTCTGGGGCCTGTCGGCCACGCTGGG
>JBBAPL010000042.1:0-35135 GCA_040400895.1 Aquabacterium sp.
CGCAGCATGTGCGGGTGCACGCCGGTGGCCAGGCCGGCGTCACGCGCCAGGCCCTGCAGCCGGGTGCGCACCTGGCTGTCGGACAGGCGGGTGCCGCGGTTGCTGACGAACAGCGCCGGCTCGTCGGGCCGGGCCAGGGCGCCGCGCAGCTGCAGCCACGCGGCCAGCGCCACCAGGGCGGGGCCGCCCACCGGCACGCTGCGCCGCTTGCGGCCCTTGCCCAGCACATGGGCGGTGGCGTCGGCCGCATCCACCCAGCCGGCGGCGGTGGTGCTGGCGGCCACGTCCAGCCCGGTCAGTTCGCCCACGCGCAGGCCGCTACTGTAGAGCAGCTCGACGATGGCGTGGTCACGCGCGCGCAGGGCCGGGTTCTCGGTGGCGGGCATCTGCTGCGCCAGCGCCACCGCGTCGTCCACACCCAGGGCCTTGGGCAGCGGCTTGGGTGCCTTGGGCGCCCGGATGCCGTCGACCGGGTTGTGGGTGACGAGCCGCTCACGCCCCCAGTGCTTGAACAGGCCGCGCCAGGCGGCCAAGGCGATGGCGATGCTGCGCGGGCCCAGCCCTCGTTCGCGCAGGCGGGCGGCCCAGCCGCGGATGTGGTGGGCCTGGGCTTGCGCCAGCGCCTGACCCTCGTCGTCGGCCATCTGCTGCAGCCAGCCCAGCGCGTCGCCGTACATCGCCAGCGTGCGCGGTGCCAGGCGGCGCTCGACCCGCAGGTGCTGCAGGAAGGCCTGCAGCGCCGGGGCCAAGGGCACCGGCATGGCGCTCAGGCGCCCGGCCTCAAGCGCGACAGCGCCGCGCTGGCCACCTCGCCAATGCGCATCAGGAACTCGGTGCCCATGTCGGCGCTGTAGCGGGTGGGGTCGGGCGAACCCAGCACCAGCAGGCCGAAGGCCGGGCCGTCTTCCGCCGTGCGCAGCGGCACCAGGGCCACCGACATCACGGTCTCGGCGTCGTCCAGCCAGGCGGCGGGCGCAAAGCCGGTGTTCAGTCCGCAATAAGGCAGCGCCAGGCCGCTGGCCAGCTGCTGAACTTCGTCGCCCACGTCGGCCGCCCAGGGCTGGCCGGCCAGGCCGTCGGCCACGCTCCACAGGCGGATGGCGGCCTGCGGGATCATGAATTCGTGCTGCAGCGACTGCAACAACTCGGTCGGCAGCGATGCCGGCGTGCGCGCCAGCAGGATGGCGCGGATGAAGCGGTGCAGCCGGTCGGCGATGGCCTCGTTTTCCTGGCTGTGGCGGATCATCGCCATGCGCTGGCGCTCCAGCAGCTTGATCTTGTCGCGCAGCATCTGCATCTGCCGCTCCTGCAGCGACACCGCCCGCTGCCCGTGCGGGCTGCTCAGCTGGATGCTGGCCAGCAGTTCGGCCTGGCGCTCGAAGAAGCCCGGCGTGTTGGCCAGGTAGTTGGCGATGTCGCCTTCGGTGATGGCACCTTGAATCGTCACAGTTCGATCTCTCCCTGGTAGACCGTCTCGGCCGGCCCGGTCATCAGCACATGGGCGTCGTCGCCGGCCCATTCCACAGTGAGCAGGCCGCCACGGGCCTGCACGTCCACACGCGCGTCCAGCCAGCCCAGACGGATGCCGGCCACCACCGCCGCACAGGCGCCGGTGCCGCAGGCCAGGGTCTCGCCGGCATCGCGCTCGTACACCCGCAGCGCGACATGGCTGCGGTCCAGCACCTGCATGAAGCCGGCATTCACCTTGCGCGGAAAGCGCGCATGCTGCTCCACCAGCGGGCCCAGCGCGGCCACCGGCGCCTCGCGCACATCGGCCACGCGCTGCACCGCATGCGGGTTGCCCATCGACAACACGGCAACATCCAGACGAAGCGGCACCTGCCGGCCTTCGGCGATGTCGAGCGGCCACAGCTCGAAATTGCCCTCGCGGCGCGGCTGCAGGCCGGTCGCATCGAACGGGATGCGGTCCAGGTCGAACACCGGCTTGTTCATGTCCACCGTCACCCGGCCATCGGGCTGCAGGTGCAGTTGCAGGCGGTTGTTGACGGTGTCGACGGTGACGGTGGACTTGGTCGTCAGGCCCCGGTCGTGGACGAACCGCACGAAGCAGCGCGCGCCGTTGCCGCAGTGCTCGACCTCGTCGCCGGTGTTGTTGAAGATGCGGTAGCCGAAGTCGGCATCGGCGCTGCGCGCTGGCTCCACCACCAGGATCTGGTCGGCGCCCACGCCGAAGCGGCGGTCGCCCAGGTGGCGAAGTTGCTCGCGGCTGAGCTGCAACGGGGCGCGCGTGGCGTCGAGCACGACAAAGTCGTTGCCCGCGCCCTGCATCTTGGTGAACGTCAGTCGCATGCCAGGATTATCGGGGCCGGGGGCCATACAGCGACGGCTCGCCGTCGGGGCGGGTCTTGAAGCGCTTGTGTACCCACAGGTACTGCGCCGGGTTGCTGCGGATCTCCGACTCGATCCACTGGTTCATGCGCAGCGCGGCCGCGGCGTCGTCGTCGCCGGGAAAGTCTTCCCAGGGCGGCAGGAAGCGCACCCGGTAGCCAGCGCCGCCGGGCAGCATCTCGGCCACCACCGGCTGCACCACCAGCCCCAGGCTGCGCGCCATGCGCGCCGGCGCCAGCAGGGTGGCCGCCGGCACGCCGAAAAACGGCACGAAGGCGCCGTCCTTCATGCCGAAGTCCATGTCGGGCAGGTTGAAGAAAGCGTTGCGGCGGCGGATGGCCCGCACCAGCGGCAGGGCGCGCTCGCTGCGCGCAAAGATGGTGGCGTTGCCAAAGCGCAGCCGGCCGGCACGCATGGCGGCGTCGAACACCTTGTTGCTCTGCGCCTGGTACATCGACACCGCCGGCTGCCGCTGGAACAGCACCACCGAGACGCCCGCCACGTCCAGCGCCAGGAAATGCGGCACCAGCCACATCACTGGCTTGTCGCTGCGCTCGGCCAGGCCGACATCGCCCTCGACCTGGATCAGCGACTTCAGCCGCTCGGCGCTGGCGTACCAGAGCAGGCCGCGCTCCAGCAGGCTGCGCGCCAGCCAGCCGAAGTGGTCACGCACCAGGCGCTGGCGGGCGCTGTCGTCCAGTTCGGGCAGGCACAGTTCCACATTGCGCAGGGCGATGCGCCGACGCGAGCCCGCCAGCCGGAACAGCACCGCCCCCAAGCCACGGCCCAGCGCCGCCTGCACGCCCAGCGGCAGCTGCTGGAACAGCCACAGCGCGCCCAGCACCGCACGTGCTGCCAACGTGCCCATCACGTTGGCGCCTCCTCGCCGGTGCTGCGGTGGGCCCGGCGCGGCTGCTTGTAGCGGTTGTAGCCCCACAGGTACTGGCCGGGGCACTGGGTGATGAGCTGCTCCATCTGCTGGTTGACGGTGGTGGCGCAGGCCACCTGCAGCGTGTCGTCATCGGCGGCGCTGGCCGGCAGCGCGGCCGCCGGGCAGACCCGCAGCACATAGCCGTGGCCGCCGGGCAGGCGCTCGGCCCAGATCAGCAGCAGCGCTGCGCCGGTCTGCTGCACCAGGCGGGCGGCCAGCGTCATGGTGTAGGCCGGGCGGCCGTAGAACGGCGCCCAAACGCCCATGCCGTCAGGCGGCACCTGGTCGGGCAGCAGGCCCACGGCCTCACCCTTGCGCAAGGCGCGGATCATCTGCCGCACGCCGGCCAGCGCGGCGGGCGCGGTGGCCAGGCCGGGGCGGGCGCGGGCGGTTTCCTCCAGGCTGCGCAGCCAGGGCTGGCGCGCCGGCCGGTACATCGCAGTGAGCCGGCTGCGGTGGCCGAAGCGCTCGGCAATCGCCTGGGCGCACACCTCGAAGCAGCCCAGGTGCGGCGTCAGCAACACCAGGCCGCGGCCGTCGTCCAACGCCTGGCCGATGAGTCCGTCGCCCTGCCACCGCACCGCGTCGCCCAGCGGGCGGTCCACCGGGCGCAGCCACAGCCAGGGCAGCTCAGCCACCATGCGGCCGGCCTCGGCCACGGCCTGCCAGCGCACGGCAGCGCCGAAGCCGGCCTGCGCCAGGTGGGCCTGCAGATGGCGGCGGTAGGTGGGCGATGCCAGCCAGGCCAGCCAGCCCAGCGCCGCCCCCAGGGCGTGCAAAGTGGGCAGACCGCGACGCGACAGCCAGCGGATCAGCGAAAGCATGTTTCGTATACTGGCGCTATCGCCGAGTTAAAGGACAACTTGCGGGGCGATGCGGGGGCAACCTCGCCGTGTGGGTTATGCCTGGGCACTGCGGCCGAGGCACCGTGCACACCAAATACCGCTAAAGCGTTCGCCGCCATTCCAGATGTTGAAGTTGCGGTTGAAACGGCGACGCGGCTTTCAACCAACCTGGAGTGTATGCAAGTGGCGAATGACTATCTCTTCACGTCTGAATCCGTCTCCGAAGGCCACCCCGACAAGGTGGCTGACCAGATCTCCGACGCCATCCTCGACGCGATCTTCGCGCAGGACCCGCGCAGCCGCGTGGCCGCCGAGACGCTGACCAACACCGGCTTGGTGGTGCTGGCCGGTGAGATCACCACCAACGCGCATGTGGACTACATCCAGGTGGCGCGCGACACCATCAAGCGCATCGGCTACGACAACACCGAGTACGGCATCGACTACAAGGGCTGCGCGGTGATGGTCTGCTACGACAAGCAGAGCAACGACATCGCCCAGGGCGTGAACCACGCCAGCGACGACCACCTGAACACCGGTGCCGGCGACCAGGGCCTGATGTTCGGCTACGCCTGCGACGAAACGCCCGAGCTGATGCCCGCGGCCATCCACTACGCCCACCGCCTGGTGGAACGCCAGGCCGAGCTGCGCAAGAGCGGCAAGCTGCCTTTCCTGCGCCCCGATGCCAAGAGCCAGGTCACCCTGCGCTACGTGGATGGCAAGCCGGTGAGCGTGGACACCGTGGTGCTGAGCAGCCAGCACGCGCCCGAGTACAGCCTGGGCGACCGCATGACCGACGCCTTCTACGAGGCCGTGCGCGAGGAGATCATCAAGCCGGTGCTGCCTGCGGCCTGGCTGACCGCCGACACCAAGTACCTGATCAACCCGACCGGCCGCTTCGTGGTGGGCGGCCCGCAGGGCGACTGCGGCCTGACCGGCCGCAAGATCATCGTCGACACCTACGGCGGCGCCTGCCCGCACGGCGGCGGTGCCTTCAGCGGCAAGGACCCGAGCAAGGTGGACCGTTCGGCCGCCTATGCCGCCCGCTACGTGGCCAAGAACGTGGTGGCCGCCGGCCTGGCGCGCCAGTGCCAGGTGCAGGTGGCCTATGCCATCGGCGTGGCCCGGCCGATGAACATCACCGTCTACACCGAAGGCACCGGCGTGCTGGCCGACGACAAGCTGTCGGCCATCGTGGCCGAGGTGTTCGACCTGCGCCCGAAGGGCATCATCCAGATGCTGGACCTGCTGCGCCCGATCTACCAGAAGACCGCCGCCTACGGCCACTTCGGCCGTGAGGAACCCGAGTTCACCTGGGAGAAGCGTGACCGCGTGGATGCACTGCGTCAGGCCGCTGGCCTGAAAGGCTGACAGGGCGCCGGGCGACGACGGCCCGGCTGCAGCCAACCGGGCGCCGAGAGGCGCCCTTTTTCATGCCTGCCGCGGCTTCACCATCGACGCCGCCAGCTTGGCCTGCACCCGGGCATGCTCCACGTCGGCGTCGTGCACCAGGGCCACGCCCATGCGCCGCTTGACGAAGCTCTCGGGCTTGCCGAACAGGCGGATGTCGCTGTTGGGCACCCGCAGTGCATCGGCCACGCCATCGAAGACGATGCCGCTAGCGTCGACGCCACCGTAGATCACCGCGCTGGCGCCGGGGCTCTTCAGCGTGGTGTCCACCGGCAGGCCCAGGATGGCGCGGGCATGCAGCTCGAACTCGTTCTGCCACTGGGTGGCCATCGTGACCATGCCGGTGTCGTGCGGACGCGGGCTCACCTCGCTGAACCACACCCTGTCGCCCTGCACGAACAGTTCCACACCGAACAGGCCCTGCCCGCCCAGGTTGTCGGTCACCGCCTGGGCGATCTGGCGTGAACGCTCCAGCGCCACCGCGCTCATCGGGTGCGGCTGCCAGCTCTCCACATAGTCGCCGCTGACCTGCACATGGCCGATCGGGTCGCAGAAATGGGTCTCGACCTGGCCGTTGGCACCCAGTGCGCGCACGGTCAGCTGGGTGATCTCGTAGTCGAAAGCGATGAAGCCTTCCACGATCACCCGGCCCGGGCCGACGCGGCCGCCGGCCATGGCGTGGTCCCAGGCGGTCTGCACATCCGCCGGGCCGTCGATCTTGCTCTGGCCCTTGCCGCTGCTGCTCATCACCGGCTTGACGATGCAGGGGTAGCCAATTCCTGGGCTATTCACGCCGTCGATGGCCGACTGCAGCTCGGCCAGCGAATCGCAGAACTGGTACGGGCTGGTCGGCAGGCCCAGGGTCTCGGCGGCCAGGCGGCGGATGCCCTCGCGGTCCATCGTCAACCGTGCGGCACGGGCGGTGGGGATGCAGCGGATCTGGCCAGCAGCTTCCATCGCCTCGAGCACCGGCGTGGCGATGGCCTCGATCTCGGGCACCACCAGGTCGGGCTGCTCGGCTTCCAGCAGCGCACGCAGCTGGTCCGGGTCGCTCATGGTGATGGTGCGGGCGCGGTGGGCCACCTGCTGGCCGGGGGCGTTGTCGTAGCGGTCGACCGCGATGGTCTCCACGCCCAGGCGCTGCAGCGCGATCAGCACCTCCTTGCCCAGCTCGCCGCTGCCCAGCAGCAGCACGCGGGTGGCAGACGGGGACAGCGGGGTTCCAAGGGGGGTCATGGCAAGGCGGGGGCGGGGTTGCGACAAGCGCGGATTGTCGCCGCCGCTGCTAGGCTGGGCAGATGCCCGCGATCACCCTGGACCACCTGCGCCACCATGCCGTGGCGCGCACGCTGTTTGCCCCCACCACCTTGCCGCAGGCCATCGCCCGCCTGGGCTTTGTGCAGGCTGACCCGATCCGCGCTCCCGCCCGCGCGCAGGACCTGACGCTGCGCCACCGCGTCAGCGGCTACCGCGCCGGCGACCTGGAGGCACGCTACCCGCGGCTGGCGATCGAAGAGGACTTCTTCGTCAATTACGGCTTCCTGCCGCGCTCCATCCAGGCGCTGATGCACCCGCGCCAGCCCAGCAGCACCTGGCCGACCGCAAGGCAGCACCAGGCCGCTGCGGTGCTGAACTTCGTGCACGCGCGCGGCGTGGTGCACCCGCGTGAAGTCGACGCCCAGTTCCAGCACGGCAAGGCCAAGAACTGGTTCGGCGGCAGCAGCAATGCCAGCACCCAGTTGCTGGATGCGATGCACTTCCGCGGTCAGCTGCGCATCGCCCGGCGCGAAGGTGGCGTGCGGCTGTACGCCCCGCGCATCGACGGCGACACAGCGCTCGACCCCCAGGCCGCGATGGACGCGCTGGCCGACGTGGTGCTGGCCAAGTACGCCCCGCTGCCGCAGCCCAGCTTCAGCATGCTGGTGCACCGGGTGGGCTACGGCGCGCCGCAGTGGCAGCACCTGTGCAAGGCCACGGTGCAGCGTGCCCGGCAGCGGCTGCCGCAGGCGGAGATCGATGGCGTGCGCTGGCTGTGGCCCGCCGGCGAGAACCCGGCCTCGCGCCGCCACGCCACACGGGCGCAGGCCGACGTGGTGCGGCTGCTGGCGCCGTTCGATCCCATCGTCTGGGACAGGCGCCGCTTTGCCCTGCTATGGGGCTGGGACTACCGCTTCGAGGCCTACACCCCGGCGCCCAAGCGGGTGCGGGGCTACTACGCGTTGCCGTTGCTGTGGCGCGACCAGGTGATCGGCTGGGGCAACCTGGCGGTGCAGAGCGGCGTGCTGGTGCCCGACATCGGCTTCGTCAGCGGCCGGCCGCCCGATGACGCCGGCTTTGCCGCCGCGCTGGACGACGAACTGCAGCGGATCAGCGTCTTTCTGAGCCTGACCTGACGATCAGCGCTGGTTGAGCCGAGGCAAGGGCCGCTGCAGCGCCGCCAGCACCGCACCCAGCGCCAGCAGGCCGGCGCTGATGGCCAGGCCGCGCGCCAGGCCGCCCGGGCCGTCCGCGATGCGCCCCACCACGCTGGGGCCGATGATCTGGCCGACCGCAAACACGATGGTGAAGCCGGTGATGCCGCGCGACCAGACCGCCGCCGGCAAGTTGGGGCGCACCAGTGCGGTGGTGCTGGCCACCACCGACACGAACACCGCACCGAACAGAGCGCCTGACCCATCCACCGCCAGCGCATGCGGGCTCAGCACAGGCAGCACCGTGGCCACGGCCAGCAGGCCGTTCAGCAGCGCCAGCGGCTGGCCACCGCGCCAGCGCTGCAGCAAGCCAGCCCAGCGCCACGACGAGGCCACCATGCCCAGGCCGAGCAAGACATAAAACCCGGTGATCGCGCCGTCGCCCAGCCGCTGTTCGCGCAGCAGGGTGATGATGAAGGTCATGTAGCCGATGCAGCCCAGACCGAAGCAGCAGTGGCCCGCCAGTGCCCAACCCAGCCGCGACCAGGGCACGGCGGCCGGCCCACCGGCGGCATCGGCCAGCGGCGCATCGCGCGCCGTGCCCAGCGTCATCAGGCCGGTCATGCGCAGGGCTACCACGCCCAGCGCCTGCCAGGCCGGCTGCCAGCCACGGGCCGCGCCCTGCGCCAGGAAGGCCGGCACCAGGAACGCCGAGACGATGGTGCCCAGGCCGGTGCCGCCGTCGTACAGCCCCAGCACCAGGCCGGCGCCGGGCATGCCGCGGCCGGTGGGCGCGGCGCCAGACTGGCTGCCCAGGCGGGCCGCCAGCAGGCCACCCGCCACGAAGCATCGGGCCCAGCAGCAAGGCGTAGGAGAAGCGCGCCAGGCCCAGCGACACCGCGGCGCCCAGCGCCAGGGCCAAGGCCTGGCGCAGCACCGCGGCGGCCGTCACGCAGCCGCCTTGGCCGCCAGCAGCGCGCTGGCCAACTCGGCAAAGCCGTCACCCCGCTCGGCGCGGGTGACGTAGCCGGGAAATGCCTGCAACTGCGGCAGGAAGCGCGCGATGTTGGCCACGCCCACCGTCAGCGGCAGGGCCTGGAACATCGCCTGGTCGTTGGTGCTGTCACCCACGTACACCCACTCGGCCGGCTGCCAAGGCCGACCCAGCGCCTGCTGCACCGCCCAGCGCGCGCCGCTGGGCTTGTCATGCGCGCCGATCCAGCCGTTGATGTGGATGGAGCTGACGGTGGCGGTCAGCCCGTGCGCGCGCATCAGCGCCACCACCTGGGCGATCTGGTCGGCGCCCAGGTGGCTGAACTCGCTGTGGTCAACGGCGATGTCGGTCAGCCGGCCGGCGCTGTCCTGGGCCAACGTTGCGGCTGGCACGGCGGCCAGCACCGCCCGGGCGCAGGCCTGCAGGCGAACCTGGTGCGCGGCCCGGGTGGCGGCATCGGCCACGAAGTCGACCTGCAGCCGGCCGCCCTGGCCACGCAGCAGGACCGCGCCGTTCTCGGCCACGATGGCCGCCACCGGCCAGGCCAGGGCGAAGGCTTCGCTCCAGCCCGCCGGCCGGCCGGTGATGGCCACCACCGGCACGCCGGAGGCTGCAAGCTGGTGCAGCGCAGCCAGGGCGGCCGGGGTGATGGCGCCGTCGGCCGTCAGGGTGTCGTCGATGTCGGTCAGCACGCCGTGCAGCGGCGCCAGCCGGGCGGCTGGCAAGGTGCCCAGCGGGCGCAGGCGGCCGGCGGCGGCGGGTGGCAGGGCGGTGGCGGCCGGGGCGCCGGGCAGCGTCATGCGGCCAGTGTCCCACGGTGCTGGCGGCGGCCCGCCTGGGTTTGACAAGGATCAACCCAGGCCGGGGTGGAGCAGCGGGATCATGTCGTTTTCACAATGCTGTCACCGGAGCAAGGCATGGCCAAGGACACCCCCACCCCCGTAATTGGCGGCAGCCCGCCGGCCGCCCGCAAGACCAGCGCCCGCCACGCCCGCGCCCGCAGCAGCCAGCGTGCGGTGGCGTTGGGCGATACCCTGCCATCGTTGCAGCCGGCGGCCATCGCCGCCCACACCGTGGGGCGCGCCACCACCGGCGCCCGCACCGAGCAGGCCATGGCGCTGGCCGACGTGCTGGCCCACCATGCCCAGGGCGAGAGCGCTGGCACGGTGGTGTCCGAGCTGCAGGCGCTGATGGACGGCGCCTCGCCCGACGACCGCAAGGCCCTGCGCAAGCTGTTGTTCCAGCCGGTGGCCACCCCCACCGAGAAGGACGCCGACACCGCGCTGGCACCGGGCTGGCGTCAAGGCAAGTACCCGTACAAGAACCTGCTGTCGCGCCGCCGCTATGAGCAGCAGAAGTACCGCCTGCAGGTGGAGTTGCTGAAGCTGCAGGCCTGGGTGAAGGACACCGGCGCGCGGGTGGTCATCCTGTTCGAGGGGCGCGACGCCGCCGGCAAGGGCGGCACCATCAAGCGCCTGATGGAACACCTGAACCCGCGCGGCGCCCGCGTGGTGGCGCTGGAAAAGCCCAGCGAGGTGGAACGCGGCCAGTGGTACTTCCAGCGCTACATCGAGCACCTGCCCACACGCGGCGAGATCGTGCTGTTCGACCGCAGTTGGTACAACCGGTCGGGCGTCGAGCGGGTGATGGGCTTCTGCAGCGACGCCGAGTACGACGAGTTCATGCGCCAGACGCCCGAGTTCGAACGGCACTTGGTGCGCAGCGGCGTGCACCTGTTCAAGTTCTGGTTCTCGGTCAGCCGGGCCGAGCAGCGCCGCCGCTTCAAGGAACGCAAGCTGCACCCGCTCAAGCAGTGGAAGCTCAGTCCCATCGACCTGGCCAGCCTGGACAAGTGGGACGACTACACCCGCGCCAAGGAGGCGATGTTCCTGCACTGCGACACCAGCGACGCGCCCTGGACGGTCATCAAGAGCGATTGCAAGAAGCGCGCAAGGCTGAACGCGATGCGCTACCTGCTGCACCGCCTGCCCTATGCGCGCAAGAACATGGCCACGCTGGGTGCGGTCGACCCGTTGATCGTTGGCCGGCCCAGCCTGGTGCCCAGCGTGGGCGACGACCAGTTGGCGGGCGGCGGCAGTTGATGGGCGGGCGCTGCGAGGTGTTGATCGCGGTGGCGCCACCGCTGGCGCGCACCACGCTGGGCAAGCTGGTCACCGGCGTGGTCAGCGAGACCGCGCTGATCAATCAGGTGCGCCAGCGCGCGCCGCAAACTGACGCGCTGATGCTGGCCAATGTGTCGGGCCGGTCGTGCTGCATGGCGCCGATATCGACGCGCCCAGCGTGGTGGTGGGCGTGAGGGTGCTGCCAGCCGCGGGTGGCGCGGCCTGTCTGGAGGCCGTGTTCAGCGCCGGGTTGCGCGCCCTCGACCTGCGGGCCCGGCATCCGGACACCGTGAACATGCCCGAGCGGTTCGACAGCCACGCCGCGCTGCCGGAACAGGCCGACGCCGCACGCCCCGCGCTGCAGCGTGGCGCCGAGGCGATCGGCGCCGCCGTGACTCGGCGGCTGATGGCCTGAGACTGCGGCGCCCCCGCAAATCGGGGGTGTGCAGTTGGCGTGTGATCGGTCACAGCCCGCCGCCGCACACGATCGGCTGACCATGCTTAGAATGCGCGTCTGTTTCGAGGAGCGTTGCAAGGCCAACCCCCGGCCCCAGGCTCGAAACCACTTCCAGTGCAACGTCGCTCACCCCCAGTTCTTGCCGCGGGTGCGTGTTTTTTCTCTCCCCAGTTTCACCATCTGCAGCAAGCTGATCGGGCCACCTGTCCCTCGGAGCAACCATCCATGAACGCCGTCTTGAAGCCGATTTACAACGACCAGTACGCCATTGCCGACATCTCCCTTGCCGCCTGGGGCCGCAAGGAACTGAACATCGCCGAAGTCGAGATGCCCGCCCTGATGGCCATCCGCAGCGAGTACGCCACCAGCCAGCCGCTGAAGGGTGCGCGCGTCACCGGCAGCCTGCACATGACCATCCAGACCGCCGTGCTGGTGGAAACGCTGCAGGCCCTGGGTGCCGAAGTGCGCTGGGCCAGCTGCAACATCTTCAGCACGCAGGACCACGCCGCCGCCGCCCTGGTGGAGCGCGGCACGCCGGTGTTCGCCTACAAGGGCGAGACGCTGAAGGACTACTGGGACTACACCCACCGCATCTTCGAGTTCGGCCCCAAGGGTGCCAAGGGCGAAGGCCCGAACATGATCCTGGACGACGGTGGTGACGCCACGCTGCTGATGCATCTGGGCCAGAAGGCTGAAAAGGACCCCAGCGTCATCGCCAACCCGACGAGCGAGGAAGAGCGCGAGCTGTACGCCGCGATCAAGGCCAAGCTGGCCGTCGACGGCACCTGGTACAGCCGCAAGTCGGCCGAGATCATCGGCGTGACCGAAGAGACCACCACCGGCGTGCACCGCCTCAACGAGATGAGCGCCAAGGGCACGCTGATGTTCCGGGCCATCAACGTCAACGACTCGGTCACCAAGAGCAAGTTCGACAACCTGTACGGCTGCCGCGAGAGCCTGGTCGACGCCATCAAGCGCGCCACCGACGTGATGATCGCCGGCAAGATCGCCGTGGTGGCCGGCTACGGTGACGTGGGCAAGGGCAGCGCCCAGGCCCTGCGCGCCCTGAGCGCCCAGGTGTGGGTGACCGAGATCGACCCCATCAACGCCCTGCAGGCGGCGATGGAAGGCTACCGCGTGGTGACGATGGAGTACGCCGCCGACAAGGCCGACATCTTCGTGACCGCCACCGGCAACAAGAGCGTGATCAACCGCGCCCACATGGCCGCGATGAAGAACAACGCCATCGTCTGCAACATCGGCCACTTCGACAACGAGATCGACATCGTCTCGATCGAAGACCTGCAGTGGGAAGAGATCAAGCCCCAGGTCGACCATGTGATCTTCCCCGACGGCAAGCGCATCATCATGCTGGCCAAGGGTCGCCTGGTGAACCTGGGCTGCGGCACCGGTCACCCCAGCTATGTGATGAGCAGCTCGTTCGCCAACCAGACGATCGCCCAGATCGAACTGTTCGCCCACCAGGACGCGTACGACATCGGCAAGGTCTACGTGCTGCCCAAGCACCTGGACGAGAAGGTGGCGCGTCTGCAGCTGGTGACGTTGAACGCGCAGCTGAGCGAACTGAGCGACGAGCAGGCCGCCTACATCGGCGTGCCCAAGCAGGGCCCGTTCAAGCTGGACACCTACCGGTATTGATCCCCCCGAAGCGCCTGCGGCACGCCTTGCAGGCCGCGCTGGGCCGCAGGCCCAGCCCTTCGACAGGCACAAACGGTGACCCGTTTGTGTCCGGCCTCAGCCCCCCAGGGGGCGGCCGCCAGCGGACCGGCCAAGCCGGTTCCGCGGCGTCTGCTGGATCTGCAGCGCCCTGGAGGCGCTGTTTTCATTTCTGCGCGCGTGGAAGGACCACGTGTGCGCCGACTGGAGAGCCGGATGGCCCAGTTTCCAATCAGCATCGAATTCTTCCCGCCGAACACGCCGGTGGGCAGCGAGAAGCTCAAGACCGTGGTGCAGGACCTGAGCGTCCTGCACCCCGAGTTCTTCAGCGTGACCTACGGCGCCGGTGGCGCCACGCGTGACAAGACCCTGGCCACGGTGCAGGCCATTGCGCAACTGGGCCACGAGGCGGCGCCGCACCTCAGCTGCGTGGGCAGCACGCGCGAGGGCATTGCCGAGATCCTGGCGACCTACCGGGCGCAGGGCATCCGCCGCATCGTGGCGCTGCGGGGTGACCTGCCCAGCGGCACGGCGGTGGCGGGCGAGTTCCGCTATGCCAGCGAGCTGGTGCGCTTCATCCGCGAGACGCAGGGTGCCGACTGGCACATCGAGGTGGCCGCCTATCCGGAGTACCACCCTGAACAGCGCTACGCCGCCAAGGACCTGCAGCACTTTGCCGACAAAGTGAAGATGGGCGCCGACTCTGCCATCACCCAGTTCTTCTTCAACCCGGATGCCTACTTTCACTTCGTGGACGCAGTGCGCAAACTGGGGGTGACCGCACCGGTCGTGCCGGGCATCATGCCGATCCACAATTTCGCGCGCATCGTGCAGTTCGCACAGCGCGACGGCATCGAGATCCCTCGTTGGGTGATGCTGAAGATGGAAGGCTACCTGGACGACGTGGCGTCGATCCGGGCATTCGGCATCGACGTGGTGGCGGCGCTGTGCCAGCGGCTGATCGACGGCGGCGCCCCGGCCATTCACTTCTACGCGCTGAACCAGAGCGCGTTGACGCTGGAGATCTGCAGCAGGCTCAGGCGCTGAGTTTGCTGTCTGGCAGATTGGGGCTCTGCGCGGTTGTCCTCGGTGAGCGATCGCGCCGGCTCGGGTGGGCCTGTTTTGCGACGTGTCCCCCGCCAAGCGGAGGCCCTGAATGACCCGCAGTCGGCCGGGTACCCGGCGGCCTCGGCCTCGCGCAGAAGGTGGCGCGTCAGCAACTTCCGCTCAGCGCCCGGAACAACCCTTCCCCGCCGAATCGATGGATTTGCTTTAGTCGTCAATTAATTCGGTGCGATCTATCATGCCCGGATGAGACGTCTCTGGGACATTTCCCCGCCAGTGCAGCCTGGTTCTCCAGTGTTCCCGGGCGATGCGCCGTACCAGCAGACCTGGGGTGCCACGCTGTCAGCCACCTGCCCGGTCAATGTGGCCACGCTCACGCTCAGCCCACACACCGGCGCGCATGCCGATGCGCCACTGCACTACAGCCCCGGCGGCGCGGCCGTGGGGGCGCTGGACCTGGCGCCCTACCTCGGCCCCTGCCGCGTCGTTCATGCCATCGGCTGCGGGCCCTTGATTGAATGGCACCACCTGCAGCATGCGCTGCTCGGCCTGCCGCCTCGGGTGCTGGTGCGCACCTATGCCCGGCAGCCTGCGGTCTGGGACGGCGCACTCAGCGCCTATGCACCCGACACCATCGCCCGCCTGGCAGACGCCGGTGTGCTGTTGATCGGCATCGACACCGCCAGCATCGACCCCGCCGACAGCAAGGCGCTGCCCAGCCACCAGGTCATCCGCCAGCGCGGCCTGCGGGTGCTGGAAAACCTGGTGCTCGATGACGTGCCCGAGGGCGACTATGAACTGATCGCTCTGCCGCTGAAGCTGATGGCGGCCGATGCCTCGCCCGTGCGCGCGGTGCTGCGCGCACTCGGCTGACCGCTCCTTGCGGCGCACCCCGAAAGCCCCCTGATGACCACCCGTGACGACGCCCAGGCACGCGATGCCGCCGACCCCCTGGCCCCGCTGCGCCAGTTGTTCCACATCCCCGACGGCCTGGTCTACCTCGACGGCAACTCGCTGGGCGTGCTGCCCCGCGCCACCGCCAGCCGCGTGGCACAGGTGGTGGCGCAGGAATGGGGCGAGAGCCTGATCGGCAGTTGGAACGCCGCCGGCTGGATGGCCCTGCCCCAGCGCATCGGCGACAAGATCGCGCCACTGGTGGGCGTGGGCGCCGGTGAGTTGGTGGTGGCCGACTCCACCAGCGTCAACCTGTTCAAGGTGCTGTCGGCGGCACTGGCGTTGCAGCGCAGCAGCGACGCCAACCGCACCGTGGTGGTCAGCGAGCGCAGCAACTTCCCCACCGACCTCTACATTGCCGAGAGCCTGGCCCGCCAGCATGGCTGCACGCTGCACCTGGTCGACCGTCCAGAGGACATCCCCGCCGCGCTGGGGCCAACCGCCGCCGTGCTGATGCTCACCCAGGTGAACTACCGCACCGGCCGGCTGCACGACATGGCGCGCCTCAGCGCCGCCGCCCACGCGGCCGGCGCGCTGACGGTCTGGGACCTGGCCCATTCCGCCGGCGCCGTGCCGGTGGCGCTGGCCGCCGACGGCGCCGACTTTGCGGTGGGCTGCGGCTACAAGTACCTCAACGGCGGCCCCGGTGCGCCAGCCTTCTGCTGGGTGCACCCGCAACATGCCAGCCGTGCCTGGCAACCGCTGGCCGGCTGGCACGGCCATGCCGCGCCGTTTGCCTTCGAGCCCGGCTACCAGCCGGCGCCCGGCATCACCCGCTACCTCTGCGGCACGGCGCCAGTGCTGGCCATGGCCGCGCTGGAATGCGGCGTCGACACCCTGCTGGCCGCGCAGCCGCTGGGCGGCATGGCCGCCATCCGCACCAAGTCGCTGGCGCTGACCCGGCTGTTCATCGACCTGGTGCAGCAGCGCTGCGGCGGCCACGGGCTGCAGTTCGCGTCGCCCGATGGCGATGCGCAACGCGGCAGCCAGGTGTGCCTGGCCTTTGCCCCCGACAGCACCGCCGGCCAGGCCGGCGCCGCGTTTGCCGTGGTGCAGGCCCTGATCGGCCGCCGCGTGGTGGGCGACTTCCGCGCCGGCACACCAGGTGACAGTCGCCGCGACGGCCTGCCCGACATCCTGCGCTTCGGCGTCACGCCGCTCTACACCCGCTTTGCCGACGTGTGGGACGCGGTCGAGCAGTTGCGCCAGGTGCTGGAGACCGGCGAATGGCGCGAGCCGCACTTCAACCAGCGCGGGGTGGTGACATGAGCCCAGACCAGTCCATCGACGACGGCGCACCCGTCGGCTGCCCCTTCAGCGGCGCCGCGCCGCGGCACGCGGGCGCGCAGCTCGACTTCAGTGCTGACATGAGCTACGGCGACTACCTGCACCTGGACGCCGTGCTCAGCGCCCAGCACCCGCTGTCACCGGCGCATGACGAAATGCTGTTCATCGTGCAGCACCAGACCAGCGAGTTGTGGATGAAGCTGATGCTGCACGAGTTGCGTGCCGCCGTGGCCGCCATCGCCGCCGACCAGTTGCACACCGCCTTCAAGATGCTGGCGCGGGTCAGCCGCATCATGGAACAGCTGGTGCACGCCTGGGACGTGCTGGCCACGATGACGCCGCCCGAGTACAGCGCCATCCGGCCCTACCTGGCGCGGTCCAGCGGCTTCCAGAGTTGGCAGTACCGCTGCATCGAGTTCACCCTCGGCAACAAGAACGCCACCATGCTGCAGCCGCATGCCCACAGCCCGCAGCGCCTGGCCGAGGTCGACGCCGCCTGGCGCGCACCGTCGCTGTACGACGAAGCCCTGCGCCTGATGGCCCGCCGTGGCCTGGCCGTGCCCGCCAGCCACACCCAGCGCGACTGGACCCGCCCCTACAGTGCCAGCGAAGCGGTGGAACAGGCCTGGCTGGTGGCCTACCGCGCGCCCGAAGCCCATTGGGACCTGTACCAGCTGGGCGAAGAGCTCACCGACCTCGAAGACGCCTTCCGGCTCTGGCGCTTCCGCCACCTCACAACCGTCACCCGCATCATCGGCATGAAGACCGGCACCGGCGGCACCAGCGGCGCCGGCTACCTCAAGCGCATGCTGGATGTGGAACTGTTCCCCGAGCTCTGGAAACTGCGCACCGACCTGTGACCGTCGGCTCAACCGGAAAAGCGGCCCCAATGTGCCTCTTTTGCCTCGTTCATTTTTATCATTTGAACTCGGCGGACAACCCCTGAATGCGGGGTCGGGTGCGACACTGGCAACTGCGTCAAACCACCTGCTCCGCCGCTGCGCGGTGCCCGCCCGCCATGCACAGCCCGCTGCCCAGCCGCACGCCCGCCAGCCAGGCCACCGCGTCAACGCCGCCACTGCGATGGCACCAGGCCGTGCTGGCGACAAGGTTGGCGGCGTGGGGCCTGCTGGCTGCCACGCCCACCGTGCTGGCCGGGCCGGTGCTCGACCGCATCCAGGCCAGCAGCACCCTCAAGGTCTGCATCTGGCCCGACTACTACGGCATCACCTGGCGCAACCCGCGCACCCAGCAGTTGGGCGGCATCGACATCGTGCTGTCGGCCGAACTGGCCAAGGACCTGAAGGTGAAGCTGGAATACGTGGAGTCGTCGTTCCCCAAGCTGATCGACGACGTGACCGGCGACCGCTGCGACATCGCCATGCATGCCGTGGCGGTGTTGCCGGCGCGGGCCGAGAAGCTGAAATTCGCCCAGCCCTACCTGCAGAGCGACATCTACGGCATCACCACCCGCGCCAGCCGCATCAAGGGCTTCGACGACATCGACAAACCCGGCGTGAAGGTGGCGGTGCAGGCCGGCACCTTCATGGAGCCGGTGATGGCCGCGGCGCTGAAACAGGCCAGCATGGTCGTCGTCAAGCCGCCGCAGACCCGCGAGCAGGAACTGGAAGCCGGCCGGGTGGATGTGTTCATGACCGACTTCCCCTACAGCCGCCGGCTGCTGGACAACGCCGACTGGGCGCGCCTGGTGTCGCCCACCAAGCCGTTCCATGCCCTGCCCTACGCCTATGCGGTGAAGCCGGGCGACGACGCCTGGCTCAAGCGTGTGGATGAATTCGTTGCCGCCATCAAGCGCGATGGCCGGCTGGAGGCCGCCGCCAAGCAGCACGGCCTGACCGAGATCATGGTGCGCAGGTAGCACGCCCGCCAGGCCAGCATGACCACCGGCGCCGACGCCAGCACCAGCAACGCCCTGCCCGCCTGGCTGCACAGCCGCGGCCTGCTGGGTGCCAGCCTGGGCGTGGCGTTGCTGGTGCTGGGGACGGCGGCGGGGTTCATGGCCTACGAGCAACGAGAACTGCGCAAGGCCACCACCGAGCAGGGTGCCCTGTATGCCCGCGTGCTGGAAGACCACGCCAACCGCACTTTCAACGCGGTCGACCTGGCCTTGGGCGCGGCCCTGGAAGCCGCCCGCCAGCAGGCCCTGCAAGGCGACAGCCTGCAACTGTCGCCG
Source organism: Aquabacterium sp. (assembly GCA_040400895.1). Taxonomy (GTDB): domain Bacteria; phylum Pseudomonadota; class Gammaproteobacteria; order Burkholderiales; family Burkholderiaceae_C; genus Pseudaquabacterium. The sequence continues at coordinate 18,698 of JBBAPL010000042.1, forward strand.
CTGCTCCAGCAGTCGATCCGGACCCTGCCGTTCCTGCGCAGCATCAGCCTGGTGGATGCGCAGGGCACCGTGGTGGCCAGCTCGGCGCCCGCCAACCTGGGTTTGCTGGTGCAGCGCAGCCAACTGCTGCCGGCCGGCACCAGCAGCGGACTGGGGCCGCTGCTGCCCGGGCGAGATCTGTCCGAGCTGCTGGCGCTGCCCCCGGGCACCATGGCCGAACGCCACGCCGGCGCCCAGTTGCTGCCGCTGCTGGTGCCGCTGCAGGCCGGCGCCACCGGCGCTTGGCTGGTGGCCGTGCTCAACCCCGACTACTTCGCCAACCAGTACGACCTGCTGCTGCAGGGCACGCCACTGGGCGCCTCCTTGCTGTCGTTCACAGGCCAGCTGCTGGTGCCGGCCGCCGGCAGCGGGCAGGCAGCCGGCACCTGGTTCAAGAACCATGACCTGTTCACCCGGGCGGTACTGGTCGGCCGTGAACACGGGCAGTGGCTGGGCACCGGGCTGAGCGGCGAACCGAAGTTCTTGGCCTGGCGCACCGCCCGCCGCCAGCCCCTGGTGGTGCTGGTGGAAACACCCGAAGCCGTGCTGCAACAGCAACTGCAGGCCATCGGCCTGAATGTGGCGGCCGGCTGCCTGCTGCTGCTGGCGGCGCTGGGTGCTGTCACCCTCCTGGCCTGGCGCAGCCTGCGCAGCCACGAAGCGGTGCGCATCGACCTGCAGGCCGCGCGCGGCAGCCTGGCGGCGCAGGACGCGTTCACAGACCGGCTGTTCCAGGTGAGCCCGATCCCGATGGTGGTCAAGGACGCGGCGGGCCGCTTCCAGCGCGTCAACCAGGCCTGGGTGGACTTGACGGGCATCCCCGCCGACCGGGCCATGGGCCAGAACATGGGCCGGCTCTACCCAGCGCAGTTGGCCGCCCCGCACGAGTCACAGGAGCAGCTGGCGGTGGCGTCGATGCAGACCGTGGCCTACGAGGAGCAGGTCCTCGACAGCGACGGCCTGCCGCGCGACGTGATGCTGCGGGTGACCCCGTTTGCCGACGCCAGCGGCCAAGTGGCCGGCGTGATCGTCTGCCTGATGGATGTGACCGAGTTCCGCGAGGTGGCACAACGCACCACCGAGGCCAAGGACGCGGCCGAGCGCAGCAATGCTGCCAAGAGCGAGTTCCTGGCCAACATCAGCCACGAGTTGCGCACACCGCTGCAGTCCATCTTGGGATTCTCGGAGCTGGGCGAGACGCGCAGCGACACGCAACCCCGGCTGCAGGGCATGTTTGCCAGCATCCACAGCGCTGGCCAGCGCATGCTGGCACTCGTGAACAACCTGCTCGACCTGTCGCGGCTGGAATCCCCGGTGGGCGAGATCCAGCGCCAGCCGCAGGACATCGCCCCGGCCCTGCGGGCGGTGACCGACGAACTGCAGGGCCTGGCGCAGGCACGCCGCCTGCGCCTGGTGATTCCGCCGCCGGCTGCGCCAGCGCTGTGGGCATCGGCCGATGCCTTCCGGCTGCAACAGGTGTTGCGCAATGTCCTGGCCAATGCCATCCGCTTTGCGCCTGAAGGCAGCAGCATCGCCATCGACTGGCGCGCCGCGCCGGGCGGCGAGCACATCATCAGCGTGCGCGACCACGGCCCTGGCATCCCGAACGCCGAGCTCGACAGCATCTTCGAGGCGTTCGTGCAGAGCAGCCGCACCAAGGATGGTTCGGGCGGCACCGGCTTGGGCCTGGCCATCTGCCGAAAGATCATGGACGGCCATGACGGCCGCATCAGCGCACGCAACCACCCCGATGGCGGCGCGGTGTTCGACATCACGCTGCCGGCGCTGACCGAGCCCGAGGCAGTGGCGGCACAGGCCATGAACAAGGCCCGGGCACTGGCCTGAGACCCGAAGCACCGGTCACCTCTGCAAGTCGTGGTCGCAACGCCGGACCGGCCAGCGCAGCGCGTGTCGGTGGCTGCGGCTTGCGCACGATGATCCGGGGCCGCAGGGTCGGTCACTGGCAAGCCAGCACAAGCGTCAATCGCGAGCCGCGCCCGCGCAGCTTGCGAACGCCCATCCCAATGCATGGTCCAGCGCCTGCCGGCCATGGCCCATGCCCTCAGCGGGCTGGCCTCACGGTGGTCAGCGCGACCTCGGCGCCGGGCTGTCAGGCACGCTTCATCAGCGAAAGGACAGCTAGAATATTTGGTAACTTTTACGCTTCTAAAAAGGTTCGACAATGTTTTGCTCAATTTGCAGCGTTCAGAATGCGTCCCGCCGCGGTTTCCTGGCACTGACCGCAGCCGGGGTGGCCACTGGCCTCTTGGCATCTCCCACCGCCGCCCTGGCCGCCAGTGCCGGCGCGCCCACCAGCCTGACCGCTGATCAGGCTCTGGCCAAGCTCATCGCTGGCAACGCCAAATACACCAAGGCGCCAGACGTGTGCGCCAACAACCTGCTCAAGCAGCGGGACGAAGTGGCCAAGCACCAGGCGCCCTGGGCCACCATCGTGTCCTGCGCCGACAGCCGCGTCGCACCTGAGTTGCTGTTCGGCGGTGCCGGTGTGGGGGAACTGTTTGTCACCCGCAATGCCGGCAACATGGTGGACACCGCCACCATGGGCAGCGTCGAGTACGGGTCTGCCGTGCTCGGCGTGCCATTGATCGTGGTGCTCGGCCATGAGCGCTGTGGCGCGGTGGCCGCAGCGGTGGACATGGTCCAGAAGCAAGCCAAGTTCCCAGGCTCGATCGGACCCATGGTCAGTGCCATCGTGCCGGCGGTTCAGGCGGTCACCGGCAAACCCGGTGACATGGTTGACAACGCAGTACGCGAGAGCGCCAGCCGCACCGCCCTGCACATCGCCAGCAGCAGCCCCTTGATTGCTGACCTGATCAAGAAGGGCAAGGTCAAGGTGGTCGCGGCCCGCTATGACCTGGACGACGGCAAGGTCGAATTCTTCGCCTGAATACCTGGGTCCGTGCGCTGCGCGGACCGTCTGGCATCTCGTCTGAACCGAGCAGGCTTGCAAGGAGGTTCGGGGTGCCAGTCAGGTCGCCAGCGGGCGCCCGCAGCACGCCAGGCGAGCTCGACTCAGCCCGCCTCGCCCAGGATGGCCTCGGCCCGCAGCAGCACCGGCCTGTCCACCATCTTGCCGTCCACCGCCACGGCTGCGCCGCCGGCGGCAGTGGACGCATCGACCACGCGCTGGGCCCAGGCCAGCTCCGCAGCGGACGGCGCCATGCCGGCCTGCACCAGCGCCACCTGCTTGGGGTGGATGCACAGCTTGCCGCCAAAACCCAGGCGGCGGGCACGCGCCACATCCCGCGCCAGCCGTTCGGCATCGTCGATGGCGGTGCTGACACCGTCCACTGGCGCGCCGATGCCAGCGAGGCGCGAGGCCAGCACCAATTGCAGCCGGAACGGCAGCAGTTCGTCCTCGGTGGCGTCCTTCAGGCCCAGGTCCACCTGCAGGTCGATCGAGCCGAAGGCCAGGCGCCAGACACCTGGCGCACGCGCCAGCGCATCCAGGTTGGCCATGCCGGCGGCGCTTTCCACCAACGGCAGCAGGGCCCGGGCGCCGGCATCGCGCACCTGCCCCAGGGTGTCGGTGCGCTCGGCCTTGGGCACCATCACGCCGGCAACGCCGGGCTGGCGGCACAGGGCCAGGTCATCGGCAAACCAGGGTGTGTCGGCACTGTTGATGCGCACGATGACCTGGTGCTTGGGTTGCAGCCAGCCGGCCAGCGTGGCGCGGGCAGCGTCCTTGTCGGCCGGCGCCACCGCGTCTTCCAGGTCGATGATGACCGCACTGGCGCCTGCCGCCAGTGCCTTGTCAAACCGGTCGGCCCGGTGGCCGGGCACGAACAGCAGCGCACGCTGCAGCGGCGCAAGCGCTGTCATGCCAGGAAGCGCGGCACGCTGGTGGCCTGGGCCAGGCTCCAGACCTGTGCAATCACCGTCTGCATCTCGGCCGCGCTGGCGCCGCCGCGGTAGGCGGCCAGGCGCTGGGCCTTGTCTTCCAGCTCGGCGCGGCTCAGGGTGTTGCCGGGGTCGCCCTTGGGCTCGTCGACCCGGGCGGTCAACTGGCGCCCGTCGGTGGTGGTGACCTGCACCTTGCCGATCCAGCGCTGCGGGTAGGCGGTGTCCACCTCGGCGTCGAGCACCATGCTGACCTTGTCGCGAAAGGCCACCACCGAGGCGGCCTTGTAGTCGGCGTCGAACTCGGTCAGGCCAGCAAAGCCCTTCACCGCCACCAGGCCCAGCACCGTGCCCATCGAGAACTTGGCCTGGTGCACCGTCTGCGGATCGACCACGGGGCCCAGCACGTCGATGGCGCCCTGGTGCACCTGGGTCACCACCTTGGCCACCTGGTCGGCCGCCAGGCGGTGCTCGCGCATCAGCGCCTGCAGCGCATCGGCCGCCGGGTGGGTGTGGCGGCAGCTGGCGTGGAACTTGAACGAGGTCTCAGCCAGCGCCCAGCGCTGCCCCAGGCCGTCGGCCAGCTTGGCCGCGTCGCTGTCGGTGCTCATGCCGGCGGCCATGCCCTGCTTGCCGTCGAAGATGGCCTGCGCGCCGGTGAAGCCGTCGGCCGCCAGGTAGGCCGCCGTCAGCCCGGCGCCGGCGGCGTGGGCGGTGTGCAGCTGCTTGCTGTCGGCCGCGGTGCGCAGGAACTCCCACAACCCCGCCGCCTGGGTGCCGGCCGAGCCGAAGGCATGGCGCATCTGGGTGGCATCCAGCTTCAGCAGCCAGCCCACGGCCGCCGCGGCGGCAATGGTGCCGGCGGTGCCGGTGGTGTGGAAGATCCGGTAATGCGACCGGCCCAGGAATTCACCCACGCGGATGCCCACCTCGTAGCCCACCACGCTGGCGGCCAGCAGGTCGGCCCCGCTGGCGCCGATGGCTTGCGCCACGGCCAGCGCCGGCGGAAACACCACCGCCGCCGGGTGGAACACGCTGCCGTTGTGCACGTCGTCCTGCTCCGCGAAGTGCGACGCCGCGGCATTGGCCACCGCCGCCGCCAGCGGGCTGCTGCTGCTGCGGTCGATCAGGATCTGGCTGGGGCCGGCCTCTGGCCCCATGCGGCGCATGAAGCGGGTGATGCTCTCCACCGGCCGCGCGCCCTTGCCGGCCAGAGCCGAGGCAAACCAGTCGAGGAACAGGTCTTCGGCCCGACGCAGCACGGGCGCCGGGATGTCGCTGAACATCAGCGTGGCGGCAAACTGGGCCAATCGGGCGGTGGGATCGACCGGGATCGGGGTGGGCGTGGTCATGTGCGTGTCTCCTCCTCAGATGGGCGCCTCAGATGGCGCCTTGTTGGGCCAGTGCATCGATCTGTTCGGCGCTGTAGCCCAGCCCGCCCAGCACCTGCCGGGTGTGCTGGCCCAGGGCGGGCACGGCGCCCATGCGCGCATCGCCGCAGCCAGGAGGCAACAGGGCGGGCACCGGCCCGACAGGGGTGGCCACTTCGGTCCAGCGGCCGCGGGCCTGCAGTTGCGGGTGCGCCCAGACATCGACCATGGCATTGACCTGGGCGTTGGCGATGCCGGCGTCATCCAGCCGCGCCACCACCTGGGCTGCAGTGAGGCTGGCAAAGGACTGCTCGATCAGCGCCTTCAGCTCGGCACGCGCCGCCGTGCGCTTGGCATTGGCGTTGAAGCGCGCATCGGTGGCCAGATCGGGCTGCTGCAGCACCTGGGCGCAGAAGTTGACCCATTCCCGCTCATTCTGCAGGCCCAGCATCACCGTCTTGCCGTCGCCGGTGGCAAACGGGCCGTAGGGGTAGATGGTGGCGTGCGCCGCACCGGCGCGCGGCGGCGGGCTGGCGCCGTTGTACGCGTAGTACAGCGGGTAGGTCATCCATTCGGTCATGGCCTCGAGCATGCTGACGTCGATGTGGCGGCCCCGCCCGGTGCGCCCGCGCTGCAGCAGCGCGGTCAGGATGTTGGTGTAGGCATACATGCCGGCGGCGATGTCGGCGATGCTGCAGCCGGCCTTGCTGGGTTCATCAGGCGTGCCGGTGATCGACACGAAGCCCGATTCGCTCTGGATCAGCAGGTCGTAGGCCTTCTTGTCGCGGTAGGGGCCATCTGCACCGTAGCCGGAGATGTCGCAGACGATCAGCTTGGGGTACTTCGCGCTCAGCACGTCGTAAGACAAGCCCATGCGCGCCGCCGCGCCGGGCGCCAGGTTCTGCACCAGCACGTCGGCGCCGGCCAGCAGCTTGTCCAGGATCTCGCTGGCGGCGTCGGCCTTCAGGTCCAGGCTGAGGCTTTCTTTGCTGCGATTGGTCCAGACGAAGTGGCTGGCCATGCCATTCACCCGCGTGTCGTAGGCGCGGGCGAAGTCGCCCACGCCGGGCCGCTCGACCTTGATGACACGGGCGCCCTGGTCGGCCAGCTGGCGGGTGCAGAACGGCGCGGCGATCGCATGTTCGAGCGTGACGACGGTGATGCCATCCAGGGGCAGAACGGGCATCAGAAGCTCCGCGGCAGGCCCAGCACATGCTCGGCCACGTAGCTCAGGATCAGGTTGGTCGAGATCGGTGCCACCTGGTAGAGCCGGGTCTCGCGGAACTTGCGCTCCACGTCGTACTCGCAGGCGAAGCCGAAGCCGCCATGGAACTGGATGGCCGCGTTGGCCGCCTCCCAGCTGGCCTTGGCCGCCAGGTACTTGGCCATGTTGGCTTCGGCGCCGCAAGGCAGGTGGGCGTCGAACAGGTCGCAGGCCTTCCAGCGCATCAGGTTGGCGGCTTCCACCTCGATGTAGGCCTCGGCGATGGGGAACTGCACGCCCTGGTTCTGGCCGATCGGCCGGCCGAACACCACCCGCTCGCTGACGTACTTGCTGACCCGGTCGATGAACCAGTAGCCGTCGCCGATGCATTCGGCGGCGATCAGCGTGCGCTCGGCGTTCAGGCCGTCCAGGATGTACTTGAAGCCCTGGCCCTCCTCGCCGATCAGGTTCTCGGCAGGGATCTCCAGGTTCTCGAAGAACAGCTCGTTGGTCTCGTGGTTGACCATGTTCGGGATTGGCCGCACGTCCAGGCCCTTGCCGATGCTGTCGCGCAGATCGACGATGAAGATCGACATGCCCTCGCTCTTTTTCTTGACGTCGGCCAGCGGCGTGGTGCGGGCCAGCAGGATCATCAGGTCACTGTGCTGGACGCGGCTGATCCACACCTTCTGGCCGTTGACGACGTAGCGGTCGCCACGCTTCACCGCGGTGGTCTTGATCTTGGTGGTGTCGGTGCCGGTGGTGGGCTCGGTCACACCCATGCTCTGCAGCCGCAGCGCGCCGGTGGCGATCTGCGGCAGGTACAAGTCCTTCTGCGCCTTGGAGCCATGGCGCAGCAGCGTGCCCATGTTGTACATCTGGCCGTGGCAGGCGCCGGAATTGCCGCCGCAGCGGTTGATCTCTTCCATGATGACGCTGGCCTCGGCCAGGCCCAGGCCCGAGCCGCCGTACTCCTGCGGGATCAGCGCGGCCATCCAGCCGGCCTTGGTCAACGCGTCGACAAAGGCCTCGGGGTAGGCGCGGCGGCTGTCCACCTCGCGGTGGTAGGCATCGGGGAATTCAGCGCACAGGGCACGCACCGCGTCGCGGATGTCGGTGTAGGAACGGTCTTGCGGGGCGGTGGTGGTCATGGCGGCGGGCAGGCTGGACAAGCCTGCAATGTGCCGCCCTCACTGCCGGCGCGCCATTCTCATTTGCACAACCAGGGCTTCAGAGGGGCAGAAGCCAGCTCCCCCGGGGCCGGCGATCAGGCGCGCGCGGCGGCGCAGCACCAGACCCAGCCCGCCCAGCCCGGCCAACATCAGCAGCAGGGCCTGGGGTTCAGGCACCGGAGCCGTGGGCAGCGCCGCACCCGATCCAACGCTGAAGCTCGCCGCCACAGCATGGCCAGACGCGTCGGAGGCATCCAGACCGACCAAGGTCCAGCGTTCCAGGAATCAGGTGCGTGGCCTGGAACCGAAGTTCGGTCTGCGCCGACATCTGGCCGTCGAAGGCCACGCTGAAACGCACGTTGCCCTCGGTGCCGGCCAGTCGGCCGTCGCCTGCGGTGGCGACCATCGAATCGGTGATGCTGTTGCCGGCCATGTCATCGCCGTCGGGCGCGGTGGCGCTGGTGCGGATGGATGCCTTCATGCTGGTGAATGTGGTGTCGGCCCGGGCGATGGCATCGTCTGTGCTGCAGCCCGCAGTGCTGTTCCCTGAGTTCAACCCGGGACCCGAAGGGCCGCAGCCGGCAAACGAAGAGACATGGCTCTCATTCACGGCCTGGGCCGCCGCAGGGCGTCCGCAAGGCGTCGCCCATCGGCCAGATGGCTGATCCCCCGCACTTGGTGGGCCCCATGAGCATCCGCCGGGCTGCCCCCGAGGTTTCTCGTTCCCCTCGGGGGGCATGACGCGAAGCGGCATGTCTGGGGGTGCTCTTGACAACATCGGCCACGCCCGCCATGGCCTTGCGCCCGGCCAGGCGATCGGCGGATTGAAAATGCTGGCATGCCAGCACCAGCATCCCAACCCGACCTGTTCTCCGACGCTGACCCCGCCACCGGGGCTGGCCCTGGCCTGGTGCGCATCGCCGGCCCCAGTGCAAAGCTCAGCAAGGCCCAGCAGGAATTCAACCGCCTGAGCGAGCGCCTGGCCCGGCTGCGCGAGCACCTGCTGCAATGGCGTGCCGCCGAAGACCAGTGCGCCCGACGCGCCGCCACCGAACTGCCCCCCCTGCAGACGCAGCTGACCACGCTGCAGGCCGAGACCGTGCTGTGGGTCGACAGCTTCCTGGCCCTGCCGCCCCAGGGCAACCGCCTGCCCAAGAAGCTGCGCGCCAAGCTGGTGGCGATGCTGCGGCTGCTGGCCCGCCATGTGCTGGATGCCGGGCCCCACCCGGCGGTGGAGGCCGCGCATGACCGCCACGGCCGGCTGTCCTACCGCCAAACCCAGCGCGAACAGTCCGACCTGGCCGCTGCCGTGTTCGGCCAGGCCACGGGCGACCCCAGCCTGTTCGAAGGCGGGGCCGAATCGGTGGAAGCGCTGATGCAGCGCGCCGCCGAGCGGGCGCGCACGCGGGGCGATGAGGCGCCAGACGACGACGACACAGCCCCACGGCAGCCGCCCAGCCGCGCCGACAAGGCCCGTGCCCGGGATGCCCAGGCGCGGCAGGAGGCCAGCCAGTCGGTGCGCGAGGTCTACCGCCGCCTGGCCAGCAGCCTGCACCCCGACCGCGAGCCGGATGCGGCCGAACGCCAGCGCAAGACCCGCCTGATGGCGCAGGTCAATGAAGCCTATGCCCGCCGCGACCTGCTGGCCCTGCTGGCGGTGCAACTGGACATCGAGCAGATCGACGCCGCGCATCTGGCCGGCCTGCCCGACGCGCGCCTGCAGCACTACATCCGGGTGCTCAAGGACCAGAAGCTGGCGCTGGAAGAAGAACTGTCGGTGGTGCAGATGCCGGTGTGCGAGCAGATGCAGGCGCAGCCAGGGCTGCTGCGCTGGTCGCCCACGCTGTTGCACCAGATCTTCGATGGCGATCTGCAGAACCTGCGCAGTGCCATCACCCATCTGCGACACGACAGCCAGGCGCTGCGCGATCCGGCCACCCGCCTGCACCTGCTGCGCGCGCTGGAGATCGACGACCCCGACGACGCGCCCGGCCCGTTCGAGGAACTGCTGCTGATGCAGGCGCTGGGGGATCTGGCTGACGCCGCACCCCAGGGGGCCGCAGGCCCGAGGCGCCGGCGACGTCGTTGACACCGCAGGCGCGACCGATCAGCGCATGCGCAACAACGCCTGGCGCGCCGCTCAGCCAGGCAGGCTGCGCAGCAGGCCCTGCAGCAAGCTGGCTGGCTGCACCGGCTTGTGCAGCACCTCCACGCCCTGGCTTGCATAGGCCGCCTTCTCGGCCGGACCGGTGTCGCCGGTGAGCACCAATGCCGGCACGGGGCCGTGCCGGTCGCGCAGCCGGGCCACGGCCTGCAACCCATCGCCATCGGGCAGGCGGTGGTCGGTCAGCAGCAACTCGGGCGCACTGGCCGAGGTCTGCAACTGCTGCTGCAGCGCCGCCAGGCTGTCCAGCGCCAGCACGTCGGCGCCCCAGTCGGCCAGGCGACCAGCCAGCGCGCTGCGCAAGGTGTCGTCGTCCTCCAGCAGCCACAGCCGGCGGCCGGCCAGCGGCATGGCCGGCAGCGCGGGCTCCGTGTCGACGCTTGGCAGCGGCAGCGCGAGGACCGCCGGCAGATCGATGCTGAAACAACTGCCACGCCCCGGCACCGAGCGCAGGGCCAGCGGATGCCCCAGCAGATCGACAGCCCGCCGCACGATGGCCAGGCCCAGGCCCTGGCCCTGGCTGCGGTCGCGTGCGGGGTTGTGCAACTGCACGAACGGCTCGAACACCCGCTGCTGCTGGTCGGCCGGGATGCCGATGCCGGTGTCCCACACCTGCAGGCGCACGCCCTGCGCACCCAGGCTGCGCGCCGCCACCAGCACCCCGCCCTGCCGGGTGTGACGCAGCGCATTGCCCACCAGGTTGCGCAGCACCTGGTCAAGCAGCGCCGGGTCGGTGTCGACCGCCAGCGCGGTGGGCCGCAGGCGCAGGTGCAGCCCGCGGGCCTGGGCGTCGGCCTGGTGGTGTAGCGCCAGGCCGTCGAACAACGCCTGCAGCGCCACCGGCTGGCGCTGCGGCAGAGCTTCGGGCGTGTCCAGCCGGGACAGGTCGAGCAGGCCGCGCAGCAGCGTCTCCAGCGCCTGCACCGCCTGCTGCACCTGGCCGAGCATGCCGCGCAGGCCGGGCTCGGGCGTGCGCTCGCGGGCCAGACCCACCAACAGGCCGATGGCCGCCACCGGCTGGCGCAGGTCGTGGCTGGCCGCGGCCAGAAAGCGGGTCTTGGCGGCATCGGCCGCCTGCAGCGCCAGCGTGCGCTCGGCCACCCTGGCTTCGAGCGTCAGGGTCAGCTCTTCGCTGACCGCCAGCGCGCGCACCAGCCGATGGATCAACACCAGCGCAAAGCTCACACAGCCCAGCGGCACCACCAGCGGGATCCAGTACATGCCGGTGACCGGCAGGCGTGCATGCAAGAACAGGTAGTCATGCACGCCGGCCACCACCACCGCTCCCAGGCCGGCCACCAGCGCCGCCATGGCCGGGCCGGGCCTGCGCCACAGGCTGCGCAGCAGCAGGGCCAACGCCAGAAAGCTCAGCAGCGACAGCAGCGGGTACATCCACTGCCGCAGCAACTGCAAGTGGCCGAAGGCGCCGAACAGGGCCCCCAGCAAGGGCAGCACCAACGCCAGGGCACGCAGCAGGCGGCGCAGGCGCGGCAGGGGGTCGCCCACCAAGGCGATGACGAACAGCCCCAGCAGCACCACGCTGATGCACTGGGCGCCGAAGAACAGCACATCCCCCCAGGGGCTGGGCAGGGGCGTGGCGTCCACGTGGTAGCTGTAGTTGCGCAGGGACAGCATCAGCCACAGCAGGCCGAACAGGCCGATGGCTTCCTCCTGCCGGCGCTGCAACCACACCAGCAGCAGGAATGCCGCCAGCGCGCCGCCGGCCACGTTCATCACCTGCGGCAAGGTCTGGTCCAGGAAGCGGGCGCGGTCGTAGCCCGGCTGCAGCAGGTCCACCGGCCCCGCCTCGATGGCCGACATGCCCGCACGCGCGGCCAGCCGCCACTGCACGTCGATCTGGTTGTCGCCCGCCCGCAGCAGCGCCGCCGGAAACTCCACCAGCATCCCCAGCACCCGCGGCACCCCTTGCGCCGCCTGCACATCGCCCCGCTGCTGCACCAGCACGCCATTGACCTGGATGCTGTGCACATTGCTCAGGCGGTCGATGCGCAAGGCCCACACGCCCTGCGGCGCCTGCTGCAGCCGCAATTGCAGCCGGTAGTGGGCGCTGCCCGCCAACGTCAGGCCACGTGCACCCCAGGTGTCGGGCAAGGCGACGGTCTGCCAATTGGCGGGTGCCGCAGGCGGCAGTTGCTGGAAGGCTGCCTGGTCAAAGCGGGTCACCGGCCCTGCTGCCTCCCCTGCCTGCACCGGCAACGCCAGCAGCGCCAGCCACCAACACAGCCAGCGCCACCACGGCGCGCGCGCGCACGCCGGGCTGTCAGGGCAAGGTGGGTCGACGCGGAGGGCAGTCAGGTTCATCGGCGGGCCCAGGCGGTGGGCCCGGGCGCGGGGTGCGGTGCCTGTGCGGTCATTGTGCCGGCTTGCAAGCGCTGTCAAGGCGCTCGGATAGCATCCTTTGGGCTTGCACCACCCGTGTGCCGATGGCCCAGGCAGACAGCCGAAACAGATGCCCCCCTTGAAACTGCTGCTGGTCGATGACCACGCCCTGCTGCGCGAGGCGCTGGCCCTGTTGCTGGCCCACACCTGGCAAGGCGTGCAGGTACTGCAGGCCGGCAGCCTGGCGCAGGCCTGCGCCCTGGTCGACGACCACCCCGACTTGCGCCTGCTGCTGCTGGACCTGGGCCTGCCCGACGCGCAAGGCCTGCAGAGCCTGCAGACGCTGCATGCGCGCGCACCCTGGGCTCGCCATGTCGTGCTGTCGGCCCATGACCAGCCGGCCCTGGTGCTCCAGGCCATCGAGGCCGGCGCGGTCGGCTACATCCCCAAGACCGCCGACCTGCAGCAGATGCGGGGCGCGCTGCAGCTGGTGTTGGACGGCGGCATCTCGCTGCCACCCGGCATCCAGATGCCCGACCTGGCGCCCGCCAGCAGCCCGCAGGGCCTGACGCCACGCCAGCGCGACGTGCTCAGCCTGCTGATCGACGGCCACCCGAACAAGACGATCTGCCGCCAGCTGGGCCTGTCACCGTCCACGGTGAAGACGCACCTGGAGGCCATCTTCCGCCAGCTGGGCGTGCGCTCACGCACCCAGGCGGTGCTGGTGGCCGCGCGGCTGGACCTGCGCCTGCCGATGGCCGCGCTGCCACCCTAGCGGGCTGATCGGGCGCAGCGGTCGGCGCGCCTAGGCATGCGCCACGCGGAACACCGCCATCGCCTGCACCAGGGCCTGGGCCTGATCGCGCAGGGCGTCGGCAGCCGCAGCGCTTTCTTCCACCAGGGCGGCATTCTGCTGCGTGGCATGGTCCATCTGCGTCACCGCCTGGCCCACCTGGCTGACGCCGGAACTCTGCTCGGCACTGGCCGCGCTGATCTCGCCGACGATGTCCGTCACACGCCGGATCGACGCGACGATCTCGTCCATCGTGCCGCCGGCCTGGCCAACCAGCGCCGTGCCCTGCGTCACCCGTTCGACGCTGGCGTTGACCAGCGACTTCACCTCGCGCGCGGCCTCGGCGCTGCGCTGCGCCAGGCTGCGCACCTCGGCGGCCACCACCGCGAAGCCGCGGCCCTGCTCGCCGGCGCGCGCCGCCTCCACCGCCGCATTCAACGCCAGGATGTTGGTCTGGAACGCAATGCCGTCGATGGTGCCGATGATGTCGGCAATGCGGCGCGAGCTGTCGTTGATGCCGGCCATCGTCTGCACCACCTGGCCCATCACCGTGCCGCCCTGCACCGCCACATCGGACGCGGCGCTCGCCAGCTGGCTGGCATGGCGCGCGTTGTCGGCGTTGTTGCGCACCGTGCTGCCCAGTTGCTCCATCGTGGCAGCCGTCTGCTGCAGCGAACTGGCCTGCACCTCGGTGCGGCCCGACAGGTCCAGGTTGCCCTGGGCGATCTGCGCACTGGCTTCGGCCACCTGGCGCGCATTGCGCTGCACGGTCTGCACCGTGCCGGCCAGGCTGTCCTGCATGCGCTGCAGAGCCTGCAGCAGTTGCGTGGTCTCGTGGTTGCCAGCGGGCTGGATGGGGCCGGTCAAGTCACCCTGGGCCAGGCGCTCGGCGGCGCCCAGCGCATGCGCCATCGGCCGGGTCATGCGGCCAGCCAGCCACAGGGCGCCCAGCACCACCGCAGCCACCGTGGCCAGCAGCCCTGCGACGATGGCCAGCTGCGTCTGCCGCACCTCGGCGGTGGCCTCGGCGGTGTTGGCTTCGGCGTGCTTTTCGATCGCGTCCGACAGTTTGGCCATGGCCGACTCCAGGTCGGTGAATGCCGCCTGCAGCGGTCCGGCGGCCGCTCGGGCCGCAGCCACATCGGTGGCTGCAGCCACCACCACCTGGTCGGCCGCGGCCAGGTAGGCCTTGACCAGCGGCTGCGCGGCAGCCAGCGCCTGGCTGCCCTCGACATCCAGGACCTCGGGCGTCAACTTGCCCAGCGCGTCATGGAAGGTCTGGGCATGGGTCTTCAGGCCATCGCGCGCCTCGGCAATGCGGGCGGGGTCGTGTTCCAGCGCACCCAGCAGGGCGAGCTGCGCGTCGCCACGGATGGCGTCGTGCATCATGTCCGCCTCCTGGCTGGCCTGCAGTGCCGACGCGCCCTGCACCGACGCCAGCAATCCTTCCCCCAGCCGGGCCGACGCGACGATGCCAATGCCACCGACCATGGCGGCGCCCAATGCACCGGCCAAGCCGAAGGTGATGATCTGCGAACGGAGTTTCATGGTGGCAAGGGGTTGAAGGCCAAAGTCCATGCCACCTGCCGCCCCTGGCGGGCGGAAGGAACATGCTGCACTGCGTCTCTGGTCATCGGCAGCGACAGCGCTGCCTGTACCCCGGCGGCAATGCGCAATGTCAGGAATTTGGCGTGAATCTGGCGCCGTGGCCATCGGCAGGCGCCTGACCCAGCAGCGCACGCGCCAGGGATTCAGCCACCTCGATGCCGTCCACCCCGGCCGACATGATGCCGCCGGCATAGCCTGCACCTTCACCGGCCGGGTACAGGCCGCGGGTGTTGAGGCTTTGGTGATCGCGCCCGCGGGTGATGCGCAGCGGGGACGAGGTGCGCGTCTCCACGCCGGTCAGCACCGCGTCGTCCATGTCGAAGCCGCGGATCTGGCGGCCGAACGCCGGCAGCGCCTCGCGGATGGCTGCCAGCACATACGGCGGCAGGCTGGGCCGGTCCTTCTGCGCCAGGTGGGTGGCGGTGACGCCGGGCTTGTAAGACGGCTCGACCGCCCCCAGCGCCGACGAGGGCTGGCCGCGGATGAAGTCGCCCACCAGCTGGCCTGGCGCCTGGTAGCCGCCGCCGCCCAGCTCGAAGGCGCGGCTTTCCCACTGCCGCTGGAAGGCCACGCCGTCCAGCGGGTTGACCGGGCCCTCGCCCGGCGTCTGCCGGTAGTCCTGCGGGCTGATGCCCACCACGATGCCGGCATTGGCATTGCGCTCGTTGCGGCTGTACTGGCTCATGCCGTTGGTGACGACGCGGCCGGCCTCGCTGGTGGCCGCCACCACCGTGCCGCCCGGGCACATGCAAAAGCTGTAGACCGCGCGGCCGTTGGCGGCGTGGTGCACCAGCTTGTAGTCGGCCGCGCCAAGAATGGGATTGCCGGCGCTGGGGCCGAAGCGGGCGCGATCGATCACGCCCTGCGGATGCTCGATGCGGAACCCCACCGAAAACGGCTTGGCCTCCAGGTAGACGCCGCGCTGCTGCAGCATGGCGAAGGTGTCGCGCGCGCTGTGGCCCAGCGCCAGCACGACATGGTCAGTGCGCAGTTGCTCGCCGCCGGCCAGCGTCAGGCCGCGTACCTGCCGGTGGTCGCCCTGCCCGTCCACCAGCAGGTCGATCACCTGTTGGCCGAAGCGCACCTCGCCGCCCAGCGCGGTGATCTGCGCGCGCATCTTCTCGACCACGCCCACCAGTCGGAAGGTGCCGATGTGCGGCTTGGCAACGTACAGGATCTCCTCGGGCGCGCCAGCCTGCACGAACTCGGTCAGCACCTTGCGCGTGAGGTGGCGCGGGTCGCTGATCTGGCTCCAGAGCTTGCCGTCGCTGAAGGTACCGGCGCCGCCTTCGCCGAACTGCACGTTCGACCCCGGGTCGAGCACACCCTGGCGCCACAGCCCCCAGGTGTCCTTGGTGCGCTGGCGCACTTCCTTGCCCCGCTCCAGCACGATCGGCCGCAGGCCCATCTGCGCCAGCACCAGCGCGGCAAAGATGCCGCAGGGGCCGAAACCCACCACCACCGGCCGCGGGCGCCGGCCGGCCAGCAGGTCGGCGCTGACATCGGCCGGCGTGGGCGCGACGAACTTGTAGCCGGTATCGGGCGTGCGGCGGATGTGGGTGTCGCCGGCAAAACGGGCCAGCAGCGCGGCTTCATCCACGCCATCGGCCAGCGTGCAGTCGACGGTGTAGATCAGCACCACGGCGGCCTTCTTGCGCGCGTCCCAGGCACGGCGGAAGACGCTGACCGCCTGCAACTGCGCCGGCGTCAGGCCCAGCCGGGCCAGCACGGCGGCGCGCAGGGCGGGCTCGGCGTGGGTCAGCGGCAGGCGCAGTTCGGTGATTCGCAGCATGTTCGGGGCTCGGAGTTATCACGCAAGGCGCCGATCATACGCAAGGGGGGTGTCTTGGTGGTTCGCGGCGGGGGCGCCGCTCCACAGAGACAGGT
>JBBAPL010000043.1:0-27517 GCA_040400895.1 Aquabacterium sp.
AGCCCGCTGCTGGCGCCCGACCGCGTGGCCGGCCGCGCTGCGCTGGGCGTGGCCGAGGACGAGATCCTGTTCGTCAACGTCGGTGTGGCCACCTGGAACAAGGGGCTGGACATCCTGGTGAAGGCCTTCGCCCGGGTGCGCAAGGCCCATCCGCGTGCGCGCCTGCTGCTCAAGGACCACAAGGCGCTGTACGGCATCGGTGCCGACCGCACGCTGGCGCAGGTCGCGCGCGCCAACCCGGGGCTGATCGACAGCCAGGTGCTGGCGGGCATCTCGGTGGTGTCAGGCAGCCTCGACCAGACCCAGCTGCGTGCGCTGTACGGCGTGGCCGATGCCTATGTGTCGCCGTACCGGGCCGAGGGCTTCAACATGCCGGTGCTGGAGGCCATGGCCTGCGGCACACCGGTGATCGTGACCGGCGGCGGCGCCACCGACGACTTCTGCCCGCCGGCGCTGTCGGTCAAGCTGCCGTCACGCGAAGGCACCAAGACCGACGAGCCGGCGATGTTCGGCCGTTTCCTGGTGCCCGATGAAGACGCGCTGGTGCAGGCCATGACCGACGTGGCCACCGGCCGCGTGGACCGCCACGCGCCCGAACGCCTGGCCGCCCGCACGCAGCTGGTCCGCCAGTACAGCTGGGCCGCTGTCACCGCGCAGTTGCAGGGGTTGGTCGCCCAGCAGACCGTGGCGGCCTGAGCGACAGACGCAGCCAACACCATGCGCCACCGACTGAACAACGACAGCCACGCCTTCGTGCAGGCCATCCATCTGCGCACACCGGGCGTGCCGATTCTCGACGTGCGGATTGGCACCGCCCGGGTGGCCCAGCCCCTGGACTGGGAAACACCGCCTTGCCGCCTGGCCATCGACGGCGACAGCGCCACGCTGGTGTTCGGACGGCCTGACAACTGGGCCCGATTCGGCTTCGACATCGTGGCGGGCGGGCAGGGTGGCGCCGAGGTGGCGCCGCTGGGGCGGCTGGAAACGCTGGCCGACGACAGCCTGGACTCCATCCGCCAGCGGCTGCGCGGCCGGCGCATCGCCTTCCTGGGCACGGCGCGCAGCTGCGCCGCGGCGCTGCCGGCCTCCATCACCAAGCTGTGCGAACTGGGCGCGCTGTTCGGTGCGCACGAAATCCACGTCTACGAGAATGATTCGACCGACGCCACCGGTGCACTGCTGGACCACTTCGCCCGTGACGGTCTGCTGCATGCCATGCGCGAGCAAGGCGTGGTCGCCCGGATGCCGTTGCGCACCGAGCGTCTGGCCTACGGCCGCAACAAACTGCTCGACCATGTGCTGGCACGCGGCCCCTGGGACTACATCTGCTGGGCCGACCTCGACGGCCTGGTCGGCCAGCGCTTCGCGACCGACGGTTTCCTGTCGAACTTTCAGCATGAGGAAGCCTGGGACGCGGTCTTCCCGCTGAGCTGGCCGCTGTACTACGACCTGTGGGCGCTGCGCGAGCCCACCATCTGCCCTGACGACTATGTGGCCAGCGGCCTGCACACCTTGAACGCAGCGCTGTTTGCCGGCCGCGAGATCCATGCCGCCACCCAGCAGCTGGCGCCGGGCCGGGTCGCCGGTTGGGTGCCGGTGCAGTCGGCCTTCGGCGGCTTCGGCCTGTACAAGGGTGCGGTGGCCGGTCGTGGCCGCTACACCGGCCTGGTCGACGGGCGCGAGGTCTGCGAGCACGTGCCGTACCACGACCTGCTGGTCAAGGCTGGCGCCCGGCTGTACCTCAATCCACAGTGCATCACCCACATCGCTTGACCAACCCAGCGTCAAATGGCTGAAAAGACCTTCATCGCTTATTGCACGAACGGCCTGGGCAATCGGCTGCTGCCGCTGGCTTCTGCCATGGCCTATTGCCAGCTCACTGGCCGCCGTCTGCGGGTGTACTGGGACGACATCACGCCAAGCGGTTGCCTGGCGCCGCTGTCACGCCTGTTCCAGAACCACTTCGACCTGGTGAAGCTGGACGAGATCGCAGCACTCGGGCTTGACCGGCGCGTCGGACTCTACAGCGAGCATCCGAGCGGACAGGGTGTACGCCGCGAGGCTGAACGATTTCGGCGAACGGCGTTGCTTCAGCTCTCGCAGCGCGTGCAGCCCCACGCCGTGCAGGCGCTTCGGCTCGATGACAACAACGACACCGTGGTTGCATTCAGCAACGAATTCCTGCGTGCAGTTCCAACGCTGCGGTCCATTCAGGCGTTGCGCAGCCTGGTGCCGAGCCAGGACATCGCAGACCGGGTGGCGGCCGAGATCGAGGCCTTGCAACTCAGCCCGGGCATGCCGGCCGTGCACGCCCGCGGCACTGACTTCGAAGTGGTGGATGCGCTTGCGATGTACAGCGACGGCATTCGTCGAGCCATCGGTGGCAAGCGTTTCTACCTGTCCACCGAGGATGCGCAACTCGAGGCCGGCTTGCGACAGCGGTTTGCCGGCCAGCTGACCAGCCGCCGGGATCGCCTGCACCTGCAACTGGCGCGCGACAAGCAGGTCTGGTGTGAACCCGACAGCTACACCAACAGCGTCGACCACGGGGTCGATGCCCTGGTCGACCTGTATCTGCTGTCTCGCGTGCAACTGGTGGTGACCCATCCCAACAGCACCTTTGCCGCAGTCGCCCAGCATCTGCATGCCGTGCCGGGGGCATGGATGACGCACCGACCCGCCCGGGCGCCGGCATCCCTGGCAGTCTGAGTGTCATTGCATCAAGGACCTGTCGCATGAGCCATCTCACCCTGATCACCCATGTCTACAACGCCCAGCAACCCGTGGACCGGCAGCTGGCGCTGTGGAAGCAGTTCAGCCCGGCCCTGCGCGCACGGCTGAAGTTCCTGGTCATCGACGACCACAGCGACACCCCGCTGCTGCTGGACAAGGGCGACCTCGACCTGCGCCTGGTGCGGGTGGGCGACGACATCGACTGGAACATGCCAGGCTGCCGCAATCTGGCCGCCACCCTGGCCGAGACGCCGTGGATGCTGTTCTTCGATGTCGACAACGTGGCCAGCGAGGCCAGCCTGCAGAAAATCGTCGATGCCTTGCCGCGGCTGGACCAGCGGCGTCTGCATGTCTTCCGCCGCACCGAGAACGGCGTGGACGTGGAGCCGCACATCAACAGCTTCCTCATCACCCGCCAAGGCTTCTTCCAGGCTGGCGGCTACGACGAGGACTTCAGCGGCCACTACGGCTTCGAGGACGTGGCCTTCCGCATGATGTGGCGCAAGCATGTGGGCACCGAGGTGCTGCTGACCGACATCGCCTTCGAGCAGATCGCCTTCCGCACCAGCGGGCTGGACCGTGACCTGCACCGCAACCAGGCGCTGATCGCCCAGCGTGCAGCGGCTGGTCTGCCCAAGCCGAAGGGCATGCTGCGGTTTGCCTGGGAAGAAGTGGCGGTGTGAGACCCCTGCAGCGCGCTGGTGCGCCAACGCAACAGGCCCGCAGAAGCGGGCCTGTTGCGTTGCAGGGGTGAGGGGTCAGGTCTTCTTCAGCGGCATCAGCTGCTTGGTCTGGCGCACGCGCTGGCCGTCGCGTGTGCCCACGATCAGGTCACGCCGGGCACTGAGCACGGCCTTCTCGAAGAAGATCATGCTGTCGTAGAAGTGGATCGACGCGGTGGTGTTGGTGAAGCGGGTGACGTCCAGCGCGCCTTGCGTGTGGTACGCGTTCAGTTCATCGATCAGCAGCTTGGCATGCTCGATGAAGGTGCCGGTGCGGCGCACGCCGCCGCCGTAGCCGTTCCAGTAGTTGGTGTGCAGGTCTTCGGCGACGTAGATGCCGTTGTCCTTCACATGGCCGTACAGCACCTCGAACGACGCGATCAGGTGCTCGCAGATGTGGCTGCCGTCGTCGATGACGATGTCGAACGGCCCGAACTCCTCGGCCACCTTGCGCAGGAAGGCCTTGTCGTCCTGGCTGCCGATGCGCACGTGGATCTGGTCCTCCTCGTGCGCGGCGCAGGCCGGGTTGATGTCGATGCCCACGATGCGGGCATGCGGGCCGAGGTAGCGCTTCCACATCTGCAACGACCCGCCGTGCAGGCAGCCGATCTCCAGCACCGTCACCGTCTGGTTCACATAGCGCTGGAAGTGCTTCTCATAGATGGGCAGGTAGTGCACCCACTTGAAGACGTCCTTGCCGGGGTTGTCGTAGAACTGGGACCAGAGGCTCATGGGAATCCTTGCGGTGAGGTGGGCAGAGTGGCTGGCCGGTGATCGCGGCTCAGGCGAAGAACTGGCGGATGACGTCGCGCACGTCGCGCTGGCGGAAGGCCTCGAAGCCGCGCTCGGCCACCCGGGCGCGGTGGGCGGGGTCCTGCAGCAGCTGGGCACAGGCCTCGGGCAGTTGCTCGCGCGGGGCAAACAGCAGGTGCTCGCGCAGGTCGGCGTCCACATGCTGGCCGGGCACGTCTTCGCAGAGCACGGGCTTGCGGTTGGCCAGGTAGTACGACACCCGCACCAGTTCGAAGATGCGCAGCGCCGGGTCGTCGTTGGACAGGTTCAGCAGCACCTGGCTGCGGCCGATGAAGCTGTCGCGCGCCGCGCCCCACACGTTCTGCAGGTGCACCAGTGCGGGCCGGTTGGGCGCCGTGCAGATGGCCGTCAGCTTGGCGCTGCGCGCCGGGCCGGCGCTGCCGATGTAGAGCAGGTCGATGTCCGGCTGGGCCGCTGGCGCGATGCGCGTCAGGTTGGGCGCAAAGCTCACCGGCGCGTGGAAGGGCCGGTGCTTGGGGTTGCAGTCCTGCCAGCGCGGCAGGTTGGCCGCGCTGTAGTCCCAGATCTGGAAGCGCTGCGCCAGCTGGCCCAGCGCGCTGCCGGCAATCTGGCGCTCGGAGAACTGCTCGAAGTTGTAGAGGATGGTGTCGTCGGGCACCTGCGCCAGCGCGCCCATCTGTGCGCCGATGATCCAGCCGAAGACGATGTTGGTGCGCTGCGGGTCGATGTGGTTGACATGCATGCTGCAGTCCAGCCCGCAGGCCTGGAAGCCCCATTGCAGGCTGGCCATCACCTCCAGGTGGCTGTCCATCATGCGGAAGCGCGGATGGTCCGGGCGGAACAGGGTGAGGTTGTAGTGGCGTGTCATGGCGTGCGCCACAGGGGCGTCGGGCTGCGGGCAGCTTAGGGGCGCCACAGCAGCGGCAGACGCCGGATCAGGCTGGGCAATCCGGCGCACTTCAGCCGACTCCCGCCGGACCTGCCGGCGTCTACTGCGCCCAGGCGTCAGCTGTCAGCACGCCGACCCCTCCTGTTGCGGCCCGACCCTGACCACCATGCAACCCACGTCCTTTGCGCAACTCGGCCTGCGTGCCCGCCACATCGTCGGCAACCTGCAGCGCGTGGTGCCGGCCGCGCCCGCCGAT
Organism: Aquabacterium sp.; assembly: GCA_040400895.1. Lineage (GTDB taxonomy): Bacteria > Pseudomonadota > Gammaproteobacteria > Burkholderiales > Burkholderiaceae_C > Pseudaquabacterium. Next base: position 5,375 of record JBBAPL010000043.1, read on the forward strand.
GGCCGCACGCCGGTGGTGGCGCTGTTTCCACACCCCGATGTGCCGGCACGGCTGGTGGACGACGCCGCGGAGTTGCGCCGCCGCTTTCCGGCCGACCGCCATGCCGTCACGCTGGTGCTGCCGGCTGCCCGCGTGCTGGGTGCGAGCGCAGCCGCCTGGCAGCAGACGCTCGGTGATTTCCGGCTGCTGGAGGTGCAGGACGCCGCCTTCGTGGCGCAGATGCGGGCGCTGGCGGGGGCGCCCTTCGCCGTCGACCTGGACGGCCGGCTGTTCGTGCATGTCTGGCGGCAGCGCTTCCTGTCGCGGCCGATGGCGGCACTGTGGGCCGAGGAAGACGGCATCGACCATGGCCACGCCGGTGATCTGCGGGTCCTGATGGTCTCGGGCGGCGTTGTGCATCCGCTGGAGGCCCGCAGCGCCGCAGCCGCGGCCGGCAGCGCCGGCCAGCGCCACGGCGGCGTCACCGACGCTGCCCTGAACTTTGTGCCGATCAGCGCCACCGAGCGCACCAACGCCCGCTGCCTGACCGGCCCGGCCACGGTCTGGTACGACGGCGCCAACCCCGACCGCCGCCAGGAGCCGGTGCTGCGCATCGACGAGGACGTGGTGTTCCTGGGCGCGATGTCGGCGCATTACGGCCACTTCCTGCTGGAAAGCCTGGCGCGCCTGTGGTTTTTCCTGTCGGCCGAGCACTGCGCCCGCTACAAGGCAGCCTACATCGCCGACCCGGGCGTGGACCATTTCCTGGATGTGCTGGGCTTCTTCGGCCTGCCGCGCGAGCGGCTGATCCGGGTGACCCGGCCCACCGCCTTCCGGTCGGTGACGGTGCCGGAGCAGTCGATGCGGCTGCAGGACCGCTGCCACCCGCTGTACAAGCAGACGATTGACCGCATCCAGGCGGCGGTGCCGGCGGCCGGCCACCGCAAGGTCTACTTCTCGAAGGAGAAGCGCAACAACTTCCGCGGCATCGGCGAGCGGCCGATGGAGGAGGTGTTCGTGCGCAACGGCTACCAGCTGTTCTACCCCGAGCAGTTGTCCATGGCGCAGACCATCGCCGTGCTCAAGGGCTGCGAGAGATTTGCCGCGTCGTCGGGCACCAACGCGCACAACGCGCTGTTCCTGCCCGACGGCGCCCGCTGCATCACCCTCAACCGCTCGCCGCACGTGCACTACGTGCAGACCATGATCGAGCGCATGAAGGGGCTGGACGCAGTCTACGTGGAGGCCAACGTCTCGCTGCTGCCGGTGGACTGGAGTGCCGGGCCGTTCCTGTTCGGCCCCACGCGCCATCTGTTCGACTTCTTCCACCACGCCGGCATGCAGCACGACGCGCAGGCCATGCGGGCGGCGTTCCCGGCGCACCTGGCCGAGTTCCTCAAGACCTGGGGCCTGCTCTACAGCGACCCGCGCCGCCAGGCCTACCTGGAGCCGCAGGAGCAGGCGCGGCCGCTGGCCGACCTGATCGACACCGTGGCCGACACCTTCCTGCGGGAGCCGGTCCATGCCGGCCCCGCCGCCTGGCCCGCCGCGGCCTGACCCTTTCCCACCCCGTCACCCCCAGCCACGGATGTGGCTGCCACCAGGAGATCCCCATGGACATGAGAGCCCTCGCACCGCGCAAGGCCACCAAGGCCGGCGCCGGCTACCGCCAGATCACCGGCTGCCGGGTGTCGCAGAGCCCCCACCTGGTCAACGTGCTCGACCTGGGCATGCAGACCCTGACCGGCGTGTTCCCCAGCAGCGCGGCCGAGCCGGTGTCCCAGGGCCCGCTGCAGCTGATGCTGTGCCCCGAGAGCGGCCTGCTGCAGCTGAACCACTCGTTCGAGCCGGAGGAGATGTACGGCGACAACTACGGCTACCGCTCGGGGCTGAACCAGTCGATGGTCAACCACCTGGCCGACAAGGTGGCCTTCCTGGAGCGCCTGGTGCCGCTGCAGCGTGGCGACGTGGTGCTGGACATCGGCAGCAACGACGCCACCAGCCTGAAGGCCTACCGCAGCCCCGGAATCCGCCGCATCGGCATCGACCCCACGGGTGAGAAGTTCGCCGAGTACTACCCGCCCAGCATCGAGCTGGTGCCCACCTTCTTCTCGGCGGCGGCCTACCGCACGTTGGGCGCCAAGCCGGCACGCATCGTCACCTCGATCGCGATGTTCTACGACCTGGAGTCGCCGGTGCAGTTCGTGCGCGAGATCGAGAGCATCCTGGCCGATGATGGTGTGTGGCACTTCGAGCAGAGCTACATGCCGGCGATGCTGCGCACCAACTCCTACGACACCATCTGCCACGAGCACCTGGAGTACTACTCGCTGGGCGTGGTGCAGCGCATCCTGGCCGACGCCGGCATGAAGGTGGTGGACGTGGCGATGAATGCCGTCAACGGCGGCAGCTTCGCCGTCACCGCCGCCAAGGTCGGCAACACCGCCGTCCAGCCCAACCAGGCGGTGATCGACTGGCTGCTGGGCCAGGAAGAGCGCATGGGCCTGGCCACGCCCAAGCCCTACCGTGATTTCGAGGAGCGGGTGTACCGGCACCGCGACGACCTGGTGCGCCTGGTGCGCGCGCTCAACGCCGCCGGCAAGACGGTGATGGGCTATGGTGCGTCGACCAAGGGCAATGTGCTGCTGCAGTTCTGCGGCTTCACCCAGAAGGACATCCGCGCCATTGCCGAGGTCAACGAGGACAAGTTCGGCCGCGTGACGCCGGGCACCCACATTCCGATCATTTCCGAGACCGCCGCCCGCGCGATGAAGCCCGACTACTTCCTGGTCCTGCCCTGGCACTTCAAGGACGGCATCCTGCGCCGCGAGAAGGACTTCCTGGGCGGTGGCGGCAAGATGATCTTTCCGTTCCCCGAGATCGAGATCGTCTGACCCAGGCCACCCCATGCGCACCGCACTGATTACCGGCGTGCACGGCCAGGACGGCAGCTACCTGGCGCAACTGCTGCTGGCCCGGGGCTGGCGGGTGGTGGGCGCGGTGCGCGACTCCGAGCGGGCGGCCATGGTGCTGCATGGCCTGGGCATCCACGGCGTCCAGCTGGTGGCCTGCGACCTGCAGCGCCAGGACAGCACCGATGCGGTGCTGGCGGCGGTGCGGCCGCAGCAGGTCTTCAACCTGGCGGCCTTTGCCTCCGGCGCCGGCATGTTCGACGACCCGCTGACGCTCAGCGACGTCAACGGCTTGGCGGTGGCGCGCTGGCTGGAGGCCATCCGCCGCACCGACCCGGCGGTGCGCTTCTGCCAGGCGTCCAGCAGCGAGATGTTCGGCGACACCCCGGTGTCGCCGCAGTCCGAAGGCGCGCCCATGCGGCCGCGCACGCCCTATGGCGCTGCCAAGCAGTACGGCCATGCCATGGTGCAGATCTACCGCCAGCGCTACGGTCTGTTCGCCTGCTCGGCGATCCTGTTCAACCACGAGAGCCCGCGCCGCGGGCTGGGCTTCGTCACCCGCAAGATCAGCCACCATGCGGCGCTGATCAAGCTGGGCCGTGCCACCACGGTGTGCCTGGGCAGCCTGGACGCCCGCCGCGACTGGGGCTTTGCCGGCGACCACATGCAGGCCCTGGCGTTGATGCTGGACCAGCCCGCACCGCTGGACTGCGTGGTGGCCACCGGCCAGACCCATTCGGTGCGCGACTTCTGCGCCGCCGCCTTCGGCCATGTGGGCCTGGACTGGTGCGACCATGTGCGCACCGAGGCGCAGGACTTCCGTGCCCCCGAGACGGTGCAACTGGTGGGCGACGCCAGCCTGGCCCGGCAGCGCCTGGGCTGGGCGCCGCAGGTCAGCTTCAGTGCGCTGGTGGCGATGATGGTCGATGCCGACCTGGCCCGGCTGCAAGCCACCGCCGTGGCGGCCTGAACCACCGGCCGGCACCCGGGGCACCACCCCGGCGGGTCAGGCTCTCAGACGGTCTGCAGGCGTTCGATCACCGTCTCGTCGCGCATCACCGCCTCGTAGAAGCGGGCGTAGGCCGGGTCGGGGTCGGCATAGCGCAGCGGCGTGGCGGGGCGCCACTTCGAGTTCATGATCAGGCCCACATAGGCGTGGGCATAGTCTTCCTCGCGCAGCATGCGCAGGCGCGACAAGATGTAGTCGGGCCGCATGTGCAGGATCTTGAAGAACGGCTCCACCGCGTACTCGGGCACCTGGCGGCAGCGCTGGAACCAGACGTTGTACCAGCTGAATTCATAGGGTGCCACCCGCAGCATGTCGGCATAGGTCCAGCCCTTGCCGCGCATGAAATCGGTGTGCAGCGTCTCCAGCACGCCGGCGTTGAACACCTGCGCGCCGTGGCAGGTGCGCAGCCGGCGGTCCGCCAGGCCGAAGTGGGCATAGATCTCGGCGATCACCTTCTGCCGCTCGACCCAATGCACATGGCGGTAGTGGCGCTCGATCGACAGGTCCTTGTCCATCACCAGCACGGTGTACGGGATGCCCGGCGCGTGCATGAAGTCGTCGGCGCCGAACGGGCGGATGAACACCGTGTCGGAATCCAGGTTCACATAGTTGGTGGCCAGCCCGGTGCGGAAGAAGTTGAGCTTGCAGATCTGCTGGTTGTAGTAGCCGGTGCGGGGCCCGGGCATCAGGTGGTCGCTGGCAAAGGATTCATCGGGGATCAGCCGCACCTGCCCGCCGGCCAGCGGTGCAAACAGCGGCAGGTCCTCGGTCGGGCAGCTCAGCGTCAGCTGCAGGCCGTCGCGGTTGAAGCGCCGCCAGGTCTCCACCAGCACCTGGGCGCGATCCAGGTCGCCGCAGTAGGTCTTGCAGTACATCGCGAAGTCCTGCGTGGCGGCGCCGGGTGCCACAGCGCCCAGGCGCAGGAAGCGCCGGCCGTCGTGGCCCACCACCCCATCGACCGGCAGATGCGCCGCCAACTGCGTCAGCAGCGCCTGGCCGAGCTGGAAGGCGTTGCGGCCGACCAGCGCCGGCGCCAGCATCGGGCCGGTGAGCCCCAGCGCCGCAGGGGTGGGCATCACGATGGCCTCCGCTGCGCCAGGGGCCGCCGCCCGTGCGGCGGCCAGCGCTGCCGATGTGGCCTGGGCCAGCAGTTCACCCGCGTTGCAGGCCACCAGCACCAGCGCATCGGCGGCCACGCCGGCCTGGTCGAGTGCGGTGGCCAGGGGCGCCAGCAGCGTGGCCAGCGGGCTGTCGGACGGGTTGGCTTCGGCGTGGGGCATGGCGCGGGTCGACAGTGGGCAGGCCTCCACTGTGCCGGCGGCCGCAGGTTGCGATGGCCGGAACAGCCGCTCCGTGGCCGCCCAGACCGGCGGATGCCCGGCGTGGCGGCTGGCAGGTCGTCGCATGTGGCGCCGGCAAGGCGCGCTTATCGGGGCTTCGGCGGCGGCGCCGCGGCACAACATCCCTGGCCATGCTCTCTGCCGGCTGCCGCCCATGACCGACCGCATCCTCGCCCTGCACCGCGTCGACCTGGACGCGGCGGCGCAGTTGCTGGCGCAGTTGCGCGCCCGCGGTGATGTCGACGACAGTGCGGTGGTGACGGTGTTCGACCCGGTGGTGCACACCTATGCCGTGCTCAACGGCCACAGCCGGGTACAGCTGATCCCGCTGCCGTTCTGCGAGGTGAGCACCGGTGCCACTCCGCGCGCCTGGTCGGCCACCCGCAGCCTCAGTGCCGCGGTGGACCAGGTGCTGGCCGATGAGGTGCCCGAGGCCGCCGGCGCCGCCTGGTGCGGCCACTGGCTGCAGTTCGTGCACCTGGTCAGCCTGGGCTGGCAGGGCATTGCACGCCACGTGGCACAGCGGCTGAAGGGCGACCGCATCCACGTGCTGCTGCCCGATCTGCCCTATGCCTTCGGCTTCCACTCCTTCCTGCCGGGTGTGGTGGTCAGCGACGTGCTGCGCAGCGCCGGCCTCAGCGTGCAGCTCTACGGCAGCGTGGTGCCGCCGGCCGACGCACCGCTGCTGCCCGATGTGCTGCCGTCCGACGGCACAGCGTCGCCCGACCTGCTGGTGCACCTGCCCACCTGCTTTTATGACGCCGCCACCTTCGTCGACGAGGTGCAGGCCAGCGGCCGGCGCGCACTGGTGCTGCCCGCCCAGTTCTACGACGCGCCCACCGATGGCCTGGCGCGCTGCCCGATGGTGGCGCCCAGCGTGCTGGCGGCCCGCCTGCCGGCCGCCGACCTGGTGCGCATCGACCGCCTGCTGGGCCGGCTGGGCGAACTGCTGACCCGCCACCTGGGGCCGTTCGTGCCGGCAGCCGCCCTGCTGCAGCGGCAGGTGGCTGCGCTGCTGGAAGGCTTCCGCCACAACGCGCTGGTCTTCTTCACGCTGGAACAGGCGCTCGGCAGGCGCCCGCCCCGCACGCTGCTGCTGTCCAACCACGAGGGCGGCTTCCACGGCGCGCTGTTCAGCTTTGCGCGCCGGCACGCGGCCCGCCTGGTGCTGGTGCCGCATTCCAAGATCTTCAATGTGCCGGTCAAGAGCCGTGGCCATGACCTGCTGTGCCTGACCCACCCCTTGCAGGCCGGCGATGTGTTCGACCTGGACGGCAACCGGCTCACCGCGGCGCGGCTCGATTTTCGCGAGCCGCTGCAGCAGGGCGGGGTGCCACCGCGCCCGCTGGCCACGCTGGGCATCGTGCTCAACACCTTGTCGGACACCGGCATGGTGGTGCCCGATCTGCAAGCCTATGTGGACGGCCTGCGCCGCCTGCTGCTGTGGTGCAGCGCGCATGGGGTGGCCTGCCGCATCCGCAGCCGACCCAACGGCAGCGCACTGGTGATGCTGAGCGCTGCGCTGGGCGTGACGCCCGAATCCCTGGCCGACCAGCAGGGCGGCAGCATCACCGACTTCGGCCGCGCCTGCGGCCTGCTGGTGGGCTACGACACGCCCACCAGCGGCCTGTTCGATCTGCTGAACCAAGGCATGCCTGTGGTGCAGGGCCGCAGCCGGCGCCTGGGCCCCGAGGAATGGACCATCGTCGACGACAACGTGGTGCCGCAGCACACGGTGCCTGAACTGCTGGCGCAGCTGGACGCGTGGCAGGCCGATCCGGTGGCGCTGTGGCGGTTCCGCCGCGACCAGCAGGCCCGGCTGGCCACCAGGCGCGCCGACGCCCTGCCGCTGCGCCACTGGCTGTGAGCTGCGGGCCTGGGTCGGGCCGTTCGAACGGGGTGGGGCGCGGCGCGGCGGCGCCGGCCGATCAGGCCGCCAGCGGCAATCTCGCGGGCACGGTGGCCGCCACGAAGGGCGCGCGCACCGGGATGCCGGCAGCCTGCATCGCCGCCTTGGCGCCGGCCGGGGTCTGCTCGGTGTAATGGAACATGCTGGCCGCTGCCACCGCAGATGCACCGGCCTGCAGCACGGCGTCGACCATGTGCTGGTAGTTGCCGGCACCGCCCGAGGCGATGACCGGGATCTTCACCGCGCCGGCCACGGCCGCGATCAGCGCCAGGTCGTAGCCCTGCAGCGTGCCGTCACGCTCGATCGAGGTGATCAGGATTTCGCCGGCGCCGCGGTCTTCCAGCTCGCGCGCCCAGTCGCGCACGGCGCGGCCGGTGTCCTGCCGGCCGGCATGGCTGTGGCACCGCCACTGGCCGGGGCCAGCCTGGCGCACGTCGATGCTGGCCACCACGCACTGGCTGCCGTGGCGGCGTGCCACCTCGCCCACCAGGCCGGGGTTGGCATAGGCGGCGGTGTTGATGCTGACCTTGTCGGCCCCGGCGCGCAGCAGGCGCTGCACCTGGTCGATGCGGGTGATGCCACCGCCCACCGTCAGTGGCACGAAGCAGTCCTGGCCGAAGTCGTCGACCGATTCCACGTCAGGCTCGTCGCCGCTGGCCTGGGCCAGGATGTCGACCAGGATCAGCTCATCGACTTCGCGCTGGTTGTAGACCTTGATCGCCGGCAGCACCGGGCCCACCCGGCGCCAACTGTCGAAGCCCACGCCCTTGACCAGGCCGAACTGCTTCCACAGCAGGGTGGGGATCACGCGCACCTTCAGCATGGGGCGCTCTCCAGGAAGTTGCGCAGCACCCGGAAGCCGGCACGGCCGCTCTTCTCGGGGTGGAACTGGGTGCCGCTGACATGGCCCCGGCGCACCATGGCGGCCACCGGCAGGCCGTAGTCGGTGGTGGCCAGCAGGTGGTCGGCGGTGTCGGGCACGAAGGCGTAGCTGTGCACGAAGTAGAAGTCGGTGGTGTCGGGGATGCTGTCGAGCAGGCTGTCGTCGTGGCGGGCCACCACGCCGTTCCAGCCCACATGGGGCACCCGCTGGCTGCAGCCCAGGCTGGCCAGGCTCTGCACCCGGCCGGGGATGAATCCCAGGCCCGGTGTGCCGTCGGCGTCGTCGGCGCCTTCCATGCCGCAGCTGGCCAGCAACTGCATGCCCACGCAGATGCCCAGCAGGGGCGTTTGCCGGCTGTGCACTTGCTGCTGCAACGCTGCGGTCCAGCCGCCGTCGTCCAGCAGGCGTTTGCACTCCGTGAAGCTGCCCACGCCCGGCAGCACCAGGCGGTCGGCGTTGGCCAGGGCGGCAGGCTCGCGCAGCAGCACGGCATCGGCGCCCAGGGTTTCCAGCGCCCGCAGCACCGAGCCCAGGTTGCCCACGCCGTAGTCGATGACGCCCACGCGCATGGTCAGGCCGCCCGCTGCTGGCGCACCGCGGGTTGCTCGGCCAGGTTGTCGTCATTGATCTTGCGCAGGTTGCCGTGCCGGTCCTTCAGCAACTGGCCGCTCGCGTCGCGGCGGAAGATCTTCTTGTTGGTGAAACGGTCGCAGATGCGGGTGAACTCATCCACGCTCATTGCGAGGGGTTCCAGGATGTCGGCCAGCGGTTTGCCCAGGTACGACCAGGGGAACTTGCCGTCCAGGCGCTTGACGATGTCCAGCCCGTCCTCGCGCGTCAGCCGGCCGCGGCGGATGTGCAGGCAGGCATGGTCGGTGGCGCGGCTGAAGCCGAACTTCAGGAACTTGAAGTAGTCGTGGATGCCGTGCTGGTGGTTGTCGAGGTTCTCGTAGTTCACCATCGAGCCTTCCACCGCGGTGGGGTAGGCGGCAAAGCCGTGGCCCTGGGCGATCAAGGTGTTCGACAGCCCGTCCCAGGGCAGGTAGTGGCCCAGGAACAGGCCGGTCACGCCGACGCGGGCCAGCTCTTCGTCGCTGGGGTAGGTGTAGTGCAGCAGGTGGCGGGCCTCGATGCCGTCCTGGCCGGCCAGATCGGCCACGCGCATGCCCAGCAGGCCGCCGAACTCCTCGAGCCAGCGGCGGTTCAGCACGTTGTTCTGCGCAGCGGCGGCCGGGCCGCCGTACTCGTCCTGCGAGTTCTCGCCCCAGACGATCAGCGGCACGTTGAACTGCACCGCCGCCCGCACCGGGATGGTGAAGATGCCCACATGCTCGGGCCAGGCGATGTCGCCCACCTGGGTGAGGCCGATGCGGTTGAGCTTGGCGCGCACCAGCGGGTTGGGCGAGACCTCCACATGGTCCACGCCCAGGTGCTTGAGGTTCTCGATGTTCTGCCGGCCCAGCGGGCTGAGGTCGCAGGTGCTGCTGGTCACGCACAGCGGGTTCAGGCCCAGCTGCAGCATGCGCACCACCTGGTAGGTGCTGTCCTTGCCGCCGCTGACCGGCACGATGCAGTCCCAGTGGCTGCCGTCGTGCTTGCGGTACTTCTCGACCAGGGCCAGCAGTTCCAGGCGCCGTGCCTGCCAGTCGATCTGGGCGCGGTTCTTGTAGCTGCGACAGGCATTGCATTCGCCGGTGGCGTCGAGCTGCAGGTCCGGCTTGGTGTCGGGCATCACGCAGCTGCGGCAATAGGTCAGCATTCGGGGCTCCTGGACGGGGTCTCGTGGGTTGGGGTTCTGGGAGGGGTCAGTGGCTGACAGCGCCGCTGACCTGGGTGTCGATCAGGGCGCGCAACTGTGGCACAGATAGAAACTGATTGTTACTGCTGCTGTCGTAAGAAAACCCCGGAGGAACCCGGTGTGCGCCCTGGCGGGCACAGTAGTCGTCGAGCGTGTAATCGGCGCCGGTGGGCAGGATGGCGTAGTAGTCGCCCAGGTCCACCGTGTTGGGGCTGTCGCTGGCGGTGATCATCTCCTCGTGGATCTTCTCGCCCGGGCGGATGCCCACCACGGTCTGCCGGCAGTCGGGTGCCACCGCCTCGGCCACATCGGTGATGCGGTAGCTGGCCAGCTTGGGCACCAGGATCTCGCCGCCCCAGGCATGTTCGATGGCCCACAGCACCATCTGCACGCCCTCGTGCAGGCTGATGTTGAAGCGGGTCATCTCCGGCGCGGTGATCGGCAGCACGCCGCTGCCGCGCCGGGCCTGGAAGAACGGGATCACCGAACCGCGGCTGCCCATGACGTTGCCGTAGCGCACCACGGAAAAGCGCAGGTCGCGCTTGCCCTTGATGTTGTTGGCCGCCACGAACAGCTTGTCCGAGCACAGCTTGGTAGCCCCGTACAGGTTGACTGGCGCCGCCGCCTTGTCGGTGGACAGCGCCACCACCCGTTGCACGCCGGCATCCAGGCAGGCCTCGATCACGTTCTGGGCGCCCAGCACATTGGTCTTGATGCACTCGAACGGGTTGTACTCGGCTGCCGGCACCTGCTTCAGTGCGGCGGCATGCACCACCACGTCGATGCCTTCCATGGCGCGCACCAGACGCTGCGGGTCGCGCACGTCGCCGATGAAGTAGCGCATCTGCGGAAACTCGCGCTCGCCGTAGACCTGCGCCATCTCGAACTGCTTGAGTTCGTCACGCGAGAACACCACCACCCGGCGCACGCCGGGGTAGCGCTGCAACAGCGTGCCGACGAACTGCCTGCCGAACGAGCCCGTGCCGCCGGTGATGAGCACCGATTTGCCGTTGAGCATGACCTGACCCGCCTTTGAAGTGGAGCGCCGCGGGCCGGACAAGCCTGCGGCATGCAGCCACTGTGGCGCAGCCCGCCCCTCCGGGATCGCCGGAGAAGCGGGCTGCGGGGGGCGCTTCTCAGCGCCGCGGGGAGGCGCAAGGCCGGTCCTCAGATGAGCGGCTGGTTCTTCAGCAGCTCTTCCTCGAACGGGTTCAGCTTGTGCAGGCCGGCCGTGCTGACCGCCGCCGTGGTGGCGGTGGGCGTGCCGTCGGCGGTGTGGGCCGCCGGCAGGTTCAGGTCGGCCGGTGCCGCAGCCAGCAGGTCGCCGATCTGCGGCGGCGTTTCGCTGCGGGCCTTCGCAAACCAGACGTCGGCCATCTCGTGGTTGGCGCCGTCCTCGGTGGTGTAGCTGCCGACCAGGGCCACGGCGTTGCCGTTGTCCATGCGGTCGGACGCCACATGGCCAAGGCTCAAACCGCTGATGCCCAGGTCGACCAGCCCCTTCAACTCGCCGACGTCGGTGATGCCGTCGTGGTTGCGGTCGACCCAGACCTTCAGCTCACCGAACGCCTGGTCGGTCTTGTCCAGCCTTCCGTCCAGGTTGCTGTCCAGCGCTGCCATCGCCGCGTAGCCATGGCCGGCGCGGTTGCCATCGGCCAGGCGGGTGCCCACGCCGAACAGCTCGCTGCCGTCGTTGATCACGCCGTCGCGGTTGATGTCGCGCACCAGCAGACCATCACCCTGGCCCACCCAGCCGTACTGGCCGGTGTGCCCGGTGGCCGCCAGGTCGAACTGCACCCCCTGCTCGGCGGCGATGGTCTTCACACCGTTGCCGTCCAGGTCCAGGATGATCGGCGACAAGGCATTCAGCGCGGACAACTGCGCACCGCTCATCAGCGACTGGTCTTCGGTCGAGAAGGCCAGCGCCTGCGCCATCGACATCGCCGAGATCGCGCCCACCTGCAGCGCGCCGATGTGGTCGTTGGTCAGCGCCACGATCTGGTTGGTCTGCAGCGCAGCCGCCTGGGTGCCGGTCATCGCCGAGATCTGGTCGTTCGTCAGTGCCTGGATGTCGGTGGTCTCCATCAGCCGGATGTGCTGGGTGGTCAGTGCCGCGAACTGCTGCGCAGTCAGCGCCTGCAGATCGTCGGTGCCCAGCGCGTTGAACTGCTGCGTGCTGAGGCCGCGGATCTGTGCGGTGCTGAACTCCTGCAGGTCACCGGCGCTCAGTGCGCCAATGTCGGCCGATTCGATCGCCCGCACCTGCATGGTGCTGAGCGCAGCCACCTGGTCGGCATTGAGGATGGCGATGTCGGTGGCGCTCATCGCAACCATGTCGTCAGTGCCCAGTGCACGCAGCTGGCTGTTGCTCATCAGCGCGAAGTCGGTGCTGTCCAGCCCGACCACCTGGCTGGTGGTCAGGGCATTGATCTGCAGCGTGCTCAGTGCCTGGATCTGCACGTCGGTCAGCAGCAGCAGGTCGGTGGTCGCCAGCGACGACACCTGCAGCGTGGTCAGGCCGCTGATCTGGGTGTCGGTCAGTGACTGCACCTGGTCGTCGGCCAGGCCCAGCACCTGGCGGGTCGTCAGGGCACCCACCTGTGCTGCCGTCAGGCTGCCCAGGGCATCCAGCGTGAGCCCGCGGATGTCCGCGGTCTCGATCGCCAGGCGCTGGGTGGCCGTCATGCCGGTGAGCTGCTCACCCGTCAGCGCCGCGATGTCGTCCGTGCCGAACCCGGCGATCGCCTGGGTGCTGAAGGCGCGCACCTGCACCGCGCTCAGCCCGTTCAGGTCCTCGGCCTGCAGGTTGGTGGCCTGGTTCACCGTCATCGCGGCGATCTGCGCCGTCGTCATCTGCTGGAACTGGCTCACCGTGAACGCATTCAGGTCGTCGGTGGACAGCGACGCGAATTGCGCCGTCGTCAGGCCGGTGATCTGCACGTCGCTGAAGGCCTGCAACTGTTCGGACGCCATGCCCGCCAGCTGGGCGGTGCTGAGCATGGCGATCTGCAGGGCGCTCAGGCCACCCAGCGCCGTCAGGCTGATCGCGTCGATGTCGGCCGTCTCGATGGCCCGCAGCTGGGCGCTGGTCAGCACCGACAACTGCTCGCCGGTGAGGGCGGCGATGTCGTCGGTGCCCATGCCCGCCAGTTGTGCGGTGCGCAGTGCCGCCACCTGGGTCACCGACAGGGCAGCCAGGTCGGCGGCCTGCAGGTTGCTGACCTGGGCGGTCGTCAGCCCGGCGATCTGGGCCGCCGACAGCGCGCGGAACTGGTCTTCGGTGAACTGGTTCAGGTCATCGGTGGCCAGCGCTGCCAGCTGGGTGGTGCTCATACCGGCCAGCTGGTCGGCGCTGAGCGCCTGCAGCTGGTCGGACGACAGCGCCGCCAGTTGGCCGTTGGTGAAACTGCCCACCTGGGTGGCCGTCATCGCCGTGAGTGCACCCACGCTGATGCCGGTGATGTCTGCGGTCTCGATGGCCCGCACCTGGCTGGTGGACAGGGCTGCCATCTGCTCGCCGCTCAGCACGACGAAGTCTGCACTGTCCAGCGCGGCAATCTGCCCGGTGCGCAGTTCAGCCACCTGCACCGCGCTCAGCGCGCCCAGGTCAGCCGACTCCAGCTTGGCCACCTGGTTGTCGGTGAGGTTGGCGATCTGGGTCGTCGTCAGCGACTGGAACTGTGTCGCGGTGAAGGTGTTCAGGTCGTCGGTGCCCATCGCCGCCAGCTGGGTGGTGCTGAAGCCGCCCATCTGCTGGTCGTTGAAGGCCTGCAGCTGGTCGGTGCCCAGCGCTGCGATCTGCGCGTTGGTCAGGGCGGCCACCTGGGCCATGCCCAGGTTGCCCAGGGCGGTGACACCGATGTTGTCGATGTCGGCCGTCTCGATGGCCTTGACCTGGTTGGCTGTCAGGCTGGCCAGCTGGTCGCCGGTGAGCTTGAACAGCTCCTCGGTCCCCAGGGCCGCCACCTGGGCGGTGGTCAGCGCGCTGATCTGCGTGCCGGTGAGGGCCTGCAGGTCGTCACTGGCCAGGTTCACCAGCTGGTCGGTGCCCAGCGCGGCGATCTGTCGGGTGGTCAGTGCCTGGATCTGGCTGGCCGTCAGCGTGTTCAGGTCCTCGCTGCCCAGGCTGGCCAGCTGGTAGGTGCTCAGCCCGGCCACCTGGCTGTCGCTGAGACCCTGCAGCTGGTCGGTGGACAGCGCCGCCAGTTGCTCGGTCGTCAGCGACGCCACCTGGGCCGCCGTCAGGCCGCCCAGCGCCGCCACGGTCAGGCCGGTGATGTCGGCCGTCTCGATGGCACGCAACTGCAGCGTGCCCATGGCGCCCAGCTGGTCGGCGCTGAGCGTGCCCATGTCGGTGCTGTCCATCCAGCCGATCTGCTGGGTGGTCAGCGCCGCCACCAGGCCGCCGCTCAAGGCCTGCCAGGTGTCGGTGGCCAGGCCGACGATCTGCGACTGGCTCAGGGCGCGGATCTGCGCCGTACCGAACTCATTGAGGTCGGTGTCGGACAGGGCGTTGATGTCGGCACTGTCGATCGCCTGCACCTGGGCGCTGGTCAGCGCGCCCAGTTGCTCGGCCGTCATCGCACCCAGGTCGGCGCTGTCCATGATCACCAGGTCCTCGGTGCCCAGGGCGCGGATCTGCGCGGTGGTCAAGGAGGCCAGATCATCGGTGTCGAGCTTGCCGATCTGATCGCTGCTCAGACCGGCGATCTGCGCGGTGCTGAAGGCCTGGAACTGCGCGGCCGTGAAGGCGTTGAGGTCGCTGCTGCCGATGGCTGACAGCTGCTCACCAGTGAGGCCACGCATCTGCACGTCGGTCAGCGCCATCAGCTGGTCGGAGCTGAGCGCACCCACCTGGTCGGAGCTGAGCGCGCCGATCTGCAGGGACGTCAGGCCGGTGATGGCGGTCAGCGAGATGCCGGTGATGTCCGCCGTCTCGATGGCGCGCAGCTGGGTGGTGCTCATGCCCGACAGCTGGTCGGCCGACAGCAGGCGCAGGTCGGAGCTGTCCATCGCGGCGATGGCCGTGGTGCTGATGGCCCGAACCTGGGCCGCGCTGAGCGCCTGCAGGTCCACGCTCTCCAGCGCCACCACCTGGTCGGTCTCCAGCGCGGCGATCTGGCGCGTGCTCAGGCCCTGGAACTGGCTGGCCTGCAGCGCGTTCAGGTCCTGGGTCTCCAGGCTGCTGATCTGGTAGGTGGTCAGGCCGGCCAGCTGGTCGGCGCTGAGCACCCGCAGCTGGTCAGAGCCCAGCGCGGCCAGCTGCTCGGTGCTGAGCGCGGCGATGTGCGCCGAGCTCAGTGCCGCCAGCGTCGAGCCCGTGAAGATGCCGAGGTCGGCGGTCTCGATCGCCCGCACCTGGGCCGTCGTCAGGGCCGCCACTTGCGTGGCTGTGAAGTAGCCGATGTCGGTGGACGCCATCGCCGCGATGTTGGCGGTGGTGATGGCCGCCACCTGGCGGTCGCTGAGCGCCTGGATGTCCAGGCTCTCCATCGACACGATCTGGGCGGTCTCCAGCGCAGCGATCAGCGCCGTGCCCAGCGACGCGAACTGCGATGCCGTCAGCATGTTCAGGTCGTCGGTGCCCAGGTTGGCGAACTGCGACGTGGTCAGGCCGGCGAGCTGTTCGCCCGTCAGGCGTTGCAGCTGGTCGGTGCCGATGGCGCCGAGCTGCTCGTCGCTCAAGGCGCGGACCTGGGCCGAACTCAAGCCCAGCACAGCGGCGTTGGTCAGCATCGACACGTCGGCCGTTTCCATGGCCCGGATCTGGGCCGTGGTCATGGCGGAGACGAAGTTGGCCGTCAGCCAGGCAGCGTCGGTCGAGTCAAGCGCGGCGATGCCGCGGGTGGAGATGGCCGCGATCTGGCTGTTGCTCAGGCCCAGCAGGTCGACCGACTCCAGCGCGCTGACCTGCAGGGTGGTCAGCGCCGCGACTTGCGCCGTGCTCAAGGCCTGGAACTGCGCCATGGTGAACGCGTTCAGGTCATCGGTGCCCAGGCTGGCCAGTTGCGCCGTGCTCAGGCCCGCCAGCTGCTCCTGGCTGAAGGATTGCAGCTGCTCGGAGCCCATCGCCGCCAGCTGGGCGGTGGTGAGCGCACCCAACTGAACGCTGGTCAGTCCGGCCAGGGACGCGGTCTTGATGTTGTCGATGTCCGCCGTCTCGATCGCCTGCACCTGCGCCGTGCTCAGCGCGCCCATCTGGGTGGCGTTGAGCGCGTCGAGGTGGCTGCTCTCCAGCGCGGCCAGGTCACGTGTCTCGATGGCGCGCATCTGGGCGGTGCTGAACCCGCTCAGGTCGGCCGTCTCCAGCATGTTGAACTGCTGCGTGGTGAGGCCGGCCACCTGGGCCGTGCCGAGCCAGCCGAACTGGGTCTGGGTCAGGGCGTTCAGGTCATCGGTGCCCAGCGCGGCCAGCTGGGCGGTGCCCAGGGCGCCGATCTGGGTCTCGGTCAGCGCCTGCAGCTGGTCGGTGCCCAGCGCTGCCAGCTGGACGGAGCTGAGCGCGGCCACCTGGGCCGGGCTGAGCGTGGCGATGTTGGCGGCACTGATGCCGATGATGTCGCCGCTCTCGATGGCCCGCACCTGGGCGGTGGTCAGGGCGCCCAGCTGGTCGGCCGTCAGCTTGGAGATGTCGGCCGAGTCCATCGCCGCGATGTCGCGGGTTTCGATGACGCGGACCTGCAGCGTGGTCAGCGCCTGCAGGTCCTCGCTCATCAGCGCGCTGAACTGCAGTGTGGACAAGGCAACGATCTGGGCGGTCGACAGGCCCTGGAATTGCTGGGCTGTGAACTGGTTCAGGTCGTCGGTGGACAGGCTGGCCAGCTGTGCAGTGCCCAAACCTTCCAGCTGGATGCTGGTGAGCGACTGCAGCTGCTCCGAACCCATGACCGAGAGTTGCAGCGTGGAGAGCGCGCCCAACTGCAGCGTGCTCAGGCCCACCAGCGCCTCGGTGCTGATCTTCACCAGGTCGCTCGTCTCCAGGGCGCGCACCTGGGCCGTGCTCATGGCCGCCACCTGCATCGACGTCAGTGCCGCCGCCGAGGTGGTCTCCACCGCAACAATGTTGCGGGTGACGATCGCCGCGATCTGCGACGCCGTCAGTGCCGCCACGTCGGCGCTTTCCAGCGTCGAGACCTGGCTCGTCGTCAGCGCCGCCACCTGGTCGGTGGTCAGCACCGGGATCTGGTCGGCCGTCAGGGCGTTCAGGTCTTCGCTGGCGAGGCTGGCGATCTGGGCGGTGGTCAGGGCGCGCAGCTGGTCGCTGGTCAGCGCCTGGAACTGGTCACTGCCCAGGGCAGCCAGCTGCCGGCTGCTCAGGGCGGCGATGTTGGCCACCGCCAGGCCAGCCAGCGCGGTGGTGCCGATGGCGGCGAAGTCGCCGCTTTCGATGGCGCGGATCTGGGCGGTGCTCAGCAGCGCGAACTGGCTGCTGGTCAGCGCAGCGATGTCGCCGCTGTCGAGCGCGGCCAGGTCGCGGGTCTCCATCCAGCCGAGCTGCTCGGAGCTGAGCGCGGCCACGTCGTCGGTGCCCAGCGCGGCCACCTGGGCGGTGGTCAGCGCCACGATCTGCTCGGCCGTCAGGGTGCCCAGCTGCAGCGTGGTCAGGCTGGTCAGCTCCTCGGTGCCGAGGGTGGCGATCTGGGCCGTCGTCAGGCTGCGCAGCTGGTCGCTGGTCAGCGCCTGGAGCTGGTCGCTGCCCATGGCGGCCAGTTGCACGCTGCTGAGCGAGGTGAGTGCGGTCTGGCTGATGGCGGCGATCGCCAGGGTGCTCATGGCCGCCAGGTCCTGGGTCTCCACAGCGCGCAGCAGCTCGCCGGTGAGGGCGGCGGCCTGTGCCGTGCTCAGGGCCGCCAGGTCCTCGGTGTCGAGGGCGGCGATGTCGCGGGTCTCCATCGTGCGCAACTGGTCCGTGCCCAGGCTGGCGATGTCGCTGCTGTCCAGCGCGGCCCACTGACGGGTGGTCAGCGCCACGATCTGGCCGTCGTTCAGCGACCGCAGCTGGGCGGTGGTGAAGGCAGTCAGGTCCTCGGTGGTGATGGCGGCGATCTGGGCCGTCGTCAGGTTGCTGATCTGCTCGGACGACAGGGCGGCCCACTGGTCGCTGCCCAGGGCGGCCAGCTGGCCGGTGGAGAAGCCGTTGATCGAGCTGGCGGCAATCGTCACCAGGCCGGCGGTGGTCATGGCGGCCAGGTCCATCGTCTCGATGGCGCGCAGCTGCGCGGCACTGAGCGATGCGACCTGGGCCGACGACATGGCCGCGAAGTCGGCGCTGTCCAGCGCCACGATGTGGGCGGTGGAGAGCACGGCGATCTGCTCGGTGCTCAGCGCCGCCAGGTCTTCGCTTTCCAGGGCGCTGATCTGTTTGGTGGTCAGGGCCACCAGCTGCTCGGTGCTCAGCGACTTGATCTGGGCGCTGCTCAGGCCGTTCAGGTCCTCGGTGGCCAGGCCCGCCAGCTGGCTGGGTGCCAGCGCACGGATCTGGGCGGTCGTCAGGGCCTGCAGCTGGTCGCTGGCCAGGGCGGCGATCTGGCGGGTGGTGAAGGCGCTGATGCTCTCGGTGCTGATGGCGGCGATGCCCGAGGTGGCGATGGCCACCAGGTCGCCGGTCTCCAGCGCAGCCAGCTGGTCAGAGCTGAGCGCGGCCACCTGGCGCGAGTTCAGCGCCACCAGGTCGCCGGAGTCCAGCGCCACGATCTGGGCGCTGGTCAGGCTGCGCAGCTGGGCGGTGGTGAGCCCGGTGAAGTCCTCGGTCTCCATGGCCGCGATCTGGCGCGTGCTCAGGCTGCGCAGCTGGTCGGTGGACAGGCTGTCGATCTGGTTGCTGGTGAGCGCGATCACATCCTCGGTGCCCAGGCCCTGCAACTGCTCGCTGCCCAGACTGCGGATCTGGCTGCTGGTCAGGGCCTGCAACTGGTCAGAGGCCAGCGAACCAAGCTGGCGCGACGTGAACGCGCCGATGTTGGCGGTGGCGATCGCGGCCAGGGCTTGCGTGGACACCATCAGCAGGTCCTGCGTCTCCAGCGCCTGCAGCTGCTCGGTGCCGAGCGCTGCCACCTGGGCGCTGGACAGCGCCCCCAGGTCGCCGGAGTCCAGCGCCACGATCTGGGCGGTGTTCAGGCTGCGCAGCTGGCCGGTGGTCAGTGCGGCGACGTCCTCGGTGCCGAGGGCGGCGATGCGGGCGGTGTTGATCGCACCCCACTGGGCATTGGTCAGGCTGCCCAGCTGGTTGCTGGTCAAGCTGCCCAGGTCGTCGGTGGCCAGGCCGGCCACCTGGTCGGTGGACAGGCCGCGCAGCTGGCTGCTGCTCAGCGACTGCCACTGGTCGGTGCCCATCGCGCCCAGTTGCTTGGTGGTGAAGGCGCCGATGCTGGCAGCGCTGATGCCGGCCAGGGCGGCAGTGCCCACGGCTGCCAGGTCGGCGGTCTCCAGGGCCTGCAGCTGGGCGGTGTTGAACCCGGCGATCTGGGCGCTGCTGAGCGCGGCCAGGTCGGCCGTGTCCAGCGCTGCCACGTCGCGGGTCTCCATGGCGCGCAGCTGCAGCGAGCTGAGCGCGGCCACGTCGTCGCTGGCCAGGCTGGCCACCTGCAGGGTGGTCAGCGCGGCGATCTGGGCCGTGGTCAGGCCCTGCATCTGCTGGCTGGTCAGCGCATACAGGTCGTCGGTGGCCATGCCGGCCATCTGGTCGGTGGTCAAGCCGGGCAGCACGCGGCTGCTCAGCGATTGCCACTGGTCACTGGCCAGCGCGCCCAGCTGGGCGGTGGTGAAGCTGGCCAGCTGGTTGCTGGACAGGCCGCTCAGCGCGTCCGTGGTCAGGCCCTTCAGGTCGGCCGTGTCCAGGGCCTGCAGCTGGGCCGTGGACAGGGCGCTGACCTGCACCGAGCTGAGGTGACCCAGGTCGACGCTGTCGAGTGCGCCGAGGTTGCGCGTCTCGATGGCGCGGATCTGCGCCGAGCTCAGCGCCTGCAGGTCGTCGGAGACCAGGTTGCCGATCTGGCTGCTGGTCATGCCCGCAATCTGGGCAGTAGTCAGCAGGCGGAACTGGTCGCTGGTGAAGGTGTTCAGGTCGTCGGTGCCCAGCGCGGCGATCTGGGCGGTGGTCAGGCTGCGCAGCTCGGTGCTGCCCAGGCTCTGCAGCTGTTCGCTGCCCAGCGCGGCCAGCTGGTTGCTGGTGAGCACGGCCAACTGGGTGGCCGCCAGGGCGTTGAGCGCCTCGGTGGTCAGCCCGATCAGGTCCTCGGTGCCCAGGGCACGCAACTGGTCGGTGGTGAAGGCCGCCATCTGGGCCGAGCCCAGGGCCTTCAGGTCGGCGCTGTCGAAGCCGGCGAAGTCGCGGGTCTCCAGCGCACGGATCTGCAGCGTGGTCAGCGCATTCAGGTCTTCGGTCTCCAGCTTACCCAGCTGGTTGCTGTCGAGCGCGGCGATCTGCGCCGTGGTCAGCGCCTCGATCTGGTGGCTGGTCAGGGTGTTCAGGTCGTCGGTGCCCAGGCTCGCCACCTGGGCAGTGCTCAACCCGGCCAGCTGGGCGCTGCCCAGGGCCTGCAGCTGGTCGGTGGCCAGGGCCGCCAGCTGGCGGGTGCTGAGCCCGCCGATCTGGCTGGCCGCCAGGCCGCGGATGGCGTCAGGCGTGATGCCGTCGATCTCGGACGTGGCGATGCCGGCCAGCTGAACGCTGGTCAGTGCGGCCACCTGGGTCGAGCTCAGCACCCCGAGGTCGGCCGTCTCCAGCTGCGCCAGGTGGCGGCTCTCCAGGGCGCGCATCTGCAGCGTGGTCAGCGCCTGCAGGTCGTCGGAGGTCATGGTCCGCACCTGGTCGGTGCCCAGCCCGGCCACCTGCATGGTGGTCAGCGCGGCCATCTGGTCGGTGGTGAAGGCGTTGAAGTCGTCGGTGGACAGGCTGGCCACCTGGGCCGTCGTCAGGCCACGCACCTGCGTGGTGCTCAGGGCCTGCAGGTCGTCACTGCCCAGCGCGCCGAGCTGGCGGCTGGTGAGCGCGGCGATCTGGGCGCTGCCCAGGCCGGCCAGGGCAGCGGTGCTCAGGCCGGGCAGGTCGTCCGAGCCGATGGCGCGCAGCTGGTCGGTGGTCAGTGCCGCCACCTGGGCCGAGGTGAAGGCGCCCAGGTCGGCGCTGTCCAGCGCGGCCAGGGCGCCGGTGGCGATGCCGCGCACCTGGGCCGTCGTCAGCACCGACAGGTCGTCGGTGGTCATGTTGCCCAGCTGCGTGCTGGAGAGCGCGGCCACCTGGGCCGTGGTCAGCGCCATGAACTGGGCGGTGGTCAGGTCGTTCAGCGCGTCGGTGGCCAGGCCGGCCAGCTGGCCGGTGGCCAGCGCACGCAGCTGGGCGCTGCTCAGTGCCTGCAGCTGGTCGCTGCCCAGGGCGCCGAGTTGCCCGGACGTGAGCCCGGCCACCTGGGCGGCGGTCAGTCCGGCCAGCGCGGCGGTGGACAGCCCGTCGATGGTGTCGGTGCCGATGGCGGCCAGCTGGCCAGAGGTCAGCGCGGCGAGCTGGGCCGAGGTGAAGGCACCCAGGTCGGCGGTGTCGAAGGAATCCATGCCGCGGCTGTCGATCGCCCGCACCTGGGCGGCCGACAGGGCCGCCAGGTCTTCGGTGGCGAAGGCGGCGATCTGGGTGCTGGTCAGCGCCGCGATCTGGTGCGTGCCGAAGCCGGCCAGCTGGTTGGTGGTCAGCGCCACCAGGTCGTCGGTGCCGATCGCGGCCACCTGGGCCGTGGTCAGGCCGCGCAGCTGGCCGGTGCTCAGCGCCTGGATCTGGTCGGTGTGCAGGGACAGCACCTGGGCGGTGGTCAGCGCGGCGATCTGGGCGCTGCTCATGGCGGCCATGGCGGCGGTGCTGATGCCGGCGAAGTCGGTGGTGTCCAGCGCGCGCAGCTGGCCGGTGGACAGCGCGGCCACCTGGGCGGCGCTCATCGCGCCCATGTCGGCCGAGTCGATGCCGCCGAGGTCGCGGGTGTCGATGGCGCGGATCTGCGCTGTCGTCAGCGCCGCCAGATCCTCGGTCGTCAGGTTGGCGATCTGGCTGCTGTTGAGCGCAGCGATCTGGGACGTCGACATGCTGGCCAGCTGGTCGCCGGTCAGGGTGTTCAGGTCGTCGGTGCCCAGGCTGCCCAGCTGGCTGCTGGACAGGCCACGCAGTTGGGCGCTGGTCAGCGCCTGCAACTGGTCGGTACCCAGGGCACCGAGCTGGTTTCTGGTGAGGTTGCCGATCTGTTCGGCGCTCAGGGCGCGCAGGGCGTCGGTGGTCAGGCCGACGAGGTCGTCGGTGCCCAGCGCGCGCAGCTGGGCGCTGGTGAAGCCG
>JBBAPL010000043.1:27527-34786 GCA_040400895.1 Aquabacterium sp.
TGGCTGGCCTGCAGACCACGCAGGTCGGCTGAGTCCAGCGCGCCGAGATCGGCCACCTCGATGGCACGGATCTGCGTGCTGGTCAGGGCGCCCAGGTCGTCGCTGGTCAGGTGGCCGATCTGCTCGCTGTTGAGCGCGGCGATCTGGGTGGTGGTGAGCAGGCGGAACTGGTCGCTGGTCAGCGCATTCAGGTCATCGGTCTTCAGCGTGTTCAGCTGCAGCGTGGTCAGGCCGCGCAGCTGGGTGGACGTCAGCAGCTGCAGCTGGTCGCTGCCGATGCTGTCGAGCTGGGTGGACGTCAGCGCCGAGAGGCGGGCGGTGGACAAGGCCTGGAACTGCTCGCTGGTGAGCGTGCGCAGGTCGTCCGATCCCATGGCGGCGAGCTGGGCGGTGGTCAGGCCCGACAGCTGGCGGCTGCTCAACGACTGCAGCTGGTCGGACGACAGCGCCGACAGCTGCGACGAGGTCAGCTGGCCGAACTGGGCCGAGCTGAGGCTGGCCAGCACGCCGGTGGACAGGCCCACCAGGTCTTCGGTGCTGATGGCCTTGATCTGGCCCGAGGTGAGTGCGGCCACCTGCACGCCGCTGAGGGCGCGGATGTCGTCCGACCCCATGGCCGCGATGTCGCGGGTCCCCAGGGCACGGATCTGGGCAGTCGTCAGCGCAGCGATGTCAGCCGACTCCAGGTTGGTCACCTGCTCGGTGGCCAGTGCCACGATCTGCTGCGTGCTCAGCGCCTGGAACTGCGCCGTGGTCAGTGTGTTCAGGTCGGCGCTGGACAGCGACGCCAGCTGCCCCGCGGACAGGGCACGGATCTGGTTGGACGTCAGCGCCTGCAGCTGGTCAGTGGCCAGCGCCGCGAGCTGGCCGCTGGTGAGCGCGGCCACCTGGGCGGTGGTCAGGCCGACGATGGCCCCGGTGCCCAGGCCGTCGATCTCAGCCGTGGCGATCTGGCTGACCTGTGCGGTGGTCAGCACCGACAGCTGGGCCGAGGTCAGCGCCGCCAGGTCCGCACTGGCAAAGCCGGACACGCCAGCCGCCCCGATGGCGCGGAACTGCGCCGTGGTCAGCGCGTTCAGGTCGGCCGATTCGAGCGAGCCGACCTGGTTGGCCGTCAGTGCGCCGACCTGGGCGCTGGTCAGCGCCCGGAACTGCTCGGTGGTGAGCAGGTTCAGCACATCGGTGGCCAACGAGGCCAGCTGGCCCGTCGTCAGGCCGGTGATCTGCGCGCTGCTGAGCGACTGCAGCTGGTCGCTGGCCAGCCCGGCCAGCTGCTGGTTGGTCAAGGCGCCGAGCTGCTCGCCGGTCAGCGCGGCCAGGCCCTTGGTGCCCAGGCCGTCCAGGTCGGCGCTGTTGAGCGCGCGCAGCTGTGCCGAGGTGAACGCCGCCACCTGGGTCGAGCTCAGCAGATTCAGGTCGACGCTGTTGAGCGCGCTCAGGTCACGCGCTTCCAGACCGCGGACCTGCGCGGTCGTCAGCGCCTGCAGGTCGTCGCTGGCCAGGTTGCCCACCTGGGCGTTGGTCAGGGCCGCAATCTGCGTGCTGCTGAGCGCGCGGATCTGGTCGGTGGTCAGGGTGTTGAGGTCGTCGGTGGACAGCGCCGCGATCTGTGCCGTGGTCAACCCGCGCAGCTGCGCCGAGGCCAGCGACTGCAGCTGGTCGGTCAGCAGGGCGCCGAGCTGGTTGGTGTGCAGCAAGCCGATCTGGGCGGAGCTCAGCCCCGACAGGGCCAGGGTGCCGATGCCGTCGATCTCGGCGGTGTCGATCGCGCGCAGCTGGGTGCTGGTGAGCGAGCGCAGCTGGGCACTGTTGAGCACGCCCAGGTCGTCCGAGCCCATCGCGGCCATGGCGCTGGCCGAGATGCCGCGCAGCTGGCTGGTGCTCAGGGCCGCCAGGTCGGCGCTCTCCAGATGCGAGATCTGGTTGGGCGACAGGGCGGCGATCTGGCCACTGCTGAGTGCGGCGAACTGCGCCGTGCTCAGGGTGTTCAGCGTCTCGGTGTCCATCGCCGCCAGCTGGCTGGTGGTGAGGCCCCGCACCTGGGCCGTGGTCAGCGCCAGCAGGTCGTCCGATGCCAGGGCATTGAGCTGGGTGCTGGTCAGCGCGGCCAGGCGGCTGGTGCTCAGGGAGCCCAGCTGGTCGGCCGACAGGGTGTTGAGGTCGTCGCTGGTCAGGCTGGCGAGCTGCTCGCCGCTGAGCGCGCGCAGCTGTGCCGTCGTCAGCGCCTGCAGCTGGTCGCTGCCCAGCGCGCCGATCTGCGACGAGGTGAGCGCGGCCATCTGGGCGGTGCCCAGGGTGGCCAGCTTGGCCGGCGTCAGGCCGACCAGGTCTTCGGTTTCCAGCGCACGGATCTGCCCTGAGGTCAGGGCCATCACCTGCGTGCTCGACAACACGCGGAGGTCGGCCGAGTCCAGCGCCGCGATGTCGCGGGTTTCCAGGGCGCGGATCTGTGCGGTGTTCAGCGCGGCCAGGTCGGCGCTCTCGAGGTTGGCCACCTGCGCGGTGGTCAGGTCAGCGATCTGGCGGGTGGTCAGCGCGGCGAACTGCGCGGTGGTCAGCGCATTCAGGTCGTCGGTGGCCAGCGAGGCGAGCTGGGCCGACGTGAGGCTGGCCACCTGGGCGGTGCCGATGGCCTGCAACTGCTCGCTGCTGAGCGCGGCCAGCTGGGTGGACGACAGGTTGGCGATCTGGGTGCCCGCCAGGGCCGACACCGCGCCGTTGCCCAGGGCGGCCAGGTCGCCGGAGTCGAGCGCGGCGATCTGGGCGCTGGTGAGCGCGGCGACGTCCGACGAGCTCAGCTGCGACAGCAGCTCGGTGCTGAGCGCAGCCAGGCTGGCCGCCGGGATGCCACGCAGCTGGGTGGTGGTGAGAGCGCCGAAGTCGGCGGCCTCCAGGTTGGCGACCTGCGCACTGGTCAGGCCCGCCAGCTGGCTGCTGGTGAGGGCGCCGAACTGGTCGCTGCTGAGCTGGTTCAGCTCGTCGGTGGCCAGGGACGTGAGTTGCGCCGAGGTCAGCGCGCGCAGCTGCGTCGCCGTCAGGGCCTGCAGCTGGTCGGACGACAGGGCGCCCAGCTGGGCGGTGCTGAGCTGGCCGATCTGCGCCGTGCCCAGGCTGGCCACCGTGGCGGTCGTCATGCCCGCCAGGGCGTCGGTCGACAGGGCGCGCAGCTGCTGCGAGCTGAGTGCCGCCAGCTGGGCCGTGCCCAGGGCGGCCACATCGGCGCTGTCGAACACGGCGATGTCGCGGGTTTCCAGGCCACGCAGCTGGGTGCTGGTCAGCGCTGCCAGGTCGGCGGCCTCCAGGTTGGCCACCTGCAGGCTGGTGAGCGCTGCAATCTGCGCGCTGGTCAGCATCTGGAACTGGTCGCTGGTCAGGATGTTCAGGTCATCCGTGGTCAGGCTGGCGATCTGGGCGGTGTTCAGGCCGCGCAGCTGCCCCTGGCCCAGGGATTGCCACTGGGCGTCGCTCAGCCCGGCCAGCTGGGCGCTGGTGAGCGCCGTGATCTGTGCGCTTGACAGGCCCGCCAGCGCGGCGGTGCCCAGGTAGGCCATGTCGCCCGACTCCAGCGCCTGCAGCTGGGTGGTGGTCAGTGCCGACAACTGGCCGGCGGTGAGCACGGCCATGTCGCCGCTGTCCAGCGCCGCCAGGCCGGCGGTGGTGATGCCGCGCACCTGGGTGGCGGTCAGTGAGGCCAGGTCTTCCGTTTCCAGGCCGGCCAGCTGGTCGGACGACAGGCTGCCGATCTGCTTGCTCGTCAGCATCTGGAACTGGGCGCTGCTCAGGCTGTTGAGCGTGGCACCCGCGATCGCGGAGAGCTGGTGGCTGGCCAGCGCGGCCAATTGGCCGTTGCTCAGGGTGGTCAGCTGCTCGGTCGACAGCGCCGCCACCTGGGCGGTGGTCAGCTGGGCGGTCTGTGCGGTGCTCAGCCCGGCCAGCGTGGCCGCCGACACCTGGCCCAGCACGCCCACATCGATGGCGCGCACCTGGGCACTGCTCAGGGCATTGAGCTGCTCGGCGCTCAGGCCCTCGAAGTCGACATCGGCCATCGCCGCCACGGCGGCGGTGCTCAGGCTGCGCAGCTGCTGGGTGTTCAGCAGGGCCAGGTAGCTGGCGTCCAGCGCTGCCACCTGGGCGCCGCTGAGCATCGTCATCTGGCGGCTGGTGAGTGCGGAGAACTGGTCCTGCGACAGCGCCGTCAGGTCTTCGGTGGCCAGGCTGGCCACCTGCTGGGTGTTGAGCGCACGCACCTGTGCCGTGGTCAGCGCCTGCAGCTGGCCCACGGTGAGGTTGTCGATCTGCTGCGTGCTCATGGCCGCCACCTGGGCCGTGCCCAGGTTGGACACCGTCTGCGCGGACAGGCCAGCCAGTTCGGCGGTGACGATGGACCGCACCTGGGCCGTGGTCAAGGCTGTCAGTTGGGCGGCAGTCAGCGCATCGAAGTCGCTGCTGGTCATCAGCGCCACGCCCGATGTCGCGATCGAGCGCAACTGCGTCGACGTCATCGCCGCGAAGTCGGCGGGGTCGAAGGCGGCCACCTGCACCGCCGACAGCACGTTCACCCGCTGCGCCGGGATGACCGGGATCTGCTCTGCAGTGAGTGCTGCGATCTGGTCCAGGCTGAACGCTGCCCAATCTGCGGCGGTGAGCGCGGCGATCTGGGCCGTGGTCATCGCGGCGATTTCGGCAGGAGTCAGGTTGGTGATGTTCGAGGCCATGGTCTCAGATCCTTCGGCGCAAGTGTTTGCAGCAGTCTTTGGTGCGATTTCTGGTGCGGTCTGCCTGGCTCGCCATCCACCCGTTGGGCATGGACGGCACCTTCGGCGCGTTCCTCGTCGGCATATCGGGCCCCCTCTCTGGCAACTTGAGAAGAAATCCGATCAGGCAGACGAAGGCCCGGTTAATTCACGCTGCCTGCCAGCTTGAGGCTTCAGGTTCTGCACAAGGCGCCGATAACGGGGTGTTCCGCGATGCTTATCCGGTCCCTGCTTGGGCGACCGGGCGGCACCATGGCCGGGCGCTGACGATTCCCGTCGGCGCCCCCATCCGTGCCCGCATCGCCATGGCTGACGCCCAGGACCGCAACCTCCCAGCAACCGAGAAGAAGATCCGCAAGGCCCGCAAGGAAGGCCAGGTGGCGCGTTCGCGTGACCTGGGCCACCTGCTGGTGGTGGGCGGCGGTGGGGTGCTGCTGGTGCTGGCACTGCCGCGCCTGGTGGACTGGTCCGGCAAATTGCTGACCAGCGGCCTGCGTTTCGACTTGCAAGCCTTGTCACAGGTCGATGCCATGACGCGCCATCTGGGTGCGCTGACCTGGGCCTGGATGCTGGTGCTGCTGCCGCTGGGCGGGGTTGGCATCGCGCTGGCCCTGGGCGCTGCATTGGCGTCGGGGGGCTGGAACTTCACCTTCCAGCCGCTGGCTCCCAACTTCGGCAAGCTGAACCCGCTGGCCGGCCTGGGCCGCATGGTCTCGGGCCAGCACCTGGGGGACCTGGCCAAGGCCTGCACACTGGCGCTGATCCTGGGCGTGGTGGGCGGTGTCTGGCTGTGGCTGCATCTGGGCCAGTTCCATGACGCGCTGGCCATGCCGCTGCCCGTGGCCCTGGCCCACACCGGCGGCGCCCTGCTCGACGGCCTGCTGCTGCTGTGCGTGGTGCTGGCGCTGTTTGCGGTGATCGACGTGCCGCTGCAGCGCCGCATGCTGTCCAACCGCCTGAAGATGAGCCACCAGGAGGTCAAGCAGGAGCACAAGGAGGCCGAGGGCAACGTCGAGATGAAGGGCCGCATCAAGTCGCGCATGCGGGAGATGTCGCGCAAGCGCATGCTGGCCGCCGTGCCCAAGGCCGACCTGGTGGTGATGAACCCCACCCACTACGCGGTGGCGCTCAAGTACGAAGAAGGCCGCATGGCCGCGCCCAAGGTGGTGGCCAAGGGTGCTGACCTGCTGGCGCTGAAGATCCGCGACCTGGCGCGCGAACACAAGGTCCCGGTGCTGCAGGCCGCGCCGCTGGCGCGTGCGCTCTACACCCATTCCGAGGTCGACCACGAGATCCCGGCACGGCTGTTCTCGGCCGTGGCCCAGGTGCTGGCCTATGTCTATCAGCTGCGTGCGGCACTCGCCGGCCAGGCCGCCATGCCCAATGACCTGCCACCGATCGTGGTGCCAGCCGACCTTGACCCGCACACCGCCGAGGCGCCTGCGCCAGGAGCCGCCTAAGCCATGAACCCCTTGCTCGCGCAACTCAAGGGCCTGTTCGGCGGCCTGGCCAGCTCACCCATGGCACAGCAGGCCGCCAGCAAGTTGGGCTGGAGCCTGCCGCTGCTGCGCAGCCTGGGCGCGCCCATCTTCATCGTGCTGGTGCTGGCGATGATGGTGCTGCCACTGCCGCCGTGGATGCTCGACGTGCTGTTCACCTTCAACATCGCCATGGCGCTGATGGTGATGATGGTGGCCTCGCAGATGGTGCGCCCGCTCGACTTTGCCGCCTTCCCGGCGGTGCTGCTGGTCACCACCCTGCTGCGGCTGAGCCTGAACGTGGCCTCCACGCGGGTGGTGCTGCTCGAAGGCCACACCGGCCCCGGCGCTGCCGGCAAGGTGATCGAGAGCTTCGGCCACTTTTTGGTGGGCGGCAACTTCGCGGTCGGCCTGATCGTGTTTGCCGTGCTGGTGGTGATCAACTTCATCGTGGTCACCAAGGGTGCGGAGCGCATCGCCGAGGTCGGCGCGCGCTTCACCCTGGACGCCATGCCCGGCAAGCAGATGGCCATCGACGCCGACCTGAACGCCGGACTGATCGACGAGAAGGAAGCCAAGCGCCGCCGCATCGAGGTGGGCGAGGAGGCCGACTTCTTCGGTTCCATGGACGGTGCCAGCAAGTTCGTGCGGGGCGATGCGATCGCCGGCATGCTGATCCTGGTGATCAACATCGTCGGTGGCTTCCTCATCGGTGTGATCAGCCACGCGATGAGCGCTGGCGAGGCAGCCCAGACCTATGTGCTGCTGGCGGTGGGCGACGCGCTGGTGGCGCAGATCCCCGGCCTGCTGATCTCGGTGGCCGCGGCGATGGTGGTCTCGCGCGTGGGCAAGGAGCAGAACATCGGCAGCCAGATTGGTGCCCAGTTGTTCGGCAGCAGCAAGGCGCTGGGCATCACCGCCGGCATCGTCGGCACGCTCGGGCTGATCCCGGGCATGCCCAATGGCGTGTTCCTGGTCATCGCTGCGTCGCTGGGCGGCCTGGCCTGGCACCTGCACCGCCGCGACA
>JBBAPL010000044.1:0-34678 GCA_040400895.1 Aquabacterium sp.
GGGCCAGCAGCACACTGGTGCTGACTTTGGTTCGCTTGAACATTGGAATGCTCCTGGAGAAAAGGGATGGGATCCGTAGATCAACAAGCCACCTGCCAGACAGGATCAGCCGGGTAAGCCGAGTGCGTCTGACGGTAAGCAGAATGTGAATTCATTTTCACTGCTGGCCCCGCGCCCCCTGTTCTAGGGAAACCCTCGTGAACCATGCGCCTGGCGCACTGGCGCTGCAGTTTGGTGCAGTCACGCACTGTCAATACCCGGAAATCTCAATGTCGACAAACACTTGCGCGTGTTTCGAACACACTGGGCAGCTTCGGGTCGTGCGGTCGCTAGAGGCCCCCCTCTAGACCCGAGGGAACCAGCCGTTGGTTAGGAGCAACAAAGGCGGCCCGCCTCGGCGGCAACCGGGCTGCTGCCTGGTGCCGGGACTGCAGCCAAGGCGTGCCCAGCGGCTTCGGTGACAGGCCGGTGACACCAGGCCGGCGTTGCAGCTGGCGACGGTTCGGCTTTGCTGTCGGGCACACCGGCCCGCGCAACGCACGCTCACAACCGTGGCACCGCCGTCAGCAACCTTCAGGTGTGAGCGTCCACCGGTGGCTGCATCACTTCGGTGTAGGCGCCCTGCTCCAAGATGTGCCAGTCCCGCTTCACCGCCAAGTGGACGGCAACGGACTCCACCACCGCGATGTTGAGCGTGATGAACAGGTTGCAGAGGCCCAGTTGTGAACGCTGGCCAGGAACCGCGCCTATTCGCTGGTGAGGTGGCGGATTTAGTCTTGAGCTGATCGACCTTTGGATTGAAGGGTTTGCGCCTGCCCGGCCGCCCTGCAGGGCGGCCGGGCAGGCGCACGCGCACGCGCACGCCATGGCGTGGGCGTGGGCGTGGGCGCAATGCCAACGCGGTCAACGCGGATCAGGTTGGGGTTGTGACTGCGGCGATGTTCCCGCAGTACGTGGCGGTGCTGGGGATACAACAGCGGCAACATCAGTTCGCCCTGCAGCGCGCGCAGCGGGTTCAGGAATGCGCCTGCACACTCATGTTCAGGCCCAGGGATCGACCACCGGCACGGTCAGCCCCTCAAAGTGCCGCAGGTTGCGCGTCGCCAACGTCGCGCGACGCGCTTGGGCAATGCCTGCAATCTGGGTGTCGCGGATGTCGACAGGCCGGCCGCTGCGCTGGCGGTCGGCCGCGAGCCGTGCAGCCTGTGCGGCGGCCTCTGCGTCGAAAGGCAGAACACGGTTCTCAAGATCGATCGTCAACAACTGATCAAAGGCCTGCGCCAAACTCTCCCGCCGTTGCCCTGGCGGCAACAGCGCCAATCCAAGTCGGCCTTCAAACAACGTGATGGTGGTGATCCAGACTGACTGGGACGGCTGCAGGTCCAGCCAACGCAGCACGGCAGTTGCGGGCTCGCGCCGCATCAACTCCGACAACACGTTGGTGTCAAGAATGATCATGGTTCAAGTGCGATGACCCGAGGCACCTGGCCCTTCCATTCGGGCAGGGGTTCGTCCAACCAAGCCGCCGCAAACCGGGCGGCGATCCGGGTGCCCAGCCCCATGCCGGCATGCAGGCCGTCATCCTTGACCGCGTTGCGCAGGATCTGCCGAACCTCGGCCTCCATGCTGATGCCATGGGACGCCGCGCGCCGCTTCAACCGCGCCTTGACGTCATCTTCGATGTTGCGAACGGTGAATTGACCCATGATCACCTCTTCAAAAGTATCATGATATCAATCCACGCAGCATGGCATGCAACCCGTTGTCCAGCGCCGCCGTCAACCCGGTAGTCTGGGCACCGCCGCCAGCAGGGCGCGGGTGTAGTCGTCCACCGGCCGCTGCAACACGTCGGCGCAGGCACCCTGCTCGACGATGCGCCCCCCACGCATCACGGCCACATGGTCGGCGATGTACTCCACCACCGCGATGTTGTGGGTGATGAACAGGTAGCTGACGCCCAGTTCGCGCTGCAGGTCACGCAGCAGGTTCAGGATCTGCGCCTGCACGCTGACGTCCAGTGCCGACGTGGGCTCGTCGCAGACGATCAGCCGTGGGTTCACCGCCAGCGCGCGGGCGATGGCGATGCGCTGGCGTTGGCCGCCCGAGAACTCATGCGGCCAACGCTGCAGCGCCTCGCGGCGCAGGCCCACCTGCTCGGTGATGGCCTCGATGCGCCGGCGGCGGTCGCCCGGCGTGGTGTCGGGCTGCAGCGCGGCCAGGCCTTCGTCCAGGATCTCGGCCACGCGCATGCGCGGGTTCAGACTGGCGAACGGGTCCTGGAAGATGATCTGCACGGTGCGACGGGCGTCGCGCAGGGCCGCACCGTGCAGGTCGAACAGGTTGGCGCCTTCCAGCAGGGCCTGGCCTTCGATCTCGGCCTGGCCGCGCAGCAGCTGCACGATGGCCTTGCCGGTGGTGGTCTTGCCGCAGCCCGATTCACCCACCAGCGCCAGCGTCTGGCCCGCCGCGACCTGGAACGACACACCCTTGACCGCGTCGAACCGCGGTGGCTGCTTCTGCAGGAAGCCCTTGCGCAGTTGGAAGCTGACGCTCAGGCCGATCACCTGCAGCAGCGGCGTGCTGGTCGCAGCCGGCTTGGCGGCTGGCGTGGCCACCTGCGCAGCCACCACCCCGTGCGCGAGGGCTGGCGCCACCAGGCCCGGGCCGCCAGGTTCCAGCAGCAGGCAACGCACCTGGTCACCCGCAGCACCCAGCAACTCGGGCCGCTGGGTGCGGCAACCCGCCTGGGCGAAGCTGCAACGCGGTGCGAACCGGCAGCCGCTGAAGTCTTGTGTCAGCGGCGGCACGGTGCCGGCAATCGCCGCCAGCGCCTGGCCGCGCCGGCCGCTGTCGGGCAGCGCGCGCAGCAGCGCCTGGGCGTACGGGTGGCGCGGGCTGGCGAAGAACTGCGCCGCCGGCGCCACCTCGATGATCTGCCCGGCATACATCAGCGCCACGTGGTGGGCCATGCCGGCCACCACCGCCAGGTCGTGCGTGATCAGCAGCAGGCCCATGCCCTGCTCGCGCTGCAGGTCGCGCAGCAGGTCGAGGATCTGCTTCTGGATGGTGACGTCCAGCGCGGTGGTGGGCTCGTCGGCCACCAGGTAGTCGGGCTCGGCCGCCAATGTCATCGCGATCATCACGCGCTGCTTCTGGCCACCGCTCATGCGGAACGGGTAGTCGTCGAAGCGGCGCTCGGGCTCGGGGATGCCCACCCGGCGCAGCCAGTCGATGGCCTTGGTGCGGGCCGCATCGCCGCGCAGGGCGGTGTGCGTCTCGATGGTCTCGCGCATCTGCTGGCCCACGGTCAGCACCGGGTTCAGGCTGGTGCCCGGCTCCTGGAAGATCATGCCGATGCGCCCGCCGCGCACAACGCGCATCGCCGATTCAGGCATGCCCAGCAGGTCGTCGCCGTCCAGCGTGATGTCGCCGTCGGTCACCGCGCCGCTGTCGGGCAGCAGGCGCATCAGGGCCAGCGCCGTCATGCTCTTGCCGCAGCCCGATTCGCCCACCAGGGCGAAGGTCTCGCCGCGCTGGATGGCCAGTGCCAGGCCGTCGATGGCGCGCACGATGCCGGCCTCGGCATCCAGTTCCACTTGCAGTTGGTCGATGGCGAGCATGTCAGTTCCGCACGGCCGTTCCGAAGGAACTGAGCGCCCCCAAGGGAGGAAACGCGCGCAGCGAGTCAGGGGGCTGTGTCATTTCACGCCTTGGCGGCGGGCTTGCGGCCCAGGATGCGCGGCCGCATGGCGCGTGAACGCGGGTCGAAGGCATCGCGCACGCCATCGGCAAACAGGTTGGCGGCCAGCACCAGGGCGACCATGAAGCCGAAGGCGGCGGCAAAGCTCCACCACACCACCGGGTCGCGGCTCATCTCGCTGCGGGCCAGGTTGATCATGCCGCCGAAGCTGCTGGTGCTGGGGTCGACACCCACGCCCACGTACGTCAGCACGGCCTCGTAGAGGATCAGGTCGGAGAAGTTCAACACCGTGGTGATCAGCACCAGGTGCATGACGTTGGGCAGGATGTGGCGCGCCATGATGCGCACCGGCGGCACACCGAAGGCGGTGGCGGCCTGCACGAATTCCAGCTCGCGCAGCTTCAGCGTCTCGGCCCGCACCAGGCGGCACAGCGTGGCCCAGCCGGTCACGCCCAGGATCACGCACAGCAGGAAGACCTTGAGGTCGGCGCGCTCGGCACCGGTCTCGAACCACTCGGGATGCTTGTCGAGTGCCACCTGCACCATCAGCACGCAGGCGGCGATCAGCAGCACGTTGGGCACGCTGGACAAGGTGGTGTAGAGGTACTGCACCACCTCGTCCACCCAGCCGCGGTACCAGCCGGCCAGGATGCCCAGCACCACCGCAATCGGCAGCGTGGCCAGGGTGCTGAGCATGCCGATGACGAACGCGGTGCGGATGCTCTTGAGCGTCTGCACCAGCACGTCGTTGCCGGTGCGGTCGGTGCCGAAGACATGGTAGTGGCCCGCCAGCGCCACCACGGCGCCACCCGCCATGCACAGCAGGGTGGCGGTGACCAGCAAGGCCCGCACCGGGTAGTGGGTGCGGTCGGCAGCGATGGCACGCCATGCCGCGACCACACCGCCATGCGTGCCGCGCAACAACGCCGCGGCTCCCAGGCTGGCCAGCAGTGCAAGCCCCAGGCCGGCCAGAGCGCCGGCGATTCCGCGCTGCCAGAGGTCGGCCTGCCACTGGGTGGCGGGGTTGGTGAGGTGGGCGCCGCCGTGGATCAGGCGCGGTAACTCCCGCACAGTCTGACCGTCGCGGCTGACAGTCTGCTTGGTGATGGCCAGGTAGGCCAGCGGGGCCGAATAGGTGGTCTCGCGCATCGCGATCGGCCGGGCCAGCACCAGGTCGAGCACGCTCTCGGTGCGGGTGTCGTAGAACACTTTGCCCGCCGCCTGCGCGTCGGTGGACGCCAGGGCGCGGCGGAAGTGCACGCTGTCGAGCAGGGTGACCACCACGAACAGCCCCAGGATCAGCGCCGAGCACATGGCCGGCGCATCGCGCAGCACCCGGCGCCAGGTGGCGCGCAGGTTGTCGTGCCGCGCCACGCGGATGCCGTAGCCGGCGATCGCTGCGAACAGCACCCACAGCGCCACGTCGGTCCACAACACGACAAACTTGAAACTGATCATTGGAACCCCTCGTCCAGCGGGGACGCTGGCCGATCCCCCGAGGGGATGGCGGGCCGGCTTGGGAGCGGCCCGGCGCTCGTCCCGCCGGTCATGACAACCTCACCCGCGGGTCCACCCACGTGTAGGCGATGTCGATCAGCACATTGCTGGCGATGTACAGCGCCGCGCCCAGGAAGACCATGGTGCGCACGATGGCGAAGTCCTGGCCCGAGATGGCCTCGATGACAAAGGCGCCCAGGCCCGGGATGCCGAAGAAGCTCTCGAACACCAGGCTGCCCATGAACACAAACGGCAGGTAGGCGCCGGCGCTGGTGATGATGGGGATCAGTGCGTTCTTCAGCACATGGCGGAACAGCACCACCTGCTCGCTCAGGCCCTTGGCGCGGGCGGTGCGCACGTAGTCGCGGCCGATCTCCTCCAGGAACATGGCCCGGTACAGGCGCGCCTCGCCGCCCAGCCGCGCCAGCAGGCTCAGGAAAATCGGCAGCGCCAGGAAGCGCACGGCATCCAGCCCTTCGGCAAAGCCCGAGATCGGCACCAGGCGCAGCACCCGCGAGAAGAAGTACTGGCCGACGATGATGTAGAACAGGCTGGAAATCGACAGCATCAGCACACAGAGGACAACACCCCAGAAGTCGATGCGGGTGTGGCGGAAGTACACCAGCATCAGCGAGAAGCTGACACTGACGATCAACTGCAGGATGAACAGCGGCAGCGCCAGTTGCAGGCTGACGCCCATGCGGGTGGCCACCTCGTGGCCGATGTCGGTGGACCGGGCGGAATCACTGCGGCCGAAGTCCAGCAGCAGCAGCGAGATGCTGCGCTCCCACAGCACGGTGCGGGTGATCTGCTCGGTGCCCTGGGCCTCGGCATTGAAGTACAGCGGCTTGTCGTAGCCGCGCTCGGCCTTCCACTTGTCGATCTGCTCCTGCGCGATGCGCTTGCCGCCGATGTTCAGCCGCGCCATGTCGTCGGGCGTGTTGACGGTGAAGAACAGGAAGAAGGTGAGCAGGTTCACGCCGATCAGGATCAGCAGGCCATAGCCCATGCGGCGCAGGATGTAGCGGAGCATCGTGTCGGTCTCGGCCAATCAGGCCGCGGCGCGGCGGCGGGCGGTGGCCGTCTCGCGCTGGCGCACGCTGCGGCGCGCGGCCCACAGCAGGGCCAGCACGGCGATGGCCACCAGCGCCAGCGGCCAGCGCACCGGTGCGTTCCATTCGGTCTGCTTCGCGGCACGCAGCGCCGGGTCGACGCGGTAGTACTTGGCCATGTCGCGGATCAGGATGCTGGGCTTGCCGTTGTGCACCCACTGCTGGAAGGCCAGGCCGCCCCAGGGAAAGTAGCCAAACGCCCAGGGCGCATCGTGCTGCAGGATGGCCACCATGCGGTCCAGCGCGGCTTGCTTGGCCGGGCCGTCGTCGAGCATCTGCACCTGCCGGTGCAGCGCGTCGTACTCGGCGTTCTGGTAGTTGCTGATGTTCTCGCCGTTGTTCTTGCTCTTGGCATTGGGGCCGTACAACAGGAAGCTGAAGTTCTCGGCGTCAGGGTAGTCGGCCAACCAGCCGGCCCAGTAGATCTGGTGCTTGCCCTTAAGCGTCTTGTCCTGGTACTGGTTGAAGTCGGTGGCGCGGATCTCCAGCTGGATGCCCAGCTTGGCGAACTGCTTGACCATCCAGTCGTTCTCGCTCTTGAACTCGGGCGTGACCGCGCGCTGGAAGTCGTAGTTCAGCACCAGCGGCTTGCCGGTGATGGCATCGCGCCCGCTGGGGTAGCCGGCCTCGGCCAGCAGCACCTTGGCCTCGTCGACTGACCGCCGCACCACCTTGCCGTCCACCAGCTTGTGCGTCACCGGGTTGTGGAAGTTGCCCACGCCTTCGCGCGATCCGAACAGCCCCGGTGGCAGCGGGCTGTGCCCGGCCACGCCGCCCTTGTGCTTGAAGATGCGGCCATAGCCTTCCTCATAGTCAATCACGATGGCCAGGGCCTGGCGCAGCTTGCGGTTCTTCTCAGCCTGCGCGGGCGTGGCGCCCTGGCCCACCACCGGGTCGAGCATGTTGAAGCCCAGGTACCAGTTGCTGATGTCGGTCATCAACGGAAACTGGAAGCCGCGCGCTTTGAACAGCGCCGCCACCGCATCCGAATCATCGGCATCGTTGCGGAAGTCCACGCCCCATTCGGGCCGCTCGATCTCGGGCACGTCCAGGTAGCCCTGCTTGAACTTCTCCTTGCGCGCCACCTTCTCCTTCTCGATGGTGACGTAGAGCTTGTCGATGAACGGCATGCGCTTGCCGCAGTCGTCGAGCAGCCCGGCCTCGCGGTCGCCGGGCATGCCGTCGCAGGGGTACGGGTCTTCTCGGTAGTTGGGGTTGCGCACCATCACATGGCGGCGGTCGCGCACGAACTCGGCCATCATGTACGGGCCGCTGCCCACCGGCCACTGGTTCAGGCTCAGGCCCGCCTCGTTCATGCCAGGCTGGGCATAGAAGGCGTCGGCCTCCCAGGGGATGGGCGCGGTGAAGGCCAGCGCCATCCAGTAGTTCCACTGCGGGTACTTTCCCTTCAACCGAATCCGCAGCAGGTGCTTCTCGGGCGCGGTGGCGCCGGCCAGCGGCCAGCGGCGGAAGTCGAGGAAGGGCTTGTCGCGGATGTCGGTGGGCAGGCCGGCCAGCAGCTTGGCGTCTTGCTGCTTGACCAGGGCGGCGTAGTCCTTCAGGCCGATCACGTACTCGGCAAACACCGCGAACACCGGTGCCTCGATGCGGGTGGTGGCGTGGCGCTTGAGCGCGTAGACGAAATCGTCAGCCACCACCTCACGCGTGCCCTGCTGCGGGAAGTCCCAGGGCGAGCGGCGGTTGCCCAGCGCAGCCTGGGTGAGTGGGTTCTCGCTGTGAAACAGGTGCCGGCCCTGGGCATCCACCGCAAACGCGGGGTGGGGCTGGAAGCGCATGCCGGGCTTGATCGGCACGTCGTACACGCTCTCGGCGACCTGCTCGCCCGGCGCATCGTCGGGCAGGGGTTGGCCGTTCTTGTCCAGGTAGCGCGGCTTGGCCACCGCGGCGGCCGACTTGGGCTCCAACTGGTAGGGGCGCTTGAGGTAGTGGTACCCGTAGGGCGGGTCGTACGCCTGCATGGTGTACGCCGTCTCGGGGTTGGAGTACGAGGCGGTCGGGTCCAGGTAGCGCGGCGAGCGTTCGTCGAACGAAAAGAACAGGGTGTTCTCGCGCTCGGCCCCCAGGGGGTAGGGGTTGTTGTTGCAGCCGGCGGCCAACAGGGCGGAGGCACAAGCCAGCGCCAGTCCGGCGCGGCGCCACAGCAGGGTGCAGAACACAACGATGCCGCGCATGCGGACAGCTCCTGGAACAAATCAACGGCGGGGGCCCGGTCAGCCCCCGCCATCCGCCATGAATGACATCGCCTCGACAGGGCCTGCTTGTGGCCGACCCTTGCGAGGCGATGGCCGCCATTCTAGGCGGCGACCTGTGCCGCACCACCCGGGTTTCAGCCCATGGGCCGGGCTTTGGAGACGCCGCCCAACCCCCGGTCCGCGGGGTCACCAGCCCAGCAGCACATCCCGCCCCTGCACCACCAGCTGCACCTTGGCGCCCACCGGCAGCGTCAGCTTGGTGGGCACATGGCCGAACGGCAGGCCCGTGAGGATGGGCGTGGCACACACGCTGCGCAGGTGGGCCACGGCGGTCTTGAGCGTGTAGCCGCGGTCCAGCGGGCTCTTGCGCCAGCCGCTGAAATCGCCCAGCAGCACCGCCTTCTGCTGCGCCAGCACGCCGGCCTGGTGCAGTTGCAGCAACGCCCGCTCCACCCGGTACGGGTGCTCGTTGATGTCTTCCAGGAACAGCACACCACCGCGCACCTTCGGCCAGTGGGGCGTGCCCAGCAGGCTTTGCACCATGGCCAGATTGCCGCCCCAGAGCTTGCCCTTCACCTCCAGCCCGTCGAATCCGGCTTCGGTGCGGAAGCCCACCGCTTCCAACGCACCCGACATCGCCTCGGTGAAGCAGCCCGCCGTCACCTCGTCGGTGCCGCCGGCCTCGTCGGTGCGGCCGAAATCGTCGCAAGCCATCGGCCCCTGCCAGCTGATGGCGCCGGTGTGGGCCAGCAGGCCCAGCTGCAGCGCGGTGATGTCGCTGTGGCCCACCCAGCGGGTGCCCTGTGCCACCGACCGGGCCAGCAGCGGCCAGTCGATGCGGCCCAGCAGCCGGCTGAGGCCATAGCCGCCACGGCAGGCCATGGCCACCGACGGCGCCGCCTCGGCCACGCGGTGGATGGCGGCCAGGCGGGCATCGTCATCGCCGGCAAAGCGCTGGTGGCGGCCACGCACGCTGGCATCCAGGGTGACGCAAAAGCCCAGCGCGCCCAGGCGCTGGCGCGCCAGCTTCAGCGCGGCGGTGCGCAGCTCCACCCCCGCGGGTGCGTAGACATGCAGGCTGCCGGGCTGGCTCATCGTGGGTCCTGGGGCGGCGGGTCAGCGGACCCGGGGTGGTGGTGCAGTTCGGTGGTCTCACCCACCGGGATGGCGGGCAGGTCGGCAACTGGCGGGGCATGGTTCTCGACATCCGGCGCGGTATCCGGCGCAGCAAGTGCGCGCAACGCATCGCGCTCGGCACGCTGCTGCGCACGCCGCTCGGCAAAGAACTGGCGCAGCAGCGCCGACGCCGGCTCGGCCAGCACGCCGCCCACCAGCGTGGTGTGGTGGTTCAGCCGCGGCTCGGCGAACAGGTTGATCACCGAGCCGGCAGCGCCGGTCTTGGGGTCGGTGGCGGCGAACACCACCCGCTGGAAGCGTGCATGCAACAGCGCCATGGCGCACATGGCGCAGGGCTCCAGGGTGACATAGAGCGTGCAGCCGGGCAGCCGGTAGTTCTGCTGCAGCTGGGCGGCATGGCGCAGCGCCACGATTTCGGCATGGGCTGTCGGGTCATGCGTGGTGATCGGCCGGTTGTAGCCGGTGGCCAGCACCTGCGGACCCTGGGCGGTGTGCTGCAGGATGACGGCCCCCACCGGTACTTCGCCGGCCAGCTGGGCATTCAGCGCCTGGTCCAGCGCCAGGCGCATGCCCAGTTCGTCGGCGGTGGCTGGGTCGTCGGGCATGGGTGTCGCGGGATCGGCCAAAGACGGCGGGCGATGGTACCGCCGCGACGCGGTCTTCCAGCGCCAAGGCACGCCCTGTCTGGCGGCTTGCCAACGCCTGCGGTCGACCCGGGGCAACTAATTCATGGCCCGCTTCAGCCACTTCACGTCGTCGTCGGTCAGGCTCAGCTCCCGCCGGGCCTGCTTGCGCAGGTCATCCAGCGGCATGACGCAGGACTTGCAGGTGCTCACGAGGGCCATGCCATCGTCGCCCACGGAAATGATGCGCTCCCCGCTGGGGTCGAACACCACCTGGTTGATCTTGCCCCGGTGCCGGTTGAGCAGCGCCGACTTCTCTGCGCCGGTCTCGCCGTCCCAGACCCGGATGCTGCCTTCCATGCCGGAGGTGACCACCCACCGCCCATCGGGGCTGAACGAGGCCGAGGTCACCGCCGCACTGTGGCCGCCTTCCAGGTTGATCGGGTCGCCGATGGGCTTCTGGCCCGACGCGTCAAGCGTCCAGACGCGGGCGGTGCGGTCGGTGCTGGCGGCGACGAACTTCGACCCGCTGGCGCTGAACGCCATCGCGGTCGCCCTGCCGCTGTGGCCGGGCAGCTCGACACCCTTCAATTCGCCGGCCTCGCCATTGCCGCGTGCCCACAGCTTCACCTTGGCGGCTTCGGCCGTGGCAACCCACTTGCCATCCGGGCTCAGCGCCACCTCATCGCGCAGCCGACCAGGCGTGCTCGGAATGACGGCCAGCGGATTGGCCTGCGGCGGGCCTCTGGCAAGCAGATCCTCCCGGCGCCACAACTTCACCTCATCGACCTCTCTGCCGAGCACGGCAACCACGTCGGCGGCCGATGCGAAGCTGGCATGGTGGGCATTCACCAGCAGGTCCGCGCCAACAGGTTGGATCGCCGCACCGGGGGTCGCTTCCGTGGTCCGGATCAGATGCAGGCCACGGCCACCGAAGACACCGTCGTAATCGATGGCGAACAGGGCCAATTGCCCGTCGGGCGACAGCGACAACCGGTGGGGCGACAAGGTGATGCCAGACCCGTCACCCTTTGGCTGCGGCGGGCCAGCGCTGGGGCGATCCGACTTCAGCGGCCCGTACTCGCACGGGTCAGCCCGTTCAAGCAGGAAATCGCCGCACAGCATCACATGGGTTCCCGCACCCCCAACCCTGCTGACCAGCGCCGCCGCGTTGCGCGACCGACCACCAGCGGCCAGCAACTCAGGTGGCTGGATGCGCCAGATCCGCAGGGTGCCATCCAGGCTGGATGAGATGACACGGCGGTCGCCACCCTCCAGACTGGGTGCCGGGTGCCAGAGCGCGCTGGTCACCCTGTCTGCGTGGCCACGCAGCACGGCCACCGCCACCGTGCTGCGGCCCGACCAGAGCCTGAGCAGACCGTCTGCGCCCGTCGTGACCACCATCTCGCCATCGGCAGAGAGGTTGGCATTGAGCACGGGGGAATCATGCGCAAACTTGAGCACCGGCTTGTCGTAGGGCGGCCGCCACAGCGACACGCTGCGCTTCGCGACCGACACCAGCACATCGGGGTCCAGGGCCCCAGGCGCGGGGAAGTGCGCAACGCTGACCGGGTGGTCATGCTTGAGCTCCAGGTTCTGCATGGGCTCGCCGGCGCCGGCGCGTGGCACAAGCGAGAGCGTCCACAGCCGGGTGTTGCCACCGCCGTTGGCAGCGAGCAGCTGGCCTGGCCTGGTCTTGCTGAACCGGAGAAACTCAACGGCGGTCGGCGGCGCCGGCTGTTCCGGCTGCTCCGACTGCTTCGATTTCTTCGCTGTCCCCGGTTTCTTCAGGGGAGCGTCCAGTCTGCCGTAGTCCTGCACCAGGTTGCCGGCCAGGGCCAGCACGCGAACGCGGCCGGCAGTGTCGCCCATCGCCAGGTGCGTGCCATCCGGCGAAAAGGCCAGCGCCGAGGTGTGCGTGTCGTCGACGGCCACCGGCGACTCCCAGACCATGGTCGCGGCGTCCTGCTGCAGATCCCAGACCCGAACCGGTCCGTTGGAGCAGTTGACGGCCACGCGCGATCGCCCCCCGTTGACCAAGCCGTCGACAACATCGATGCCGTCGGACCAACCACCGTCGCAAGGCAGCACCTGCGACGCTGTCGGGCCGGGCCCCAGCAGCGCCACACCACCAGAGGCAGTCTCCACCACCACCCGGCCGTCGGACAGGGGGTGCAGGTTGATCAGGTCGTCCGGGGCCTGCAGCCTGACCGGGGCCGGGCTGAGAGCCTCCACGGCCCGCGTGCGGCCGCCAGCTGGTTCGGCGCCGCCGAGCAGCACCCGCTCGTCCAGCAGCCAGACCTGAGCGCCGCTGGCAACAGCCAGCAGCCGGTTGTCCACGGTGTAGCGCGTCATGCTGATCGGCGCCTTGAACACCAGCGTCTGCTCGGTCCGTGCCACCTCCAGGCTGGCCATCGCGCGGCGCAGGGCAAACTCGGCACGGTCGTGCCCTGGGTCCTTCTCCAGCGCCTGCAAGGCCAGTTCTGCGCTGCGTGACGGGTCCTGCACCACCTGCAGGATGGCCTGGCCGGCCCAGTCGCGCGCCAACGCCTTCTGCTGCAGGTGCCAGCCGACCACCACCGTCGCCAGCGAGGTGACGGTGACGCCGATCGCCAGCGCGCGCATGCCCCACAGCATCAGACGTGACCGGCGCTGGCTGCGGTGCTGCGCCTCGGTGCTCTGGTCCAGGAACGCCACCACCCGGGTGAAATCGTCCCTGGCCTGGTCGTCGCTGCCACCCCGGCACAGATGCACCCAGGCGGCATTGGGCTGGTTGCGACGCTGCCAGTCCCGGGCGCCTTCGAGGTCGCGGCCGGTCCAGTATTCGGCTTGGTCGGCGTCCCGGCCCCTGGCGTCGACCACCAGCCGGTCCAGCTTGGCCTTGGCCGCCGCCTCGTCGGTGGCCCACACGCGCAGCGCGTCCCATTGCCGGATCAGGCTTTCGTGGGAAATGTCGATGACCTGGTCGTCGGCCAGGTCGACCGGTGGCCCGGGGACCAGGAACGCCGTGTCGGCGCGGCGATACCGTTCAACCACCGCCAGCACGTCGGCCCGGCCCTGCGCGCTGCCGCCTCCGCAGATCGCACTGAGCTGGCCGAACTTGATCGGCCTGCGCACTTCCATGCCTTCTGCGGTGCGCTCGGTCAAGGCGCGGAAGACCCGCTCCACGGCCCCGCCCTGGCCACCCAGCGCGTCCAGCGACGACCGGGCCTCCTCGGCGTGCTGGGTCAGCGCGCTGGCGGCGGTGCCGATGGCGGCGTAATCTTCGATGTCGACCGGCCGATTGCCGCCGCCTGGCAGCCTGCGGTTGGCCGCTTGTGCCCAGTGCCGCCAGGTGCGCGACAGGGCGTGCTGCATGACCGGCAGGTCGTCGAAATCAGCGCTGACGTCATTGAGCAGGCGCTGCACCAGGCGCGGTGCGATCTCGGCGCCACGCCAGGCAATCGGCTTGACGATCGCCTCCTCGCGCTGGCTGCGC
Source organism: Aquabacterium sp. (assembly GCA_040400895.1). GTDB lineage: Bacteria > Pseudomonadota > Gammaproteobacteria > Burkholderiales > Burkholderiaceae_C > Pseudaquabacterium. The sequence goes on from JBBAPL010000044.1 coordinate 13,761, forward strand.
GTGAGGCGGGGCACCAGATAGCTGCCGGCGCTGACAGCCTCGGGCAGGCCGGCAAAGTCGGCGCAGCCACCCAGCGCATCCGAGCGCATCGTCAGCACCACGCTGATGCGGGCGGTCGGCTCGGCCGCCGCACGCAGCAGCAGCGCCACGAAGGCGCTGGCCTCGTCCGAATCGGCCATGCGCCGGAAGCGGAAGAGCTCCTCGAACTGGTCCACCACCACCAGCACCCGGGTGGCTGCGGGCAGCCGCGCCTGGCGGACCACGTCCACCAGCGCCAGTTCACCCAGATGCAACTGGCCGAAGAGCCCGCTGAGCCGCAGCGCCTGCGGGTCTGGCGCATCGGCCTCGACCGGGCGATCGCCGCCGACGGTGGCGATGGCGGGCAGCGCATGGGCCAGCGCCGCGGCCAGGTTGGCCATGGGCCGGTTCTCCGGACGCAGCACCAGCGTCAGCCAGCGGGTGTCGTCGTCCTCTTCATGGCGGCGCTTCAGCTCCTCCAGCAGGCCGGCCTTGACCAGCGACGACTTGCCGCAGCCCGACGCACCCGAGACCGCCACCAGCCGCACCTGAGCCAGGCGCCGCACCAGGGCGTCGATCTGCTCGCGGCGGCCGAAGAAGCGGTCGGCCTCAGCGGGCTCGTAGGAGCGCAGCCCCGGAAACGGATTGTCGGCGAGGAGCGCGGCAATCTCGGCGGTGTCTGGCTGCCCGTCTGGCGGCAAACCTGGGCTGTCCACGTTCGGCAGATCGGGTGTGCTCACTGGGGTACCTTCGTGCTGCGCACTGCTGAACTCGCCCTTCGGGCGGCCGGGCGGGCTCATGCCTGGGCATCCGGCGGGGCTGCGGCCGCCAGGAACTGGCGCAAGCCTGATTCGTTGGCGTCGGCGGTGGCCTGCAGGACCAGCGCGCGCTTGGACTTGTAGCCGCGCTTGTCGTCGCTGTCGGCACCGGTAGCGTAGACACAGACCCGGTGTTGGCCCCACTGGCCACGCAGCGCCAGCAGCTTGAGCACATCGCCCACCCAGTCTTCGGATTGGCCAGACCAGAAGACCAGCACCTTGGCGCAGCTGGCCAGCACGTCCTGCAGCCGCTCTTCCTTTTCCGGCTTGCTGCCGGCGAAGCGCACCACGCTGGGCTCGGCGTTGAGCGTGTCGACGAGCAAGCCCTTCAAGTCGTCCAGTTCGTTCTTCTCGCTCGCCTCGACCAGCACCGCCACATCGAGCACCGGCGCGTCCGCGGCGGGGCTGGCCTGTGCCACCGCCGCAGGCTTGCCCAGCCTGGCCCACATCTCCGCCTTCAGCTCGGCAAAGTCACCCTGCAGATAGCAGACACCATGGTTGGCCAGCTCATTCTCGATCTTGGCGATGAGCGGCAGCATCGCCGGCGCTGCGGCCTTGGCGCCCTGGATCCACACCAGCGGCGCAGGCTTGCCGCGGTCCTGCATGGCGGCATGCGCCAGTTCGAGCTGCTGCTGGTCGCGGCCGGGGCGCGCGGGGTCCTTGGGCTCGGCACCGGAGATCAGGTGGATGCACAGGTCGGCCTGGTTCAGGTCCCTCTGGATGCGGGCGACCGCGTTGGCCGAATTCCACATGTAGTCGAGCTTGGGCAGCACCAGCCAGCCTTGCTGCTGCAGGTTGCTGCACAACTCTTCACGACGCTCCTCCAATTCCTTACCGACGCGGGCGACGAACACCTTGCCCGGGGCCAGGCTGTCGCGCTGCCCCTGCAGGTGCTTCAGCGTCTTGGCCAAGTCCTGCACCACCTGCGCGATCTTGATCCAGTAGGCTTTCGCGTCATGCAGCGGGTGCAGCGGCACCCCATCATCGGTGAAGAAGTCGCGGCGGTGGAGCTCTTGCAACTCCTGGGGCATCTCGTCGAGATCGCAGCCGGAGTCCTTGAAGATGGGCACCATCACCCGCCCTTCGCCGGCCGCACCCGCGTGGACCTTGCCGAGAAAGCTGTTCAATTCTTCCCGGCACACCGGGCTGTCGAAATAGCTGGCGTTGATGACGGCCACGAAGATGCGGGCGGAATCCAGCGCGGTGGCGATCTCGTCACGCCAGTTGTCACCGGCGCGCAGCTCGGACTTGTCGCGCCAGATCGCCACCTGGCTGAGTTCCTGGGACAGCCCCGTGTGCAGGTGCTCGCAGAAGCTTTCGACCCAGCCCTTCGGGTATTCGTCGGCAATGTGCCGGTAGCTGACGAACACATCCCAGCTCGCCTTGCTGGTTGCCTGCGGTACGACGTCCATCAATGCCACCTCGGTTGTCATGGATGCTGGCCGACCCTGGCGCGTGACTGCCGCCAGGTGTCGAGTCGCCCATCCTAGATGTAAGAGGGTGTTGTTGGTGCCAAGCTTTGGCAGGCGGCTGACTGTCCGACGCCCACAACAGTGCCAAGCATGCAGTGGCTCGTGGGATTGACAGCGCCGTGGCAGGCCTTCGCAGCGCCACGATCACGTGGCGGGTGGTCGCGGACAAGATGCGCCGGCCGCAGCCGGCCCGCAGCCTTCAGATGCCGATCAGGTCGGTCGTGCCGAAATCGGTGGGGGCAGCGTCGCTGGGGTGGCCGGTGTCGGTCAGCCGGCGGTCCTGCATGCGCTGCTTGGCCTGCATGCGGCTGAGCACCGCGGCCTCCTCGCGCAGCGACAGCGCAAACGGGTACAGCGACCGTTCACGGGCGGCGGTTTCGGGCTTGCCGCCGAATTCACCGATCTGCGCCATGATGTAGGCGAACTCGGCACCCAGCAGAACGGCGGGCGCGTTCACCGACTTGTTGATGCGTTCGCCGGCCAGGATCTGGCACCCCAGCATGCGTTCGTAATAACGAACATGGCGCGGGTTGACCTCGATGATCAGCATGTCGAACCCGCGGATGCGGTGCGCCACGATGTAGGCCACATGGAACAGCGTGGCGAGCACCCGCTTGGTGCCCACCACCGGGTCGATGGCGAGCTTGGTGAACTCGCAGACCCGCCGGCCTTCGGCGCGCAGCTTGGCCACCTCGGGTGCAAAGGCTTCGTCGGCCCCCAGCGGCCCGGGGTTGTCGAAGGCCACGGTGATGGTGCCGATCACCACGTCGTCTTCCACCGCCGTCAAGGTGAAGCGGTTGACCGTCGGGTCGGTGGGCAGGCTGACCTGCTGGTAGCCGCGCCAGCCATAGCGGTCTTTCAGCAGACTGTTCACCCGCCCCCGGCGCTCTTGCGAATCCGCCGTCTTGACCTTGAAGCGGCGCGGGCCGGCGGGGCCGTCAGGCAGCAGGTCGATCCGCGGGTCTTGCACCAGCATGTGGCCGCCGGGGCCACGCCACATCACCGACGCTGCAAAGATCGTGCTGGACTTCAAGGATGCACCGATGGCGGTTGGGGTCGGATTGCTAAAACGCACTGTCTTGGCTCCGATGATAGCGACGGCTGGACGCGGCCAACATGTCAGCACAGAGCGGTCAGAGAGGTTTCTGATGCCTGGCACATCCGATTGGACGCCGCATGGGCCCCAAACCCCCCTGAATCAGGGGGGTGTTTCGGCCGCAAACTGCACGCAGTCGGGAACTTCCTGGCGCAGCGGCAAGCTTGGGCTCAGCTGGCGGTGGATTTGCACGCCACCAGCGCCTCCAGCGTCTGCAGGCTGTCGGCCTGCCAGAGCGGCTTGTCGTGGCGGATGCGCAGCATGCGCGGAAACCGCAGCGCGATGCCGCTCTTGTGGCGCGGGCTGCGGGCGATGCCCTCGAAGGCCAGCTCGAACACCAGGCTGGGCTTGAGGCTGCGCACCGGGCCGAACTTCTCCAGCGTGCTGGCACGGATCACCGCATCCACCGACTTGAACTCGGCATCGCTGAGCCCCGAGTAGGCCTTGGTGAAGGTGAGCAGTTGCAGCGCACCGGGCTGGGCCGGCAGGCGCGCCGCGATGGCCTGCACCACGGCATCGGCCTCGGCGGCATCGGCAGGCGGTCGGCTCCACACGGCGAAGGTGTAGTCGGTGTACAGGCCGGCCCGGCGGCCATGGCCGGCCTGGGCATAGACCAGCACGGCGTCCACCGTGTGGGGCGCGATCTTCCACTTCCACCACAGGCCGTCGGCCTTGGTGCGGCCGCTGCCGTAGGCCGACTGCCGGTGCTTGAGCATCAGGCCCTCGACACCACGGGCGCGGCTTTCCTGCCGCAGCGCGGCCAGCGCGGGCCAGTCGGCCGCCGGCACCAGCGGCGACAGGGCCAGCGGCTGGTCGGCCAGCAGCGCCTCCAACCGGCCGCGCCGCTGCGCCTGCGGCAGCGTGCGCAGGTCCTGCCCGGCCTGCGCCAACAGGTCGTAGGCAATGAAGCGCACCGGCACCTTGGCCAGCAACTGCCGGCTGAGGGTCTTGCGCTGGATGCGCTGCTGCAGCGCCTGGAACGGTGCCGGCCGGTCGTCGGCACCCCAGGCCAGCAGTTCACCGTCCAGCACGGTGCCGTCGGGCAGGCCGGCGGCCAAGGCCGCCACCTCGGGGAAGCGGTCGGTGATCAGCTCTTCCCCGCGGGACCAGATCCACAACTCGCCGCCGCGCCGCACCAGCTGGGCACGGATGCCGTCGTACTTCCACTCGGCCTGCCAATCGGCCACCGGGCCCAGCCGGTCGGCCAACTGGCTGGGCGGCGCGTCGTCCAGCGCATGGGCCAGGAAGAACGGATAGGGCTGACCGTCGGTGCCCGGGTCGGCCGCGTCGCCCGGCGCAGGGGCTGGCGCCAGCAGCGTTGCCAGGCGGTCTGCCGTGGGCGGCTGGCGACCGTCGGTCCAGCCCATCATGCGCTGGGCCACCAACTTGGCGTCCAGCCCGGCATGGCGGGCCAGCGCGCGCTGCACCAGCAGCTTGCTCACGCCCACGCGGAAACCGCCGCCGATCAGCTTGACCAGCAGGAAGCGCTGGTCGGGCGGCAACTCGTCCCACCATCGGCGCAGGGCGTCGGTCTGCAGCTCGGGCGGCTGGCCGCGCAGCGGCAGCAGGCGCTGGGTGAGCCAGTCGGCCAGGCCCAGGCTGCTGTGGCGCTGTGGCGGTGGCAGCACCTGGGCGATGGTCTCGGCCAGGTCGCCCACGGCCTGGTAGCTGGCCTCGAACAGCCAGTCGGGGATGCCGGCCAGCGCGGTGGCCTCGGCCCGCAGCAGCGCGGTGGGCACGGTCTGGCGTGGCTTGCCGCCCGCCAGGAAGTAGATGCCCCAGGCCGCGTCGGCCGGCGGCGCGTCGGCCAGGTAGCGCACCAGCGCGGCCACCTTGGCATCGGTGCTGGTGCTGGCGTCCAGTTCGCCATACAGCGCGGCAAAACGGCGCATCAGGCGGGGCCGGTGGCGGGGTTGTCGGGCGCGGCGGCCACGATGGCCGTGGGCAGTTCGCCACCTTCGCTGCCGAACTCGGTGCGGAACGACCCGGCGTCCAGCCCCTGCTCACGCAGCCAGCGCACCATCACCGCCTCTTGGCCATGGGTGACGATGACCCGCTCGGCGCCGGTGGCGCCGATGGCGCGCTGCAGGCCGGGCCAGTCGGCATGGTCGCTCAGCACGAAGCCGCGGTCCACGCCCTGGCGGCGGCGGGCGCCGCGCAATTGCATCCAGCCGCTGGCGAAGCCGTCGCTGAAGTCGCCCAGTTTGCGCGCCCAGGCGCTGGCATGCACCGCCGGCGGGGCCACCACCAGCGCGCCGCGCAGGGCCTGGGTTCGGCCGGAGCCATCGGCCAGGTCGGACAGGGGCCGCGCGTCGGGCAGCGGCACGCCGGCGGCACGGTAGGCGGCGTTGATCGGCAGCACCGCGCCGTGCACGACGATCGGGCCGATGGAGGCGTCCACCCCGGCCAGCACCCGCTGCGCCTTGCCGAAGCTGTAAGCCATCAGCAGGCTGGGTCGGCCAGCCGCGGCATTGGCACGCCACCAGGCGTCGATGTCGGCAAACACCTCGGCCTGCGGGCGCCAGCGGTAGATGGGCAGGCCGAAGGTGGATTCGGTGATGAAGCAGTGGCAGCGCACCGGCTCGAACGGCGCGCAGGTGGGGTTGGTCTCGTCGTGCGCGCTCAGGAAGTAGTCACCCGATGCCACCCACACCCGGCCGCCATGTTCCAGCCGCACCTGGGCCGCGCCCAGCACATGGCCGGCCGGGTGCAGGCTGATCTGCACGCCGTTGTGCAGCACCATCTCGCCATAGGCCAGGCCCTGCAGGTTCAGGCCCGCGCCCAGGCGGCTGCGCAGCACGCCCTCGCTGACGGCAGTGGCGAGCACATGGGCATGGCCGGCGCGCGCATGGTCGGCATGGGCATGGGTGATGACGGCCCGGTGCACCGGCCGCCAGGGGTCGATGTAGAAATCGCCCGCCGCGCAATACAGGCCCTGCGGACGCAGCGTGATCAGGTCGTCCACGCGGGCGCCATCAGTAGCGGCCGTTCAAGCCGGCCAGCCGCAGGAACCAGTGCGCCGCCCAGGCCACGAAGCCGCGCTGCAGCGTGCCCCACCAGCCGGCCGCCACCGGGGGACGCAGCACCTCGCGGGCGTCCATGAAACCAGCTTCCACCTGCAGCGCCAGCTGGGCGGCAAAGGCCTGGTCGCGCACGATCAGGTTGGCCTCCAAGTTCAGCAACAGGCTCAGCGGGTCGATGTTGCTGCTGCCCACGGTGGCCCAGTCGTCGTCGATGATGGCCACTTTGGCATGCAGGAAGGCGGGCATGTACTCGAACACCCGCACGCCACTGGCCAGCATCTCGTCGTACAGCACCTGGGCGGCCAGCGCGGCAAATCGATAGTCGGCCTTGCCCTGCAGCAGCAGGCGCACCTGCACGCCGCGCCGCGCGGCCTGGCGCAACGCGCGGCGGAACAACCGGCCCGGATAGAAGTACGGACACACCAGCACCAGGCGCTGGCGCGCCTGGCCGATGGCGTCGATGTAGGCCAGCTCGATGGCACGGCGCTGGCGCAGGTTGTCACGCACCAGGAAGGCCGCCCGCACCGGCGCCAGCAACGCCACGGCACTGACCGGTGCCTGCGGGTGCACCCTCAGCTTGGCCAGGATGCGGCGCACCCGGGCCACCGGCTCGGCGCTGCGGGCCAACTGCATGGCTTCTTCACGCCAGTCGGCGCCCAGACGGGCGCGGGTGTGCATGGCGCGCGCGGTCTGCGCCATCTGCGCCACCACCGGGCCCTGCACCGCCACGGCAAAGTCCAGCCGCGGCTGGTCGGACCAGCCGTGGTTCAGGTCGTGCCGGTCGTCGATGATGTTGATGCCGCCAACGAAACCGAATTCGCCATCGACCACGCACAACTTCTGATGCAGACGGCGCAACTGGCCCGGGTGCAGCAGGCGCCACCAGCGGTCGAGCGGGCGGAACACCACCAGTTGCACGCCCGCGTCCACCAGCCAATGCCGCAGCCTGGGCAGCGTGGCCTTGCTGCCGAAGCCGTCGACCACCACGCCCACCTGCACGCCGCGCCGGGCGGCGTCGGCCAAGGCCCGGGCCACGCCTTCGGCAGCGGGGTCGTCATGGAAGATGTAGGTGGCCAGCCACACCCGCTGGCGTGCGCCCGCGATGGCCTGGCACATGGCCGGAAACAGCGTGTCGCCACCGGCCAGCAACTGCACCTGGTTGCCCCCGGTGAGCTCGGCCGGGGCCGGCGGCCCGGTGCGCGGCACAGCCATCAGTCCAGCCGCAGTTCCACCAGCAGCGGCAGGTGGTCGGACATGCGCGCCCAGCCGCTGTTGCGCGGCACAGTGGCCGACATGCAGGCCAGGCCGCGGGTGTAGACCCGGTCGAGCGAAAACATCGGCACCGCCGACGGAAAGGTGCGCTGCGCCCGCTCGGCCCCGGCGCGGGCACGGCGCAGGCCGATGGCATGCATCGGCGCATCGAGCTTCTCGCCCCAGTCGTTGAAGTCGCCGGCCACCAGCAGCGGCGCGCCGGCCGGCACCTCGGCCGTGATGAAGGCGGCCAGCCGCTCCACCTGCCGCACCCGGCTGGCGTGGATCAGCCCGAGGTGGGCCACCACCGCATGCACTTCCACGCCCTGCCACCACACCGGCACGTGCAGCAGGCCGCGCTGCTCGAAGCGGTGGTCGCTGACATCGTGGTGGCCGATGTCGCCAATGGGCCAGCGCGACAGCAGGGCGTTGCCATGTTCGCCGTGCCGTGTGGTGCAGTTGGTGCGGTAGGCCGCGGTGTAACCCTCGGGCGCCAGGAAGTCCGCCTGGCCTTGGTCTGGCCAGCCCAGGACGGTGCGGGTGAAGCGGGTGGCGTCACGCTTCTCGAACAGCCGCACTTCCTGCAGACACACCAGATCAGCGTCGAGTGCCTCGATGCCCAGGCCCAGGTTGTGGATCTCCAGCCGCTTGCGCGGACCGACACCGCGCACGCCCTTGTGGATGTTGTAGGTGGCCACGCGCAACACGTCGCTGGTGTGCAGCGTGGGTGGGCCGCCCAGGCTCAGGCCCTGGGCGTTCAGGCGGGAGTGGGTGAAGTGGGGGCCGCGCATGGCCGCCATCATGCCGTGGCGGACGACGCCCCGCCCAACCTGGGCAGATGCAGCACGGCCTCGGCATTGCTGGGCGAGAAGCAACGGTCGGCCGCTTCCTGCCAGGGCAGCCAGACGAACTGCAGGTGCTCACGCGGGGCCAGCACCACCGGCGTGCCCGGGGGCACGGTGAGGCCAAACACATGCTCGGTGTTGTGGGTGACGCCCGGCGCATAGCGGTGGCGCCAGACCGGGTAGATCTCGTAGACGTTGCGCAGGCCCCAGTCCCGCAAGGCCGACAGCGGCACGGCGGCACTGCCGACCACGATGCCGGTCTCCTCGGCCACCTCGCGGATGGCGGTGTCCAGCGCAGGCTCGTCCACGCTGTCCTTGCTGCCGGTCACGCTTTGCCAGAAGCCGGGCTTGTCGGCGCGCTCGATCAGCAGCACGTTCAGCGCCGGGGTGTGGATCACCACCAGCACGCTCTCGGGGATCTTCGGCGGTCGGGCTGCGGGTTGGCTCACGGCATGGCTCTCCGCGCCTGCACCGCCACCGCCAACTGGCGCAGCAGCGGCGCCGTGTCGTCCCAGCCGATGCAGGCGTCGGTGATCGACACGCCGGGTTGCAGCGCCACGCCGGGTTTCAAATCCTGCCGGCCGGCGTGCAGATGGCTTTCGACCATCACCCCGATGATGCGGCGCTCGCCGGCGGCCAGCTGCGCGGCCACGCTGGCGGCCACGTCGATCTGGCGCTGGTGCTGCTTGGACGAATTGGCGTGCGAGCAGTCGACCATCACCTGTTCCCGCAGGCCGGCCTTGCGCAGCACCGCGCAGGCGGCCTGCACATGGTCGGCGTCGTAGTTGGGCTGCTTGCCGCCACGCAGGATCACATGGCCGTCGGCATTGCCGCGGGTCTCGAAGATGGCCGCCACGCCCATCTTGGTCATGCCCATGAAGCTGTGCGGCGCGGCGGCCGACACCAGCGCGTCAGCGGCGATCTGCACGCCGCCGTCGGTGCCGTTCTTGAAACCCACCGGGCAGCTCAGGCCCGACGCCAGCTGGCGGTGGCTCTGGCTCTCGGTCGTGCGGGCGCCGATCGCACCCCAGGCGATCAGGTCGCTGACGTACTGCGGGCTCAGCAGGTCCAGGAATTCGGTGCCCGCGGGCAGGCCCAGCGCGTTGATCTCCAGCAGCAGTTCACGCGCCAGGCGCAGGCCCTCGTTGATGCGGAAGCTGCCGTCCAGCCGCGGGTCGTTGATGTAGCCCTTCCAGCCCACGGTGGTGCGCGGTTTCTCGAAGTAGACCCGCATCACCACGATCAGCTCGCCGGCCAGCGCGGTGGCCAGCGGCTGCAGCAGCCGGGCGTAGTGCATGGCCTGGGCATGGTCGTGGATGCTGCAGGGGCCGACCACCGCCACCAGGCGGTCGTCTTCGCCGCGCAGCACCCGACCGATGGCCTGGCGGGTGGTTTCCACCGTGCGCTCGATGGCAGGCGTGACGGGAAGATCTTCCAGCATCACCGCGGGCGAGACCAGCGCCCGCACCGCGGCGATGCGGGTGTCGTCGATGCGGGTGGTGTCCAGCGTGGGCTGGGCGGGGTCAGTGGCAGGAGGTGCAGTCATGGGCAGGTCAAAGTCGTTCGGTCCGGCTTCGCAGCCAATCGGCAAAGCCGGTTTCGTCCAACTCACCCGCAGCCAGGGCGAGCATGGTCATCACGCAGTCACCGTCGGAGGCTGTCAGCCGCCAGCCGTTGAGCACCAGGAACAACTCGCAGGCCACGAAGGCCGAGCGCTTGTTGCCATCGACAAACGGATGGTTGCGTGCCAGACCGTGGGCGTGGGAAGCCGCCAAGTCGCACACATCGGGTTGGCCGTAGAGCGCCAGATTGCGCGGCCGGGCCAGCGCGGATTCCAGCAATCCCACGTCCCGCACACCCGCAGCACCCCCGTGTTCGGCCAACTGCTCTTCATGCACGGCCAGGATCACCGCCGGGTCGATCCAGACCCAGGCCTGATTGGCGACCATGGCGTCACTTGGCCAGTTCGCGCAGCACGGCGCGGCGTGCCTTCATGATGTCCCGCGCCGACTGCATCTGGCTCTCGAAGACCGGATCGTGCGGCGTGATGCGCATACCGTCCGGGCTTTCGGTCAGGTAGAGCGTGTCGCCCTTTTCCACCTTGAGGAGCGCCAGTACCTCCTTGGGCAGGATGACGCCGACCGAATTGCCGATCTGGGTGAGCTTGAGCGCGTGCATGGTGGGCTCCGGTTGGTTATAACCAATGTTATACCTTCAGGCAAGGCGCCGTGCGCCGCATTCGTCCCGGGCAGGGGACAGGCTGCGCAGCAGCCAGGGGAGCGCGGTCGTGTCGAAGGGCCAGACCGAGATCCGGCTCTGCCGGGCCGGTCTGGTCGCCCCAAGGGGGCGACCGCCAGGCGGCCGGGGCTCAGTTTCTCAGCCGGATGTGCAGTTCCCGCAGTTGCTTCTCGTCGACCATGCTCGGCGCGCCGGTCAGCAGGCACTGCGCACGCTGGGTCTTGGGGAAGGCGATCACGTCGCGGATCGACTCGGCCTTGGTCATCAGCGTGGCGATGCGGTCCAGGCCGAAGGCCAGGCCACCGTGCGGCGGGGCGCCATACTGCAGCGCGTCGAGCAGGAAGCCGAACTTGACCTTCTGCTCCTCGGGCGTGATGTTCAGCGCCTCGAACACGCGGGCCTGCACGTCGGCGCGGTGGATCCGCACCGAGCCACCGCCGATTTCCCAGCCATTGAGCACCATGTCGTAGGCCTTGGAAATGCAGGCGCCAGGGTCGGTCTTCATCAATTCGTCGTGGCCGTCCTTGGGCGCGGTGAACGGGTGGTGCACCGCGTTCCAGCGCTTGGCGTCCTCGTCGTACTCGAACATCGGGAAGTCGACCACCCACAGCGGCGCCCACACATCGTTGAACAGCCCGTGCTCGCGGCCGAACTCGCTGTGGCCGATCTTCACCCGCAGCGCGCCCAGGGCGTCGTTCACCACCTTGGCCTTGTCGGCGCCGAAGAAGATCAGGTCGCCGTTGCGGCAGCCGGTGCGGGCGATGATCTCGGCAATCGCCGCGTCATGCAGGTTCTTGACCACCGGGCTCTGCAGGCCGTCGCGGCCCTTGCCGGCGTCGTTCACCTTGATCCAGGCCAGGCCCTTGGCGCCGTAGATCTTGACGAACTCGGTGTAGGCGTCGATCTCGCCGCGGCTCATCTCGGCGCCGCCCGGCACGCGCAGTGCCGCCACCCGCCCGCCCACCGTGGTGGCCGGGCCGCTGAACACCTTGAAGTCGACCGTCTTCATCACCTCGGTCAGCTCGGTGAATTCGAGCTTCACCCGCAGGTCGGGCTTGTCGCTGCCGTACTTGTGCATGGCCTCGGCGTAGGTCATCTCGGCATACACCGGCAGCTCCACGCCCATGGTCTTGCGGAACACCGTGCGGATCATCGCCTCGGTGATGGCGCGGATCTCGGCCTCGCCCAGGAACGAGGTCTCGATGTCGATCTGGGTGAATTCGGGCTGGCGGTCGGCGCGCAGGTCTTCGTCGCGGAAGCACTTGACGATCTGGTAGTAGCGGTCGAAACCGGCCACCATCAGCAGCTGCTTGAACAGCTGCGGGCTCTGCGGCAGTGCAAAGAATTGGCCGTCGTGCACGCGGCTGGGCACCAGGTAGTCGCGCGCGCCCTCGGGCGTGCTCTTGGTGAGCATCGGCGTTTCGATGTCGATGAAGCCCTGCTCGTCGAGGAACTTGCGCACCTCGATGGCCACGCGGTAGCGCAGCATCAGGTTCTTCTGCATCTGCGGGCGGCGCAGGTCGAGCACGCGGTGGGTCAGGCGCACCGTTTCGCTGAGGTTGTCGTCGTCGAGCTGGAATGCAGGGGTCACGCTGGGGTTCAGCACTTCCACGTCATGCGCCAGCACCTCGATCTTGCCGCTGACCAGGTTGGCGTTCTCGGTGCCGGCCGGGCGGGCGCGCACCAGTCCCACCACCTTCAGGCAGTACTCGCCACGCACGCTCTCGGCGGTGGCGAACATGCCGGCGCGGTCGGGGTCGCAGACGATCTGCACCAGGCCTTCGCGGTCACGCAGGTCGATGAAGATCACGCCGCCGTGGTCGCGCCGGCGGTGGGCCCAGCCCATCAGGGTGACGGTCTGGCCCATCAGCGCTTCGCTGACCAGGCCGCAGTAGGTGGTTCTCATGGGGATGCTCCGGTGTTGGGGCTGCTGGCCACGGCACCTGCTTGCAGGTCGGGCGCAGCCGGACGGGTGTCGGGATCAGGGGTGGAGGCGGTGTTGGGGCGGTGTACAGCCCTCAGGACCAGACGCTGCTGCCGTGTGCGCCCGGCCCCGTCAATTTCGGGGGGCGGCGGGCGCCGACAACGGCCGTGGTGGCGCGGGCGGTGGCGGCGCCACCACACCCATCGAGATGATGTACTTCAGCGCCTCGTCCACGCTCATCTGCAGCGGGCGCACGTTGGCGCGCGGCATCATCAGGAAGAAGCCGCTGGTGGGGTTGGGCGTGGTGGGCACGTACAGGCTGACATGGTCGCCGTCCAGGTGGGCCGCCACCTCGCCGCTCGGCTTGCCGGTGACGAAGGCAATCGTCCAACTGCCCGGGTGCGGGTACTGCACCAGCACCGCCTCGCGAAAGGCATTGCCGCTGCTGGAAAACAGCGTGTCCGACACCTGCTTGACCGAGCTGTAGATGCTCTTGACGATGGGGATGCGCGACAGCAGCCGGTGCCATTGCTTGACCCACCACTGGCCGAAGATGTTGGTGACGAACACCCCGGTGGCCAACAGCAGCACCGCCATCACCAGCACCCCCAGGAAGGGCACGCGGCGCAGCGCCTCGATGGACGCATCGGCGCCCGTCGGCAGCACATGCTGGCCGATGGTGAGCAGCCACGAGAACACGCCGTCCATCAGGCCCAGCAGCCACAGCAGCACCCAGATGGTGATGGCCAGCGGCAGCCAGACCAGCAGGCCGGCAATGATGTACTTTCTCACGCTGTGGCTCATCCGGGGCTGACGTCAGTGGCCGGCGCTGGGCGCAGCCGGCGCAGGAGCGGCGGGCGCAGGCGCCGCCGTCTCGGGTTTGGACTCGGCCTTGGCGTCGGGTTTGCCGTCAGGCTTGGCATCAGATTTGGCGTCTGACTTGGGATCGGCGGCGGGCGCCGCGCCGCTGCTCTTGAAGTCGGTGGCGTACCAGCCCGATCCCTTGAGTTGGAAACCGGCCGCCGTCACCTGCTTGGAGAAGGTGTCGGCACCGCAGGCCGGGCAGGTGCTGAGCACCGGATCGGACAACTTCTGCAACACGTCCTTCGCATGGCCGCAGGCGGAGCAGCGATAGGCGTAGATTGGCATGGGGAAACCCTCGGCGCAAAACCGTCAAGTATAGGTGGCGCGGGCCATCCGTGGACCTTAGCACCAGGTGCGCCCCGCCCGGATCAGTGCCCGGTCGCGCTGCCGCGGTGGCCGCCTGGGCCATGCGGATGGTGCGCCACCGATTGCGCATGCCGGATCGCCGCCTCGATCGACATGCCGCGGTGCGGCACCAGGCTGGGCACCAGCGAGCCCAGCAGCATGCCCAGGGCCGACGCAGCCAGGCCCATCAGGTTGGCCGGCACCATGGCCTCGGGCACCAGCGCGGTGGCGCCCAGCCAGGTACCGATGCCCAGGACGATCGACAGCAGCGCGCCCTGGGTGTTGGCGCGGTGCCAGTAGGCGCCGGCCACCAGCGGCACGAAGGCGCCGGCCAGCGTCACGTTGTAGGCGTTCTGCACCATCTCGTACATCGTGCTCTTGCTGTTGAGCGCAAACAGCAGCGCCCCCATGGCGAAGCTGACCAGCACCAGGCGCAGCGTCAGCAGGAACTGCCGGTCCCCCATGTGCGGCACGAACGGGCGCAGCACGTTCTCGGTGAAGATGGCCGTGGGCGCCAGCAGCGCACCACTGGCCGTGGACAGGATGGCCGACAGCAGCGCGCCGAAGAACAGCACCTGCGCCCACAACGGCATCTGCGCCAGCACCAGGTCGGGCAGGATGCGCTGGATGACCCGGGCGTCCTCGTCGCTGAACAGCTTGGCCAGGTCGGGGAATGCCACCAGGGCCGCGTAGGCGATGAAGATCGGCACCAGCGCAAAGCAGAAATAGATCAGCGCGCCGATGATCGTGCCGCGCACCGCCGTGGTTTCGTCCTTGGCGCTGGTCATGCGCTGGAAGACGTCCTGCTGCGGCACCGACCCGAAGGCGAACGCGAAGAACGCGCCCGCCATGGCCCACCAGCCCTTGGCATCCTCGGGCAAGAAGTTGAACTTGCCCTCGGCGGCGGCCTGGGCGATCACCTTGGCAGGGCCGCCGGCCATGTCGCCCACCAGCACCGCCACCAGGCTCAGCCCGACCAGGATCACCACGGTCTGCAGCAGATCGGTGAAGGCCACCGACCACATGCCGCCGAACAGGGTGTAGACCATCACCACCGCGCCGCCGATCAGGATGGCGTGGTTCAGCGCCAGCGCGCCGCCCGACAGCACATGGATCACCAAACCCAGCGCCGTGAGTTGGGCCGACGTCCAGCCCAGGTAACTGAGCGTGATGGCCACGCTGGTGAGCACCTCCACCGCCTTGCCGTAGCGCTGCTTGAAGAAGTCACCGATGGTCAGCAGGTTCATGCGGTAGAACAGCCGCGCGAACAGCAGCGCGGCGATCACCAGGCAGACGGTGGCGCCGAAGGGGTCGCCTGGAATGCCGACCAAGCCGTCCTTGGCAAAGGTGGCCGACACCGACAGCACCGTCTCGGCGCCGAACCAGGTGGCAAACACCGTGGCCACGTTCATGTACAGCGGCAGGCTGCGGCCGGCCACCAGGTAGTCCTTGGCGCTGTGCACCCGGCGGGCAGCCCACAGGCCGATGCCGATGGTCACAAGCAGGTAGACGCCAACGAAGGTGATCAACACGGCAAGGCTCCGCAGTGGTGGTGGACGAACAGGGCCCCGGCAGGGGATGCAAGACGCAGGCCGGGCCGACGCGCCCGCGCTGCCGCCGACGGCGCCGCAGTTTAGTGGCGATCCGGCGTCAGAGCGCGCGCCAGTGCGTCAGCAGTTGCATGGCCAGCGCGCCCGCCACGAAGCCCAGGGCGCCATAGACCAGCGCCTGCAGCAGCCGGTTGGTGCGGCGCTGCTCGGCCAGCAAGGCCAGCACCGCCGGGTCGCTGCCGCGGCGCTGGGACAGCGCCTGGTGCACCAGGCGCGGCAGCTCGGGCAGCAACTGGGCGTAGCGGGGTGCTTCCTGCTTGATGCGGTCGACCAGGCCCTGCCAACCCACCTGCTTGTGCATCCAGGTTTCCAGGAACGGCTTGGCCGTGGCCCACAGGTCCAGTTCGGGGTCGAGCTGGCGGCCCAGCCCCTCGATGTTGAGCAGGGTCTTCTGCAGCAGCACCAGCTGGGGCTGGATCTCCACGTTGAAGCGGCGCGACGTCTGGAACAGCCGCATCAGCACCTGGCCCAGCGAGATGTCCTTGAGCGGCCGGTCGAAGTGCGGCTCACACACGGCGCGGATGGCGGACTCCAGCGCGTCGATGCGGGTGTCGGGCGGCACCCAGCCGCTCTCCAGGTGCAACTCGGCCACCCGCTTGTAGTCACGCTGGAAGAACGCCAGGAAGTTCTGCGCCAGGTATTCCTTGTCGTTGTCGGTCAGCGTGCCGACGATGCCGAAGTCCAGCGCGATGTAGCGGCCGAAGCTGCGTGATGCCAGGCTCACCTGGATGTTGCCCGGGTGCATGTCGGCATGGAAGAAGCCGTCGCGGAACACCTGGGTGAAGAAGATGGTGACGCCGTCGCGTGCCAGCTTGGGGATGTCGACGCCCGCCTCGCGCAGGCGGTCGAGCTGGTTGATCGGCACGCCGTGCATGCGCTCCATCACCAGCACGGTGGGGGTGCAGAAGTCCCACACCATCTCGGGCACCAGCACCAGGTCCAGGCCCTGCATGTTGCGGCGCAGCTGGGCGGCATTGGCGGCCTCGCGCACCAGGTCCAGCTCGTCGTGCAGGTAGCCGTCGAACTCGGCCACCACCTCACGCGGCTTCAGGCGCTTGCCGTCGGCCCAGGCCCACTCGACCACCCGCGCCAGGGTGTGCAGCAGGGCCATGTCGTGCTCGATCACGTCGAGCATGCCCGGGCGCAGCACCTTCACCGCCACCTCGCGGCCGCTCTTGAGCTTGGCGAAATGCACCTGGGCGATCGACGCGCTGGCCACTGGCGTGGCGTCGAACGCATCGAACACCGCGTCGATGCGCTGGCCCAGCGCCTTCTCGATCATCGCCACCGCCTGCGCGCTGGGGAACGGCGGCACCCGGTCCTGCAGCAGCGCCAGTTCGTCGGCCACGTCCAGCGGCAGCAGGTCGCGCCGGGTGCTGAGCACCTGGCCAAACTTCACGAAGATCGGGCCCAGTTTCTCCAGCGCCATGCGCAGGCGGGCACCGCGCGGTGCGTCCAGGCTGGCGCGGCGGCCGATCGTGGCCACCCGCACCAGCGCCCGCACCCAGCCCTGGCGGAAGCGCGACAACGCCACCTCGTCCAGGCCGAAGCGCAGCACTGTCAGGCCGATGAAGATCAGCCGGAAAAATTGCCCCATGGACCGCCCAGATGCCGACGGGTGCTAGCGGCCGCGCATGCGGCTGGCCGCCATGTCGGCCCCCTGGCGGGCGCTGGCCATGGCGGTGCGCAGCGCGCGCGCCAGGCCCGCGCCCAGGCGGTGCAGTTCATGCGCCACAGTGGGACCGAACAGACGCTGCAGGTCATCGGCCACGTCCCAGCGCAGGTTCTTCAGCAGCCAATCGACATCGGCGGCCAGGCTGGCGTCGCCGTCGATCACCACCGGCGGCATCTGCCCGCTCAGCGCCTGGAACGCCAGCGCCGCCGGGTTGGCGGCTTCCAGCCGCACCCGCAGGTCGGCGTCAACCGGGTCACGGCACCATTCGACCAAGCCGGCCGGGGTGATGCGGAAGGCCAGCGGCGGGGGCGCGGGCAACAGGCGCGGCAGTTGCATCAGGTCGAGCCGCAGCACCCGGCCCTGGTGCGGCAGCATGCGGGCCACGGCCTGCGGCTCGGACGACATCACATGGTTGACAACCAGCACCAGGCGGTCCATCAAGGCTGGCGCCAGCAGGGCGTTGAGGTTTTGCAACATCCCACGGATTGTAGGCAGTCGACCACGATCCAGCCGGGGGCCGGCGCGTCCTGACATGAATATCAACGAGAATCAGCGGGTTTTCGACGCGTGCCTGCACCTGGCCCCAGCCGGTTGACCGGCGCGCGCAACAGCCCCTGTGGAACCGGCCTGCGGCGCAGGCCGCGGGCTTGCCCACTGCCCCTAGAGACTGATGTTCGAGACCCGCAGCCCCCGCAACTTCAACAGCGCGCCCCAGTCGGTCACGGCCTTCGTCGCCACGGTGCTGGAGCCGGCGATCACCGTGCTGGTCTACCTCGGCGCCCTGGCCTGGCACGGCGATAGCGTCGGCCGCGCCGATCTGACCTTGTGCTTCCTGATGCTGGCGCTCACGTTTCCGGGCATCAACCGGTTCCGTGACCGGCTCAGCTCCGCCGCGGTGGGGATCCTCGGGTCCTGGCTCACCCTGCTGGCCATCCTGCTGGGCTTTGGCTACGGCACCCGCAGCCTGGACCTGTTCCAGCCCGACGTGGTGCTGTTCTGGGCGGTGATCACGCCGCTGATCCAGTTGGGCGCCGTGCGACTGGGCTTCGTGGCCATCCGGCAGCAGGCCATGGACCCCAGCAACCGGCGCAATGCGGTGGTGATCGGCGCCGGCGCGCTGGGCGTGAAGGTCGCGCACGCGCTGTCGGCCAGCCCGATCCAGGGGGTGGACTTCCTCGGCTACTTCGACGACCGCGCCGACACGCGTGTCCACGCCGCCACCAACGGCATGCGTCTGGGCAATCTGGTGGAAGCCGCGCCCTACATCCGCACCCACGGCATCAAGGAAGTGTTCATCACCCTGCCGCTGGGGTCGCAACCGCGCATCATCGACCTGCTGGAACACCTGCAGGGCACCACCGCGTCGATCTACTTCGTGCCCGACGTCTTCGGCATCAGCATCATCCAGGGCCGGCTGCAGGACATGAGCGGCGTGCCGGTGGTGGGCATCTGCGAGACCCCGTTCACCGGCATCAACCGGATGATCAAGCGCATCAGCGACGTGGTCCTGTCCACGCTGATCCTGCTGCTGATCTTCCCGATCATGGTCGCGGTGGCCATCGGCGTGAAGATGACCTCGTCCGGCCCGGTCATCTTCCGCCAGAAGCGCAACGGGCTGGATGGCGAGGAGATCGTCGTCTACAAGTTCCGCTCGATGACCGCCACGGACGACGGGCCGGTGGTCAAGCAGGCCACCAAGGGCGATGCGCGCATCACGCCGTTCGGCGCCTTCATCCGCCGCACGTCGCTGGACGAACTGCCCCAGTTCATCAACGTGCTGCAGGGCCGCATGAGCATCGTCGGCCCGCGGCCGCACGCCGTGGCGCACAACGAGATGTACCGCCAGTTGATCAAGGCCTACATGGTGCGGCACAAGGTCAAGCCCGGCATCACCGGGTGGGCGCAGGTCAACGGCCACCGCGGCGAGACCGAGACCCTCGACAAGATGCAGGCCCGCGTCGAGTACGACCTGGAGTACCTGCGCAACTGGTCACTCGGGCTCGACCTGGTGATCATCCTGCGAACCGTCAAGTCTGTGCTGGCCGACAGCCGGGCCTATTGATCCGGTCTGACCTGACCGCTGATGTCTGCCGGCCCCGCCGGTACTTTCTGGAGCCTGTATGCGCCACCCAACCTCGCCCCGCGCCACCCGCCTGGCCCACGCACTGGCCACCACGGCGGTGGCCGCAGCCGCCCTGCTCGGCACATCCCCGGCACAGGCCGAGACCAGCCCGTACTACATCGGCGTGTCGCAATCGCTGGCGCATGAGTCCAACCTGTACCGGGTAGGCGGCAATGTCGGCCTGCCCGCCGGTGCGCAAAGCACATCCGACACCATCGCCACCACGTCGCTGGTGGCGGGCGTCGACCAGACCTGGGGCCGCCAGCGGCTGAGCGGCAGCGGCTCGCTGCGCGCCAGCCGGTTCGCCAAGAACGACCAGCTGAACAACGAGGGCTACGGCCTGAACCTGGGCCTGGACTGGGCCACGGTCGATCGCATTTCGGGCCGGCTGGGTGTCAGCGCCGACCGCAGCCTGCGCGGCTACGACCCGGCCTACCAGGCCGGCCAGGTGGCCGAGCGCAACATCGAGGACAACAACCAGATCAACGCCACCGTGCGCATCGGTGTGGTCACCCGGCTCACCGGCGAAGCCACCGCCAGCCACCAGCAGGTGCGCTATTCGGCCCAGGCCTACGCCGGGTCGGAGTACAGCCGCAACAGCATGTCGCTGGGAGGTCGCTACCGCCTGGGTGGCGCTGCCACGGTGGGCCTGGCCTGGCGCCAGTCGCAGGTGGAGTACGAGTCGCGCGACGACCCCTACAAGCGCCGCGACATCGACCTGACCGGATCCTGGGACCCGAGCGGCCTGACCAACCTGTACGCCCGCATCAGCCACACCAGCACCGACCACACCAACTCGCCCCAGCGCGACTTCTCCGGCCTGACGACCGAGCTGCGCGGCACCAGCCAGATCACCGGCAAGGTCAAGCTGAACCTGCGGCTGTCGCGGGACCTGAGCCAGGGCAGTTCGACCTTCGACTTCCAGGGCCAGACGCCGTCGATCGAGTTCGACCGGGTCAGCACGGCCCTGCGGGCCGGCGCCGACTATGAACTGACGTCCAAGATTGCCCTGACGGCGGGCATCGACCACATCCGCCGCAGCTTTGAAGGCACACGCTTCGCCATCACCGGCAGCGACCGCACCACCGCGCTGAGCCTGGGCGCGCGCTGGCTGCCCACCCGCGCCATCCAGGTGGGCTGCAACCTCGGCCACGACAACCGCAGCGTCAGCCAGGTCGGCAACCCGTACAACAGCAACACGGTCAGCTGCTACGGCCAGTTCGTGCTGCAGTGACCCGGGCCGCCGCACCCATGCCCACCATCCTGCTCACCGGCGCTGCCGGCTACATCGGATCGCACACCTGGCTGGCGCTGCAGGGCGCCGGGTTCGCCGTCGTGGGCGTCGATGATTTCTCCAACAGCAGCCCCGAGGTGTTGAACCGCCTGCAGCGGCTGAGTGGCCAGACCCCGGTGTTCGAGCGCGCCAGCGTGTGCGACGCCGCCGCGATGCAGGGCATCTTCAGCCGCCACGCCATCGACGCGGTGGTGCACTTCGCCGCCTTCAAGGCGGTGGGCGAGAGCACGGCGCAGCCGCTGGCCTACTACCGCAACAACATCGGCGGGCTGGTCACCACCTGCGAGGCCATGCGCGCCGCCGGCTGCAAGCGACTGGTGTTC